>NZ_JBSSEL010000026.1:0-42640 GCF_054061655.1 Pedobacter sp. UYEF25 | reverse complement strand
GATTAGCCGAGTATTTGCAGTAATCAACAGAGGTAATCCTTTTATAGATACTTTTAAATTTGCCGCTTAATTATTTGCTTTTTATCATAGAATACACAAAAATAGCCGAAATGAGAGGTGCGCTAACGATTTTAATGGCACCTTTCCGAAACAAAAAAAACTTAACATTTTTTACTCAGAATACAACATTATTGCCGACATCAAACTTATCAACATTAAAGACATAGTAACTTCTCACGATAAAATATTAAGAACGATGTACATTACCGCTTCGTTGAAGATATTGAAACGCTTTAGTTATTTTACGTTTCCTTCATCATCTAATAAATTAATAGAAATTTAAAAAAAATGAATTTACAAACAGCAAAAGTGATTGTCACCGGTGGAACTTCTGGAATTGGGTATGAAACTGCAAAGCTGCTAAAAGAGAATGGCGCAGAGGTAGTAATTTGTGGTCGTGATGAGAAAATGGTAAAAGAAGTGACCACCGAATTAAATATTTTCGGAATAGTGGCAGACGTCTCGAAAGGAAAAGATGTGGAAAGTCTCTTCGACTTTGCCTTTGAGAAAATGGGCGATTTGAATGTCCTGATAAACAATGCTGGAGTCGGATTTATGGGATCTTTAGTTGAAACAACAATTGAAGATTTTTCCCGCATCTGGGACGTAAACACAAAAAGTGTTTTTATGTGCGGGCAGAAGGCAGCAAAGCATTTCATTCAAAAAAATACCGGAAATATTATAAACATTTCTTCAATGGGCGCCGTAAGTGGGTTTGCGAATGGTTCAGCTTATGTTTCTAGCAAAGCAGCAATTACGGGTTTAACCATGTGTTGGCGGGCAGAATTGCGTAAGCATAATGTGAGAGTGATGCAAGTAAACCCGAGCGAAGTGGTAACGCCTTTTATCCAAAAACTCGGATACGTGTCTGCTAATGCAGAAAAAAAGTTAAAGGGATTAGAAATTGCACAGGTTATGGTTTCTATGTTGCAATTAAACGATATTGGATTTATTCCAGAAGTGAACGTATGGGCTACCAATCCCTAAATGCTCAATAAAAATAGAGCAACTGGCACAATGGTCTTGTACTATTGCTTGCTAATAAGACTTAAAATTATGCAAGGCGTTAGAATAGAAAAAGTATTAGCAGAAGAGATTGAGCTATTGCAAAAATTTTCCTGGCAAACTTGTAGCGAAACTTCTAATGAATACAATACTCAAGAAAACATGTTAGAGACTTTAACCCTAAAATGAATGCTATTAATTTTTTTTACAATAGTAATTTCAAGGTTTATTTCGCTAAAGAAAAAAAGAGAACATTATACGTTATTTGAAATTAAATCTCGTTTAATCTTAAGCGGCCTTGCCAGAAGCTAAAATGGAAAGAACGAGTTTTTTAAAAAAAAATCATTGAGAACCTAGGTGTTTTCGACCCAAAATACAGATTTTGCTGACAGATGTTAATGGCGCAACAACCAACTTTTTAAAAAATGAACAGGTTGAAGGCATACCATTTTTCCTAATTTTAGAATTCTTGCTAAAATGACTGCAGTAAGTTTTCATCGAAGAATGAAAATGAAATGAAAGAAAATATTTAATACACAATAAAATGAACTTACAACAAACAATTACAATAGCGGGCAGAAGTAATCATCCGTTAACAGTAAACCGTGTAGGCTATGGTACAATGCGGCTAACAGGCGAAGGCATTTGGGGCGAACCCTCAAAGCGGGATGAAGCTCTAGAAATATTACGCGAAACAGCAAAACAAGGCATCAATTTTATAGACACGGCAGATTATTATGGTGAAGATGTAACAAACCGCCTAATTGCAGAAGCCTTGTATCCATACAATGAAGACCTGGTGATCTGCACCAAAGTAGGTGCCACACGAAAATCGGATAAAAGCTGGATTCCATACAACAAGCCATTGGAACTGCGCCAAAGCATTGAAAACAATTTGCGAACGCTAAAGTTGGAACAGATAAGCCTTGTTCATTTCAGGGTGATGCATGGCGATAAGGGTTTGGAAGAATCATTGGAAGCGATGTTTGCCATGCAACGGGAGGGAAAAATCTTGCATGTAGGCGTGAGTAACGTGAACCGCAAAGAACTTGAAATTGCGATGTCCATGGGAGAAATAGCCAGCGTCGAAAATCTTTTTGGGCATGCGCAACGCGGAGATATGTCTGGCGCACATGGCGATACGCGTGGCGGCGAAGAGGTATTGCACCTGTGTGAGGAAAATGAAATTCCGCTTATTCCATTTTTTTCGCTGGAAACAGCCAATCAAAAAAAAGACATGAGGATAGCGGAAATTGCGAAGAAATATGAGACAACCGAAGCGCAGATAAATATTGCATGGCTGCTGCACCACTCACCATGGTTATTGCCCATCCCGGGAACCTCTTCGTTAGCACATTTCAAAGAAAATATAAAGGCAGTAGATATCAACCTGACTGTCGAGGATATGGAATATTTGAAATAGAATAAAAATTACAGGAATAGTTCGCTAGCAGATAAACAGAAAAGAATTTTAATGTACGGGCCCACAAAACGAACCGGGGAATTGGCATTGGAATATGCAATAGAACAAGGCTATGAAGTATTTATGGAGCCTTGGCAAGGTGCTTATCGGTGTAATATCTAGCAGTTTCTGAACAAGCAAGCGGAGGAAATATGTACGAACCTGAAGATAATGGATTGAGAGGTTATCCAACTTTGGCCAACCTTCAAGAAAATGTAATGATTGAAAAAGTAGCTGAGAAACTTTGGGATACCGCGCAAAAAATAACCGGCCTTGAATTTCTGGCACAACAAGCAAAACAACTGTAACCTTAAACTCATAAGCAATGAAAGTAAAACTCTGGGCAATTTATTTATCGATTACAATCTTGATGATGGCAAAGGCTGGATATTCACAAAGTCGTAAAACTTTCAAAGCAGACGGCGACGTTGTAAATACCATCAAATTTAGCAGTAATGCAATTGACAGCGATGACAAGAAGTTTAATTCAACAAAGCAAGAAGTTGATTGTACCCTAGAAATCATATCTGTTTCCACTTTGGATAGAACGGTAATCTATCAAACTGATACACATATTGAAGCGCCCAATTGGACACGCGATGGCAAGACGCTAATCTATAACAGCGGTGGCTCGCTCTATAAAATTCCGATTGAGGGAGGAACTCCGGAAAAAATGGATACTGGATTTGCCAACAGAATTAACAACGATCACGGCATTTCTGCAGACGGTAAAACAATGGCTATAAGCAACGATACAAAAGGAATGGGTTCGTTGGTTTACACTGTTCCAATTGATGGTGGAACGCCAAAAAAAATTACCACCTCTGGCCCATCCTACTGGCACGGTTGGTCTCCTAACGGCAAGACTTTGGCATACTGTGCAGAACGTAACGGTAATTTTGATGTCTATACCATTCCAGTAGAGGGCGGCAAAGAAACCCGGTTGACAGATGCCGAACCGCTAGACGATGGCCCAGAATATTCACCCGACGGAAAATATATCTATTTCAATTCTGCCCGTACTGATACCATGCAAATTTGGCGCATGAAATCAGACGGTAGCGACCAAGAGCAGGTAACCAAAGATAAATACAACGACTGGTTTGCCCACCCCTCTCCAGATGGCAAGTGGATAGTTTATATAACTTTTGGCACAGAGGTGCCCGCAGGTTCGCACCCGCCCAACAAAAATGTGATGCTGAGGCTGATGAATCTCAAGACAAAGAAAATAAAAATAATGGCAAAATTTTTTGGTGGACAGGGCAGTATAAATGTCCCATCATGGTCTCCAGACAGTAAAAGAATTGCCTTTGTAAGCTATCGTTTAAAATAAGTAAAACAAGCGTATCCCGGCGACCGCAAACCAACATCGACAAGAATTGAATTCTCTAACAGCAACCTTCTAAATAAAAAAATGAAAAGAATTTTAATGTATGGAGCAACGGGACGAACCGGGGGATTAGCATTGGAATATGCAATAGCACAAGGCTATGAAGTAACAGCACTCGTCCGTAATCCCGATAAAATAAGTTTACAATCAGAAAAACTAACCATAATAAAAGGATTACCTACCAACATTGGAGATGTAAGGAATGCAATGAAAAATTGCGATTATGTCATTAGCCTTTTAAGCGCCCTTCCAGAAAAAGAAAGTATGTCATTCAGGAAGATAGACCCGCCACATACGATCGAGAAGAGCATTTACAATAGTATAGAATGTATGCGGGAATATGGTATAGAACGTATCATCTCACTTTCGTCTATTGGTGTTGGTAATTCATTTCGGTATGCGCCTTGGTTTATGAGGTTATTTATTAAAATTTCCAATTTCAAAATTGTATTTGCAGACCACGATAAGCAGGAACAATTACTGTTGAACTCAAATCTTAATTGGACTATTGCAAGGCCTGTTGCCCTAAATAATAAGGAAACATTGGGGCAATTGGTTATCAGTTACAATAAAACACCTTCACCATTTAGCATAAGCCGAAAACAATTAGCAAAATTTATGATTGACCATTTAGATAAAAAGGAGTTCATTCATAAAATGCCAATATTATCTGAAAAAAAATAGGACCTCACTATCAAAAATAAAGAACAGCTCAATCGAAATTTAAAAGCGCAAAAAATGAAAGATTATGTGAAAATAGTATCAAAAGTAAAGTAAAAGAAAACATCAGGAAAGTGTATCCATTAGCATAAGTTGTAGAGGCACATCGCGAAAGTGAAACTTGGCACGTTCGGGGCAAACTGGTGCTTAAAATTAGAAAAGGAAATTCGTAAAATTTAGTTTGATATGAAAAACGATTACAAAGTGCCTGCAAATACCCGGATTGGGCACGTTCATTTAAAAGTAGCAGATATAGATCGCTCGCTTGCTTTTTACATAGACTTACTAGGTTTTGAAGTAATGGCACTGTATGGAGATCAAGCGGCATTTATATCTGCCGGCGGCTACCACCACCATATTGGTTTAAATACCTGGCATAGCAAAGGTTTGCCGCCAGCGCCAGAAAATAGTGTGGGATTATATCATACTGCGATAGTTTATCCCACAAGGAAAGACCTTGCAGTAATTTATGATCGTTTACTAAAAGCACATTATCCGCTCAGCGGTGCAAGCGACCACGGAGTATCTGAGGCCATTTATTTAGATGATCCAGATGGCAATGGTGTAGAACTTTATTGGGACAGGCCACGTGAACTTTGGCCCTATAACCCTGATGGTGGAATACAGATGTTTACTAAAGCAATTGACCTCGAAGACTTGTTGATGGAACTTGGTTTTTAAAAAATTACGCACATGGGTTAGGTATCTGTCCTGCCCAACAATGTTTTGTTTCTCGATAGCTGTTGTTTCAGGATAGCCGAAAACTGCGGCGTTGGTATAAATATGCGTTTCCATCCCCGTTTTTTTAGCGGCATCATGTGTATCACTCGCAGTAAATGCAATACTTCCGTTTTGCCAAAGGAAAGGAGCATCAATTGTGTAATTACAAAAAAAATCTTAAATGATTGGTAGACAAATTTATTTCAAACCCATGAGTCGTATATTGTTTTGCCAATATTTTGCACGCCTGCGTTGTGTATAAAGGTGACAATCGAATCGTGTTTTTCTTTAGCGAATACTTTAACAAAGTGCAGAATAGATTTTAGTGAAGCAAGATCAAGTTGTAAACATTTAAGATATTGGTGTCCAGTTTTTTCCTAGATTTTTCTAATCGCTTTCTTGCCGCCTTAAATCTTTCTGGAAGTTAATATGAATTGTTCATCTTTTGCGATTTTTCCATTTCACAAATTACAGAAGCACTTTCTTTCCTATAGTTCCAAATAGTACGTTATCTAACTTTTCTTCGCTCGCAATTTTCTGCAAATTTTCTTTAGGAAGAAAAATAGGCTCGTCGCTTAGATCAAAAGTGCCATAATGCATAGGGAAAAGTTTTTTTGCATTTAGCATATTAAGACATTCCAAGGATTCCGCCGGATTGGTGTGAGAATCTCGCATAAACCAATTCGGCTCGTAGGCCCCAATGCCGATAAATGCGTAATCTATTTCAGGAAATAATTTCCCTATTTGGCTAAAGTGGGCGTCAATACCGCTGTCGCCTGCAAAATATAGACAATGATTCGCTGTCTGAATCATAAAGCCGCCCCAAAGCATCTCATTCAGGTCGAAAAGTCCTCTTCTGCTCCAGTGCTTACTTGGCAGTAGAGAAATAGTAATCCCGGCAATCTCTTCATATTGCTGATACCATCCAGCTTCGATGATTTCATTTTTAATAGACCAATTGCGCAATAAGTCCGATATACCAAGGGTTGTGTAAATTACCGCTTTGGGGTTTCGATTACACAATTGTTTAACGCTTTTCTCGTCTAAATGGTCACGGTGGTTGTGTGATAACAGAATAATATCAATGTCGACTAAATCCTCTGAAGTACAAGGTAATTCGGTATACCTTTTCAAAGGTCCTATATTGCCGAATAAAGGGTCGATAATAATGTTTTTTTCATTCAACGTAAATACAAAAGTTGCATGCCCAAACCAAGTGAATCCATCTTGCTTATCATGTAGAAAATCGTTAGTTTTAATTACTTCAACATTTGTTCTTTGGTTTTTCTTCTGATTCTTAAACACATTTTTATCCAACTGCCATTTGAACAAATCTTTATACGTTTTTTCACTTTTCTCATGTAGGTTCTTATATCTTCCGTCCCCATCAAGCGGATTACCTGCCCAATGTTCAACTAGGACAGGAAGATTTTCATTTAATATTTTTCTCATAGTTTTTTCTTGTTCTACTTAATGATGATTTGGCGGTGTTTCAATCGAAAAAATTGAAAATGAACAGTCAATTACCCCCTGTACATATTTTGAAGATGAAATTTTTTAGTAAAACTGTTAAGTCTACAGCAAAGTTATTTTCACCTATAAAATATTTTTTATTTTCTTCACTTTTTCTGTCGTAAAAGCAAACGCGCAAAATCCCGCTGTTAATAAAGGCAACTCGTTTGGGTATTTTCCCAGCTTCAGAAACATATTCGTCTTTTTCAATTCTAGAGATTTCGCTTTGCTTTTAACCAATTCAATTTGTTGTACATTTAGCTTTTTAAACCGAAATAGACAATTTATTTATTCGTTCATAATCACAAAGATGACGATTGTAAAGTTAGTTCGATTTTTCACACGGCAAAAGCTGAAGGGATATAAATCCATTCCCTTAAAAAAAGTGTGGTAAGTGAGATTAGGTTGAATTAACCACACAACACTTGTCTAATTTTGAACTAATTAAATTGCAAAATGAAAAACACATTGGTAGTCGGCGCTTGGAGCTATGAATAAAAACTTGTCTCGCAACCTTCAATTGAATATTTACTTTTTGCAACGCTCTATTGATTCCTGCTAAAATACGTTTTCAATAATATCTTTTCTTGATGGGCAGTTTTACATGTAGCTTTATGAAATAGTACCGATGAAGCTTATGTGCGAAGGATTGGATAAATAATATTCGCGACTAATGCCAAAGTAATGATTAGATTATCTTAAATATAACCAACTCTTTAATACCTATCACATGTTAAAATCAATAAATTATTTGGGATTGCTTTCTTTAGTAATGATGTTATCGAGCGTTGTTGTTGCCCAAAATACGACAATAAATAAAGCAAAGATCTACGTGAATCTTGCTAAGGAAAAAGCTCCAATGAAACCTGTATGGGCATGGTTTGGGTATGATGAACCCAATTATACGTATATGAAAGACGGCAAAAAATTGCTTTCCGAATTATCTGCGCTAAGTTATGTTCCCGTTTTCGTCCGCACGCATAGCCTATTGGTTACGGGGGATGGTGTTGCCGCGTTGAAATGGGGCTCAACCAATGCCTACACCGAAGATGCGGATGGCAACCCAATTTACGACTGGAAGATTATCGACAGCATTTTTGATACCTATATTAAACGTGGCATGAAGCCACTCGCTCAGATCGGTTTTATGCCCGAAGCGCTATCTACGCACCCCAAGCCATATAAACACCATTGGAAACCGGGTGATAATTACAGTGACATATTCACCGGTTGGGCCTATCCTCCGAAAGATTACAAAAAATGGGGCGATCTGGTTTATAACTGGGTAAAGCATAGTGTAGCCCGTTATGGGCAAAAGGAAGTAGAAAGCTGGTACTGGGAAGTATGGAACGAGCCAAATGGTTATTGGAAAGGTACCATGGAAGAATATTTTAAATTATATGATTATGCGGCCGACGGTTTAAAAAGGGCTTTGCCAACCGCAAAAATCGGGGGAGCAAATATTGCAGGAACATCTAGTTCAGGGGCGCAAAAATGGCTCAATGAGTTTATAAAGCATTGTACGGTAGGCACAAATTATGCAACAGGTAAAATTGGATCACCGATGGAAGCGTTACTTTTCCATGCAAAAGGCTCTCCTAGGGTCATAAATGGTATTGTACAGATGAACATGGCTCCGCAATTGCGTGATATTGCAGCTGGGTTCAAGATTGCGGCTTCGTATCCTCAAACTAAAAATATTCCGTTGATTATCGGAGAGTCAGATCCCGAAGGTTGTGCGGCATGCGGGATGGCAACAAATCCTTCAAACGCTTATCGGAACGGAACCATGTACTCCAGTTATACGGCAGCTTCTTTTGCTAGGAAGTATGAGCTCGAAGATCAGTATGGCATCAACTTTAAAGGTGCAGTTTCATGGGCGTTCGAATTCGAAAATCAACCCTGGTTCTATGGTTTTCGCGATCTGGCAACGAACGGTGTAGACAAACCTGTGCTCAACGTATTTAGAATGTTTGGCAAAATGCAGGGTAGCCGAGTAGAGGCCATCAGTAACCGTATGTATCCAATCAGCACAGTGTTAGATTCAAGTATTAGAGGCGAACAAACCGATATTGGTGTATTGGCATCAAAAGATAAAAATACTGCAGCAATAATGGTTTGGAACTACCATGATGATGATAAACAGGGCCCCGCCGAGCCTGTCTCGATAAACATAAAAGGCATCCCCGTGCAATCTATCAAGTTGACGCATTATCGCATAGACAACGAGCATAGCAACTCCTACGAAGTTTGGAAAAAAATGAGATCCCCGCAAAATCCAACAAGCAAACAAATTATAGCACTTAAAAAATCAGGGTCCCTCCAAACTATTGGGAAGATTGAAAGCCGAAAAGTTGAAGCGGGATCTTTAGTTGTCAACATAATTTTGCCCAGACAAGGTGTTTCACTAATTAAAATGGATTGGTAGTTTGTAAAGGCATTCTGCTAGATCAGTACGTTTTTAAAAAAAAATAACGTGCATAATTTTTGATGTCTCCCACTGGCTACAAAATTAATTGTACTGGTTTTGACAAAAAAAACTTTATTATTTTTCTTTCCGCCTTGAAATCATCTTTTCTAAAGTGCTGAATTAATGAATTTAAATTAACAGGGGTTTAACAGGGGTTTAACAGGGACTTTACAGGGACAATACACGGAAATTTCCCTATAAAATCCCTGTTAAATTCGAGTTAAAACCTTTTGATAGCCAATGGTGCTTTATAAAAAAGGACTGTTCATTTTCTTAAAACAATAGTTTTTTGTATTGACTAACGATCCATCAGGAATATCCAGTAGCTAAATACGAATTAAACATGGAAAAATGTTCTCGGGTTATGGTGTTGCGAAAAAATCATTTCCATCGCCTGCAATACTTATAACCATCTAAGGCCGTATTAAGCGCATAAATAATTTAAAACTAGCAGAGGCGCATAAGAAAAATGCTTTAGAAAACAATTAAAGAGACAATCTGTTAGGACATAGAACGAGAAGACTCCAAAAAAACAGCTAACATAGCTACCAGTAGTTTGGCAAAATGGCATTTTTTGTGCTAAATTTAACGGCCGTCCACCGATTCAACTTTTGTGCAAATCTGCAAATGTGTACTTCAATTTTAGCCACTTCGCCAACTAAAAAACGGCAGCAATAATTATAAAAACAAAGCATACAGATACCATATGAACGGCCATTTAGACAGACTTAAAAAGGCGACTGAACCTTTAAGACAGCAAATTATTAATCATAAAGTTTATTCCGCAATAAATGGCATTGAAGACTTGAAAGTTTTTATGCAGCATCACATCTTTGCAGTTTGGGACTTTATGTCCCTACTAAAGGCGCTACAAAACAATTTGACCTGTACTTCTATTCCTTGGTTTCCTAAAGGCTCGGCAGACACCAGACAACTTATTAATGAAATAGTTGTTGGTGAAGAATCTGACGTTGACAGTTTCGGTACTAGGAAAAGTCATTTTGAACTGTACCTCGACGCCATGCAACAATGTGGGGCAGATGTTTCTCAAATCGAAAAATTTATAACGGTATTAAAAAATACGGGCGACTTCCAAACAGCATTCAAAGCTTCGGAGACACCAAAAGAAGCTCGAGATTTTGTTGACTTTACATTCAAAATTATTGGAAGTAATAAAGATTATTTACAATCAGCAATTTTCACGTTTGGTCGTGAAGATCTAATCCCGGGAATGTTTATTTCAATCGTCAACGACATTCATAAAAACTTTCCTGATAGCATTTCAATTTTTAAATATTATCTTGAAAGACACATAGAGGTTGACGGAGACCATCACAGTCATCTCGCCTTAAAAATGACAGCAAATCTTTGCGGTACTGACGAACAATTTTGGAAAGAAGCGGAGCAAGCGACTATTGAATCTCTACAAAAGCGTATTGACCTTTGGGACGGTGTATACAGGAAAATAAAAAATAGAAAAACTACTCTTAACGGATAGGAGATTTAAAAATAGTTATTATAAAGACAAACAAGAAGGTTTAGAGGTTTTGTTAGAACCAGCGCCCGGACATTTTGAGCCAGCCAAGGTTTATCAAAAGGCACTTTTGATGCTGGAATTCCTCAACGTCAATTTAATACGGATAATGTTCAACAACAATAAGACCAACTTTTAATTCTCGAAGTTGAGTTTAGTATTAAGATTACCGAAATGCGAACTGTAAAAATTGCTCTCTTTAACGAGACTCTTAGAAACAATATTCAAATTTGAGAGATAATATTACAAGAAAAACAACAAACGACTAAACAACAAATTCACTCAAAAATGGCTGACCGTAGCAACTGCCAATTCATCAGTTTTTTATCTAATATAGTTCGGTGCGACGATGGTTCTACAAGTAACCCGAATTCTTTTGGAAAAATTTTTAAATCGCCGTACCTAATGGTAATCTAATCAAAAATTTTTAGATAAATTACAAGAATTAAAAACCAGAAATAAATTTTCTCCTATAAGGACAAAACACCGCTTGAGGATATTTTACCTCAAACGATTTATTTTTTCTAAGTCTAATAGGTGATGTTTGCTTCCCTTAACTACAAGCGCTAAATTCCACAATGATTTAAGTCTTTATGAAAAATTATAAAATCCAATTTTACTTCTTGGTTATCTGCTGTGCATATTTTCAGACTTCTTTTGCTCAAATTCCAAAATTACCTACTAAGTGGACAGCAGCTGCAATGAAGGCGGATATTCCTTTTCAGGAGTATCCAAGGCCACAGCTCGAGCGGAAAGAATGGCTGTGTTTAAATGGTAAATGGGATTACGTGGGCGGTAAAAGTGTTTCAAACGCACTCAATCCGTCAGAAGCCATCAAGTTTCCAAACAAAACTGATAAAATACTGGTTCCCTACTGCCCAGAATCAGTGCTTTCTGGAATTGAACGCAAACAAGAAATAAATATGTGGTATCATCGGAGCTTTTCTGTCCCACATTCGTGGAGTGGAAGGGAGGTAATCTTGCATTTTGACGCCGTTGATCATGATGCGACCATTTTCGTGAACGGCAAAAAGGTTGGAAGTCATTCTGGCGGCTATGACGGTTTTAGCTTTAATATCAGTACTTTTCTTAAAGAAGGCAGCAACACGTTGATCGTTGCCGCTCACGATCCAAATGATGGCCATGTCCCTTCTGGTAAAAATGGCCCTCGCGGTGATTATACCTATAGCTCAGGAATCTGGCAAACCGTTTGGATGGAGCCTGTTCACAAGAACTACATAAAAGGGATTCGGATAACACCTGATGTAGAAAATAGCCGTTTAAAGTTGATTGTAGACGCTCCGAAAGCAAATGTGTCAGCAGTTGTGTTAGATGGAGCGACTATAGTCTCAGAAACTACCGCAAAAGGGGCGACTGCTTTTTACATTCCAATAAAAAATCCAAAACTGTGGTCTCCGAAGAATCCATTTTTATATGGTCTAAAATTAAGCTTAACAGATAAAAATGGTGAAGCAACTGATGAGGTTTTGAGCTATTTTGGGATGAGGGATATTAAACTTGGTAAAATTAACGGGATAGTTAGACCGCTTTTGAACGGTGAATTTGTAATGCAGATCGGTTTGCTCGATCAAGGTTACTGGCCCGACGGGATACTGACCGCGCCAACTGATGAAGCACTAAAACATGATGTCGAGTTTACAAAAAACGCAGGCTTCAACCTGATTAGAAAACATATGAAGACTGAGCCTAAACGTTTTTACTATTGGGCAGATAAACTAGGTATTTTGGTTTGGCAGGATATGCCTGCCATGTGGTATCAGAATGAAGATACTGCCAGAACGAGAACCGTCTTTCGCAAGGAATTGAAAGCAGTGATGGATGACAATTACAACGCGCCTTCCATAATTACTTGGGTACCCTTTAATGAAAATTGGGGCGCGTTTGATGTGAAAGAAATCACGGATTGGGTAAAAGCGTATGATCCTTCTCGTTTGGTAAATGGCAATTCAGGGTTCAATAATAACCCGGGATATCAGACGGCCGCAGGAGACCCAGGCAATGGAGATTTTGTGGACACTCATATCTACATAGGGCCAGATGGTGCTTCTCAGCCTGATGGTAAGAGGGCAGCCTCGCTAGGTGAATACGGAGGCGTTGGGCTTTTTGTAAGAGGACACATGTGGCCAGTTGAAAATAATGCCTACGGCTATGAGCCAACAAAATCCGCTTTAACCGACCGTTATGTATTATTGATGAATCAGGTAGAACAGTTGATGAAGTACAAGGGACTTAGTGTAGCGGTGTATACACAAACAACAGATGTGGAACATGAGATAAATGGTTTGCTTACTTATGATCGCGCGTATGAAAAAATGGACGTGGAAAAAGTTAAGGAGGTAAACCAGGCTGTAATTAACGAAGGCGGAAATCTGAAATAATTAACAATAACTGGTATCATTCAAGGTGATCCAACTTGATTGGAATAAAAGTTGGGTTTACATGAGTTCACTTTTCATTTACTCAGCTTTGTGCGGTTCTACAATAGCGCTGCAAGCAATGCAATTTCTGAAGAACTTTGCAAAACGTTTCTCAGCATTCAGCAAAATGTCAACTTCGATTCAAGATTTTAGATCTGTAAATTTTAGATTGAGACCCAACTTGTATTGGGCTGCAGAAACTATTCTGTTAAAGAAATTGATGATGAATTTTGGAGTATCTATCTTAAAGAACACGGTAAACGATTTTTATAAATATCCAATCGGAAATCCGCTTTAAAAATGCCACCAATCTTTTATGAAGGAGGCCATTAACCATGCTGTTAGAAGTCGTTGTTGTTAACTCGATTTTTGCTAAGCACTAATAAAACATTATTATACCACTAATTTTTTAAGAATTCTCTGTTTATATTAAAATGTCTACTTTAAATCAAATCTTAATCATTTTCCCACTTGATTACTAATTTCTTCACTTAATTCTTCAGGATTGATTTATGTGATTGTTATGAAGTTTGTTTGTATAAAAAAAAACCCACTTAATTTTTTGCTTAAAAATGGTAAAGACATCTCTTAGCTTCGTTAAAAATACGTCAAACTGAAGGTGAACGCTACACAGCTGCGCATAAGTTATTGTTCATGTAAAATGATAGCCAATGATATCGGGTAAGTCATTACTTTGTCAGATACCTTAAAAGATCTAACATGAACACCCTTTTTTCTAATTAAAGCAATTAATTTTATTATCTCTCAATATTCCTTAGTGCAATAAAATACTTTACAAGGATCCTATTTTAATCATCCATCATAAGATCCATGGCGACTATAAATCACGAATATCTCAAGAATCTAAATGTGAAAGATATTTCAATAATATTGTTATCCATATTTTCAAAAACCGGTGGAATTTTTACAATTTAAATTTAGGAAAAAACTGTCATACGAATCACTGAATCCGCTTTTTTGCCAAACCGTTATTAGCTGGTCGTTGTTCTATTGTTGCCGTCATTTATTTGTTTTACCGCAATAGCATGGGTTGTAGGAGTATAGTTGAAGTAGTTGTTAAACTTTGAACTATCGAAGAAATAATCTCTATCGTACTGATAATTCATCTCCGCCAATTCTTTCATGATAGGAACAATTAGGCCAAATCCTTTCACTAACCAATTGGGGCTAAATAAATTGGCGGTAAAAAATGTTAGCATCGCAGCCAAATAAATAAATCTTCTCATTTTAAATATTGTCGATACTGAGTTAGGTTACGTTTCAAGATATTTAAAAAACATAGCCTCTTATTATGAACGGTCAGTGATAAACTTGTCATAAAAAGAGCTACTTAGTTAATTGATGCTTTAAATCAAACATAACAATTAAGGAAATTATTACTGTCTTGTACTTTCATGCTAAAATGGCTGAGGTCCATTAACTAAATAGGTTGCATTTCGACGCTTTATAAAAGCATTAATTAAAAGTTATTGAATTTCTGCAACAGCCACGGTGAAATAACGAGATTTCAAGGTTGATCTATCTTAAAAAGCCGAAGAATAATAATAATGTTCCGGATTATAAGTAAGGAAATCTTCGTCTTCCCTCAATCAATCACATGGCCAAGCAGCTTGAGAATGTGACACGGTTTCATATTTGAGTTATAATTTTATTGATTTTTATAATTCATCATACTCCCAGCGGTGGATTAGGGATGATTAAGGCCATCAAAATGCAATATCAGTTAGTTGCCGCGCAATTTTATGGTCGTGAGATTTATCAAATCATAGGATAAAGCGTCGATTTTTTCATTAATATCAAACACATTTGATAAGATAATAACTGCTTTTTTTTCTTTAACTTTCATTACGATTGAAGATGAATATCCGCCCGTTCCTCCGCTGTGCCAAAATAACTCGTCACCATTTGTAGATTCTAGTTTGTGCCAACCTAAACCAATTTTGGTATCCCCTTTAATTATAAACGTTGTTGTTCTCGTCATTTCAAGTTCTTTATTGTTAGGATTAAATTGTGCGTTTGCAAACTTTGCTAAATCTTCTGTTGTAGATAATATTCCTCCAGCGCCAAACAAAGCGTCAAAATCCCAATTGGATGCGATTTCTCCATTTTTATTTAGTCCCTTCACCAGGCTATTCCCCAAATTTTTTGAACTTGTGACTGAATTTGTCATTTTATACTTATCGAAAACTTTCTTTTGTAAAAGGTTTTGGAAATTCGTTTTCTGAGACAAGCCGAGCGTATAGCCTAGCAGCCCTACGCCGATGTTTGAATATGAATAAATTGTGGAAGGTTTTTTTTCAAGTTTCATAACACTTTTAAGATACTCTTCAATTTTGATTTTTCCATAACTCTTATATGGATTCAGATCATTTGATAAATCCAAATTTTCAGGCAATCGAGGTAATCCGGATGTATGATTAGCTAAGCTTTCAAAAGTCAACTTAATATTGTCTTTAAAAGCAAATGGGTAGTATGAATTAATTTTATCTGTTAATTTGAGCTTTTTATTTTCAACAAGTGAGGCTAGAACGGTTGCCGTAAATACTTTTGTTATTGAACCAATTTCGAACAATTTGTTTTGATTTTCAGATGGCTTTATGGTGTCATTTATTTTTGTAATTCCAAAGTAATTCGTAATTCCATTTTGAATTATGGCAATAGAAAATTGTGCATTGTTCGGTAAATCTTTGGATGTTAAAAACACGATTTCAGCAATTTCCTTCGGATAACCGTCCAATGAGTTTATGGTTTTATTTTCACTTACTCGGAGGTTTTCGTAAGGTTTTATAAAGAGACCGTCAATTTGGTTTTGATCATTAAGCGAAATGTTCACCGCCATAATAGATTTTTCAAATTTCGTTTTATACAGCGCATAAGTTTTCTGTTGATAGCTGACGAACTCCATACTATCTATGTTGCCTGCCTGGCTTTTCACGCGGATTAGAAACGCTTTTGTTTTCTCAATAGGCAAAGCTTTTTTCATTTCTTGTGAGAAATGATTAAAAATCTCATCGTATTTATTTGCGTTATAGTTCTTCTGAAAATCGTCACTCGCAGCCTTATAATTCTTGGTTTGAGCGGATACCAGACTTGTAATGAAAACCGCAATTATGTAGGCAAATAGTCTTTTCATAAATATTGTTGCATTAGAGTACCACTAACTTATATATAAATCTCACACAATTACATTTATACACTTCAATTCGGATGAATAGTCTGATAAGCGAGTTAACTGGAAAATATAAATTAGCCCGTAAAACGGTAAAATAACGATAACTCAAGCTTGCATTTATTAAAATTCCAGGGAATATGACTAGACTTATAAGGGTTGCTTTTTGAATCTTGAACTCAACATTCATTTTATTTGTTAGAGATCTGCTCTTTAGTAAGGCAAAAAATATCGAGCACTCATTTTTTTATCTATCCAATCTAAAACCTTCTGAAAGTAATCGTTATGCCCGACAGGCTTTTCATTTATGACATTTGCTAAATTGTGATCAAAACCTACATATACATCATAAGTTAAATTTTTCTTGCCCAGGCGAATAAACTCTAATTGTATGTAGTCCAGACCAAAAAGTTGGAGAACTATTGTCACGGGTTGCAGCGATAATATGTATTGGAATATTGAGTTTTCTTAATAATTCGTAAGAAACAGCGTTTTCAAAACTTGCCCATCGCTTATAAGTACGCCCTTCAAACATTCGCTCTGTGTCATTTGGGTTTTCATATCCGCACTCCTTATTTGGGCTTATTTCTTACCTGACAAAACTATATACATCAATAAACAGTTGTATTGGAAACATATAATATGGAACCTATTAAAAACGTTAAACCTTTAAGCGCAGAACAACTTTTCGACATTTTGAAAAAAGAGTTCGCAGAATTTATCAATACCAAGCTGGATTCCAACCTAACTATTGAATATGCCCACGTTGCCGATATCATTAATATTTCATTCCCTGAGGTAATTGATAACGCTGCATTTACCATAACTGTTACGGAAGATGACTTGATGGTATCAAACAATGCCGTAGATGTGGAGTACAATACCGAATTGCTGGAAGAAAACCTGATTGAATTTCTTACCGTTCAAGCCGGTTAACCCAGCCAAGGGCGCTATAAAAAAAACGGGGCTAGTCCTACTGACCAGTCCCGTTTATCTAAATTAACGCTCTCATATACATAAGCGCATATTAAGCGGAAATATTGTGTGGTGTTAAAATAATTTTATTTTTTGAAACCCTGCTCAGGCTTTACTTTCCTATCAGGATGGATATTTAGGAGCAACTGCCATATTGTTCCGTAGCGGATTGAACAGTCAAACTAATTAAATTTATTTTTGTAATGGCTTTATTATTAATGTTTTGAGGTGGTCAATTTCGAACGGAATGGATTGTGCATATTTCTGAAATAAACTGATCTGACGCTCCGAAATCTCTACCATCATACCACGCGAAAAAAATTTAGTGCAAATGGGATTAAGACTTAGTTTTTGTTCAACCAATAGCGCTTAACAAATGATAAAAATTATTTCTTAAAAAAATATTTCTTTTTTTTAAATGCTATTGAAAACTAACTTAGATAACTCGTGTTCATTAAAGATACATTAAAACTTACAGCTAACTAATTAAGGTGATTTACAAGAAATCATTTTAATTTTCCGCAGAAAATTAGTCAACAGCAATGCTAGGAACCCCTAAAATACGAGTAGACGGACCAGAAAAAGTGACCGGTGCCGCAAAGTATGCCTTAGAATATAAGGTTGATAAACCTCTATATGCCGTGCCTGTAAAAAGCAGTATAAATAAAGGTAGGATAAGCGCCATGAATGTTGAGGAGGTTGAAGCGCTTTCAGGCGTGGTCAAAGTAATACATTCAGGAAATGCATTAAAACTAAAGTCTTTTGAAAATGCGCCTGCCGGGATTAATGCCCCGTATAAAAATGCCCCTTTTCAAGATGCCAATGTAAATTTTATAGGGCAAGACGTTGCGTTGGTACTTGCTGAAACTTTAGAAGATGCGGTTTGGGCAGCTAGACAACTAAAAGTAACTTATATAAAGGAAGTTGGTGATGGAGATCTGTATAAGCTTGATGGGGATACGGTAAAGCCAAAGCAGGGGATGTTGCAGTTTGATATGGGAGATTTTCACCAAGCGATGGGCAGTGCGGCAAACTCGATACAAGCAACTTATACCACACCCCCAGAGCACCATAATCCGTTAGAAATTAGTAGTTGTATTTCTTTATGGGATGGAGATAAGCTTACCATTTATGACACCACCCAAGGGGTAAATAATTATCAAAATGCGACTGCATGGTGTTTTGGTATGGACCCAAAAAACGTTAGGGTTATCGCTAAATATATAGGTGGTGGATTTGGTTGTAAAGGAGGATATTGGTCTCACACCATATTGGCGACTATGGCTGCAAAAATATTGAATAGACCTGTTAAAATTAATTTGACGCGTGAAGATATGTTCACTTCCTGCGGCAATAGGCCTAGAACAATACAAGATATTACTGTTGTTGGCGGGAACGATGGGAAAATATCAGGGATTGAGCATAAAACCCATTCCTATAAAAGCTTTGACTCAGAATATACAGAGTCTTGCGGCAACCTAACAAGGATACTATACGATATACCCAATATGAGTGTTTCGCATGAATTTAAACCGCTAAATTTGCCTTCACCGACTTTCATGCGTGCTCCGGGCGAAGCGCCTGGTTCATTTGCGCTAGAATCCGCCCTAGATGAATTTGCAGCAAAAATTGGCATAGACCCTATTGAATTACGGCTTAAGAATTATGCTGAAGTTAGCCCTTTCGATAAAAAACCATTTTCATTAAAAAAACTTAGAGAATGTTATCGCAAAGGCGCCGAAAGTTTTGGCTGGGATAAGCGTAAAATGACGCCAAAAAGCATTATGCGTGACGGAAAATTAGTGGGATACGGTATGGCAACAAGCACCTATCCGGCGCAAAAAGCAGGTGGCGCTGTTCGCCTAATTATGCACGCCGATGGTAATTTAACCGTGCAGACTGCTATACAAGATATTGGAACCGGCACTTGGACGGTTATGGGGCAAATTGCTGCAGATACACTTGGAATTCCATCAAAAAATGTGAAGATGGAGATTGGTGATTCAGATTTGCCACAAGGATTTTTATCGGGCGGTTCTAATCTAACTGCAACAGCAGGAGATTATATTATTATTGCGGTAGAGAAACTAAAAAATCTGCTTTTTAGTATGAGTATTGCTCAGCCAAAAAGTCCACACTACAATGCAGCAATGAATGATCTTTCCATATCAAATGGATTTGTTCAGGACAAAAATGGAAGACAGGAAAGTATTGATAATATCATTAAGCGTAGCGGCAAAAGCACGTGCGAATTTACAGACACCTCTCAGGTTGGAAAAGGAGGTTTCGGCTCGAAGGCAGATGCACCATTTGCCACACATTCTTTTGGGGTAATTTTTGCTGAAGTGGAAATAGATCCAGATTTAGGAGTAATAACTGTACCTCGACTATCAGGGGTTTTTGATGTAGGTAAGATCATTAATGAAAAAACTGGCAAAAGTCAGCTATATGGTGGTATGGTTTGGGGTTATGGAATGGCGCTTCTGGAGAAAACAGATTACAATGAAGAAGGACGTGTTGTAAATGCAGACCTAGCCGAATATCACGTAGCTGTAAATGCAGATATTAATGAGCTGACCGTGGACTATATAGACGAGCCAGATTATAATTTTAGTAAGCACGGCGGAAGGGGAATAGGCGAAATTGGCATTGTAGGAACCGCTGCTGCAATTGCAAATGCAGTTTATAATGCAACAGGAAAAAGAGTTAGAGATTTGCCAATAACTATGGATAAGCTTATTTGATTGCTAACCACCTAAGAAAAACACATGAAAAATAGTGAAGAAAATAAGGAGCTTTGGCCTGAGGAAAAATCGCTTATTAAAGTAGAAATCAGTCGGAGAAATTTTATTGCAACTGCAACATTAGCCGCCGTGGGGTTGGCAGTTGCACCATATGCAACAGTTTTTGCTGAGCCAACTGAGACGCCGTTGAATTTTGCCTCATTCGTTGAGATAAATACAACCATCAACGGGCAAAAAATGCGAATGAAAGTTGACCCTCGGACAACCTTACTTGACCTTTTACGGGAACAATTGGGACTGACGGGTTCCAAAAAAGGTTGTAATCAAGGTGCTTGCGGCGCATGTACCGTTCATCTTGGCAAAGATCGCATAAACAGTTGTTTAACTTTGGCAGTGCAAACCGACGGTAAGTCTGTAGTAACAATTGAAGGTATTGGGTCTGATACGGAATACCATCCCCTCCAAGTTGCATTTATGGAGAATGATGCTTTTCAGTGCGGGTACTGTACCTCTGGACAAATAATGTCTGCAATTAAGACGATAGAAGAGGGACATGCAGGAACAGATGCAGAGATTAGAGAATGGATGAGTGGAAACATTTGTCGTTGTGGCGCTTACAAAGGAATTGTAGAGGCTGTTAAAGCAGTTCGAGACAATACATATGATAAAAAACTAATTCCGAAAACTCCTATAACCGCATAATTATGAATCCTTTCCAATACTCAAAGGCTAAAACAGCCAATGCCGCCGTAAAGGCACATTTGGAGCATGAGAAAACAGCTTACCTAGCTGGAGGAACAAATCTGATAGATCAAATGCGTAGAGATGTTATCCGGCCAGATTATCTTATTGATGTAACAGAATTGCCATTTTCCAAGATAGAGCGCGTCGGCAATGTTCTTCGATTGGGTGCATTGGCAAGCAATAGCGATACTGCAGACAATGCTTTGGTTTTAAAAGATTATCCGATGGTTAGCGAGGCTATTCTACTTGGAGCAACGGATCAATTGAGAAATAAGGCTACAAACGGAGGCAACTTAATGCAAAATACCCGTTGTTCTTACTACATGTCCCCACATTTTGCTTGTAATAAGCGCAACCCTGGCAGCGGTTGTGATGCTATAAAAGGGCATAATCGTATTTTATCTGTACTCGGTACTTCAAATGATTGTATTGCGTCTTACCCGTCTGATATGTGCACTGCACTTGCAGCGTTAGATGCTGTAGTACAGATTCAAACGGCAGATGGAGGAAAAAGAGCGCTTCCTTTGATTGATTTTAGAAGGTTGCCAGGCAATAGTCCGGAGATTGATACCAATCTGAAGCCCGGTGAACTGATTACTTCAATTGATCTCCCCGAAACCTCTAGAGCTTTCGCAAAATCTTCCTATTATTTAAAAGTAAGAGATAGACATTCTTACGCATTTGCATTGGTTTCTGTTGCTGCAGCTGTAGTAGTAGAAAACGGCATAATTAAAGATGCTCGAATGGCTTTGGGTAGCGTTGCGGCCAAACCTTGGCGAGACTTAGAGGCGGAAGCAATGTTTAGAGGTAAAAAACCAAGCAGAGCACTTTTTCAACAAATTGCCGATAAAGTAATGAAAGATGCCAAAGGTTACGGTGACAATGACTACAAAATAGAACTTGGAAAGCGCGCAATTGTAAAAGCATTTATGAAGGTAACCGGTCTTTCCTAGTAATTTTTTCTTAAATTAATAGGCTATTCTATCTGTTTATATCGCTTGATTAAAGTAGCGTTCTAAAATTGCCACAACAATCTTCCTTAAATATTAATCTTAAATCCATGAAGGAGCACTAATTTTGCACCTACATAAAAAACCAAAATAGCCGTTAACACCCCTAAGTACTTTAAATTTATTTTTTTGCTTGATAGATAAGAGCCCAACAACCCGCCAAGTACTACGGCAATTCCCAATTTTATAATTCGCTCGGAGTTGAAAGTGAACGTACCTGCCATTTTTAAGCCAATAAGCCCCGAAATGGAATTAACCAAAATAAAAACAGAGGCTAGTGCGGCAATAATTCTTGGGTTTGCCCACTTCAAAAGGTTTAAAACCGGCGATAGAAAAATCCCCCCGCCTATCCCAGAAATACCTGAGAGCAACCCAATAGCGCCTCCTAACATTATTTTTTTCGCAATGGAGAATTCGGTGGTCTCGATGTTTTGCTTGACAAACCTCAGCACCATAAACAAAGCTGCCAGGACTAATCCACCTCCTAATATTAAGAAAAAGACATGTTGGGTTACTTTTACCTGTGCACCAAAGTAGGCCATGGGAATGCTCAAAATAAAAAATGGATAAATTTGCTTTGGTTTTAATACGCCGTCTTTTACGTAGATAAATGTGCCTATGGTTACCACTAAAATGTTTAGTAAGAGTGCGGTAGATCTAATTTCATAAAAGTTGGGCAATACCAAACTTAAAATGGCCAAATAACTAGATCCTCCACCAAAACCTACAGAACTGTAAAGCAGCGCAATAAAAAAGAAGAGGATGGGTAAATATTCTGCTAGCATTTTACGGAATTAGCATACAAGATATTTTATCCCCTTTTTTAAGCAATTTTTCAATATCTATAAATGCCAAAGCATTTCCGAAAGCCATAGACGAGATCATCGAAGAACCCTGCCCATCCAAAATTTCAATTTCCCCATCTATAATTTTTGCCTTCAAAAATGATGGTCTATCACTGTTGTGTTCAAAATTATGAGCGATTGGCAACGAAAAGCAAGGTAGCCCAGTTTTTTCAGAGCCGCTTAGCTGATAGAGAAAGGGTAGCACGTAAACATAAAAACAAGTTAGTGTAGAGGCAGGATTTCCAGGTAAGGCAAAAACGAATTTATCTCCCTTTTTGCCAAAATAAATTGGCTTACCGGGTTTCTGGAATACTTGATAGAACTGCTGCTCTACTTCATTTTCTTCTAACGCTTTTTTTACGAAATCATAATCTCCCACAGAAATTCCACCAGAGAGAATTAAAAGATCTGAAACTTGAAAAGCGGTTTCAATTCCCTTTTTAATTTCTTGAAAATTATCTTCAATGCGTTTTTTTTCAACACAATAAAAGCCAAACTGATTGCAAGCGGCTTCAAGCGCATAACTGTTAGACTCATAAATTTGGGCTTTGGCTTTTAAGTCGCCAGGTTCAACAAGTTCATTTCCGGTGGTGATTATACTGATCATCGGTTTTTTAAAGACTTCTATCTTTTTAAGTCCGAAACTTCCCAATAAACCTATTCCGGCAGGCGTAATGCCATATCCCTTTTTAAAAACTAATTTTCCTTTAGGCAGTTCTGCACCTTGTTTTCTAATAAATTGATTTCTTTTTGGAAATTCTTCCAAGCAGAGTTTATTTTCTGCTAAAGTTACTTTTTCCTGCATTGCAATTGCAAAAGTATTTAATGGAAGTTTAGCTCCGGTAAAAATCCGAACGGCTTCGCCTTCTGATAAATTTAACTCAAGTTCGTCGCCAGCTGCAACCTCTCCTACAATTTTATATTCCAAAAAACTTCCGCATAAAGCGTAGCCATCCATTGCAGAATTATCAAACGATGGCAGATCAAATGGTGCGTTAATGTCTTCAGCAAGGGCATAATTAACACTTTCGTTAAGGTTTTTAATCTCTTCTTTTAGCAGCACCTTTTGGCTCTTTATAATTTTAAGCGCTTCTTCTATCTTAACCATCATCCTCCAATTGAAATCATAGATCTATTTTGCTCGTAATGTTCAGCATCCATTTTTAAATCCATTCCATCGCGGGCGTATTTCTTGCTTTTAATAGCGTTTACAATAATACCTTCCATTTCATCTCCATTTCGAAAAGGTGTTAACAAATCTGTTTCGGAATTTGCAAAAAGACAATTTTTCATCTTCCCATCGGCGGTAAGCCTAATTCGGTTACAATCACCGCAAAATGGATTGGTAATGGTGCTTACAATTGCAAAAGTTCCGACATGATTTTCTACCCTAAAATTGGAAGATGTACTATGTGTTGGATTATTAAGTTCTTCTACACTCCCGAAATTTGCAGCAATGGTGGTTAAAATTTCCTCTTTACCCACGCCCTTACTCCAATCCCACTTATTGCCTTTAAAAGGCATAAATTCTATAAATTTAATAGTAAGGTTTTTATGTCTGGTCAACTCAATAAAGTTAATTATCTCGTTATCGTTAACGCCCTTAATCAACACAATATTTAGTTTTACTTCCATGTCCATCTCTAAAGCCGTTTCTAGATTTTTTAAGATCCGCTGGAAATAGTCCCTTTTTGTTATAAAAACAGACTTTGCTTTATCTAAGGTATCCAGACTTAAATTTATTTTTTTGAGACCAATCTTTTGGAAAGTATCTAAATATTTATCGAGTAGAATGCCATTCGTGGTGATTTTTAAAACAACTTTTAGCTTAGCTAGTTCTTCAATCAAAAATCCAAAATCCTTTCGTACCAAAGGTTCTCCGCCGGTTAAACGTATGGTATGGACACCTAAATCTCGAAAAACTTTTGCAAGTGCTATAATTTCCTCTATGCTCATGATGTTTGATTTTTCCATGAGTTCGATGCCATCTTCTGGCATACAATAGAAGCAACGGAGATTACACCGGTCGGTTAAAGAAATGCGGAGGTAGGTATGCGGCCTGCCAAAGTTGTCAATTATCTTTGGGTATCTTTCAGTCATGTCTATTTCCTTCAATTACCTTAAAAATGTGCAATAGATGTGGAAAAACGGCGTCAATACATTCTGCCGCTCCTTTAGTAGAACCTGGCAGCGCTAAAACTATTTTTCCGTCTTTTATTCCCGCAATAGATCTAGAAAGCATTGCAAAGGGCATTCGTGCTTGTCCGTAACTTCTCATCTGCTCTTCTACACCATTTAACCTCAAATCTAACAAGGGAACGATGCTTTTTGGTGTAACATCTCGAGGCCCAACGCCCGTTCCACCCGTAAAAATTATTAAATCGGCATTTGCTGAATTTAATACCGATACTATCTTTTCTACCTCATCTGGGATAATAATTTTGCTCGTGCTTATTCCGAATTTTTCTACTTTCGATAGGATAATTTCTCCTGAAGCATCCGTACCGATGCCACTAGAAATTCGATCAGAACACACTACAACGAGTGCTGTTAAGCCTGTAGCATCCACTTCAAAGGATGATTTTCCACCTTTTTTATGATCGAGTCTGATCGTCCCAATTTCTACATGCTTATCTATCGGTTTCAGCATATCATACATTGTTAATGCAACTATACTTGCACCATGCATGGCTTCAACTTCAACTCCCGTTTTATAAATGGTCTTAACCGTTAGGAAGATTTTAATTTCTAATCCTTCGATTTTATAATTTATACCGGTAAACTCTATAGGTATTGGATGGCAATCCGGCAATAAATCTGGTGTCTTCTTAACTCCGAGTAAGCCTGCTGCTTTAGCCATTTCGAACACATTTCCTTTTGGAACTTTATTGTCTTCGATTGCTTTTATAGTCTCCAAGCTAGAAACTCTAACAATTGCAATGGCTGTAGCTTCTCTTAACGTATTAATTTTATGGGTTATATCTACCATTTATTTACTTTCCATGTGTGGGATGAATCCTCAAAAATCTCTTTGCCAAAAACGGGCACTTTGGCTTTTATTTCTTCAACAAAATAGTTACAAGCTTCTATCGCAATTTTTCTATGCGCAGAGGAGGTAAAAACGAAAAGACATATTTCTCCTGCCTTAACTTCGCCCAAACTATGATAAATGTGTGCGCAGGTCATATCAAATTTTAAAAAAGCGGCTTCTCTAATTTCGTGAAAAATATTTTCGGCCATTTCTTCATAGGCTGAGTATTCTATCGCACTTACTATTTTGCCATCAATTTCATCTGCTCTCACTTGGCCCAAAAAGATGCTATGCGCACCAATATTGGTTTTGGAGCTATGGTTGGCAATTGATTTTGAAATTTGGTCTGGCGAAATAGCTCCATGCGCAAATACTTTCTTTGGCGTTTTCCTATCCATTTATAATTGATTTTATCCCACCAGTTACATTTTTTAAATTATTAAAATTGAATTCCTGCTGCAAAATCTCAATTGCTTTAAGGCTTCTCGATCCCGATTGACAAAACACCAATACTTCTTCTTTATTCGGGATTTCGCGGTAGCGATGCCTTAACTCTGCAATCGGAATTTGAACTACATTTACACCATTTATTTTTGGCTGTTCAGATGCTTCACGAACATCTAAATATTTCAGATTCTGGTTATTCAATTCACAACTTAGTTGCATTGGTATAATTCCTTGTTGCCTTATTTTTTCAATTTCTTCTGGCTTCCGCCGAAGGCTTAAAGTTTCCTGCTCGCCACTTAGAAGGTTGTAAATTAGGATTTTTCCAGAAAATACGTTTCCAATACCAAGCATAATTTTTAGCGCTTCCAGCCCCAGCAGCAGTCCAAAAACGCCAGGCACAAATCCCAAAACTCCAGTTTCTTCGCAACTTATATGTTGCTTCGTAGTTTTTGGGAACAAACATCTATAAGATGGTCCATTTTGATAATTGAAAACCGAAAGCTGTCCTTCTTGCTTATAAATAGATGCGTAAATCCATGGCTTTCCAGTTAATATACACGCATCGTTAATTAAATATTTGGTTTCAAAATTGTCCGTTCCATCTAATATTAGATCATATTGACTAAATAATTCTTCGGCATTTTCTTTGGTCAGCGCTTGATTAATTGAAACCAACTTTACTTCGCTATTTAATGCTGATAATTTTTCTTTAGCTACAGTAGCTTTTGGTTTTCCAACATCAAATTCACCATACAACACTTGGCGATGTAAATTCGTGATAGAAACCTTATCAAAATCCATGAGGCCGATTTTACCTACACCTGCACCTACAAGATATTGCGCCGCAGGACAACCGAGGCCACCGATACCAATAATTAGTATGCGCGCCATTGCCAGTTTTTCCTGTCCAGAAACACCAACTTCGTCTAACTTTATCTGTCTATCGTACCGCATCATCCTCCGGCAAATGGTGGTAAAAGGGCAAGCTCATCACCATCTTCTATGGCTAGCAAGTAGTCTAAAGTTTTGTTAACGGCCAATTGAACAGAAGCAGAATCAGGAATGTTATATTTCTCTACAAGTTTAAGTTTGACAGCTTCAGCGAAACAGCTGTCCTGTATTTCTAGAACCTCTTCATTCTTGCCTGCTAATTCTGCCATCAGGCCAAAATATTTTACACTAACTTTCATTTTTTATCTCAAATTGTTTAAGTGTGGCTACATCTTTTTCGGTATCAACATCAAACTTTCCTCCATCAAATTTTACAGTCCCAAAATTAAGCATTTCCTGTTCTATCAATTTTTTTGCTCCATGGTCACCTTTGAGCTTTTTTAAATATGGGAAAACGATTGACGAAAAAATTGCCGGAACACCAATATCTCCAGCATATTCTGAAAAAGTTGCCTGATTATCATGGGCTAGATGAGTTGAAATCAAATTTTCCAAATTTATTTTACTCACAAGCGGTTGATCTGACAGCAATATAAGCAAATGTGCTAGATTGGTTTGCATTTTTTGAGCGCTCTCCAACCCGAGTTTGATGCTGCTAGACATCCCTTCTTCCCAATTTCGATTTATTAAAACCTCAAAATTTCTAAAATTAATGTTACCTGCTATTTCATTTGCCCTCGCCCCTAAAACCAACACTCGTGGTTCAACATTTAACTCCTCTGCTACATCAATAACATTTTGTAATAAAAACTTTCCATTAAGTTCAACTAATTGTTTTGCATATCCTAGTCTACTAGACGAACCAGCAGCAAGAATGACAACACCAATTTTAGCGGAGGAGATCAAATTTTTACGTGTTTTAATTGATTGTCTTCTACTTTGTGCACAGGGGTTGTTTTTTCTCTCAAAGAACTGCCACTACTCTTGGTTAAGCTTTTCTGTATTTCTGCCAAAATTGAAAGTCCTATTTCTGCAGGAGTTTCAGCACCGATATCTAAGCCAATAGGCGCGTAAATCTTCTTATTTATCGCGTTAGTTAATTCAAATCCTTTATTTTTCAAATCGCTTCGCATACGCTGATATTTTTTTAACGGACCAAGAATTCCTATATATTGTACTTCATCTTCAGCAATCAAAACACTCAGTACTTCCAGATCGTAATTGTAATTATGACTCATTAGCACGAAATAACTTCTGCAGTCTACATCGATGGAAGAAAGTATTTGTTGGGGTTTAGTTACAATTACTTGGCAGCTACTTACAAAACGTTGCTTGCTGGCATGGGAAGGTCTGCCATCTGCAACAATAACTTCCCAACCCAACAATTCTGCTAGGTTTGCCAAAATTTGCGCATCATTGCCTGCGCCAACTATAATTAACTTAATCGGCGGTTGATAATTTTGTATAAAAATCTGTTGCGTTTCTCCTTCGATAATCAATTGAATAGCGCTAGATTTTTGGTTTTTTAGCACTAGATTTGCTTCCTTACTCACCATCTCTAAAAACTCAATTTCAGGTTGCATTCCAAAACGCTTCTGATCTTCATCAAAAACTAAGGTAGTCCCCAATTGTTGTTTTGCTTTGTCGAAATTAAAACCGATAACAATTGCTGATGCAACTTGTTGCAAAACTAAAACCTTTAGTAATTCACAAGGGTTGGTACTGTCATGGTAGTATATGGGTTCAAACAACACCTGGATAACGCCATTGCAGCCTAATTGTGCGCCAATTGTTGCGTCAGCATCCTCATTTGTATCGTAGGTGATCAATTTATTCTGCTGTTGGTGCAATGCAAGTAGCGCTTTTCGAAGTGCATCACCTTCTAAACATCCGCCGCTAATGGCGCCTGTAATATTTCCAAATTCATCAACAATCATTCTTGCGCCAGCGCGCCTATATGCAGAGCCTTCTACATGCACAACGGTTGCAAGAACGGAATTTGTTCCTTGAGCTTTTAAATTTTCGTATTTTTTTATGATAGAATCTAACTCTCTCATGAATTTATTAGCTCGAAGCCCGCAAAATAATCTTGTGCCAAATCTTTTACTATCATTGAAAAAACGCTATATTTTTGAAAACATAACGCTTAACAAATTTAGCAATTTCTATGAAATACCTGCACACGAAAGTTTATTTCAAAAATGCGAGAAGCACTTTCTCTTTATTTATGAGTGTTTTGATCTTTTTTTGAAAAATGGAGTAGGCATTCATAATTGCAAGTCCGCATGGTGTAATTTCTGCTCCGCCGCCTGTTGCCCCGCCTTTTTTCATGATCACCAGTGGGTCATCGGCATATTTATTTAGCCGCTGCACCATTTCCCATGCTTTTTTATAAGACATTTGCATCTCTTTGGCAGCTTTGGAAAGCGAACCTAAAGTTTGGATTTTTTCCAGCAGTTCATGCGGGCCTGGCCCATAAAACTTTTTGCCATCTGCTTCTATCCAATATTTAAATTTTATTTGATTCATTGAGTTTTTAGGAATTGTGAAGCAAAGTTTTCTTACGAATCGATGCCGGAAAACGCTGTAGTAATGTAGGATGTTTTCAGCTAAATTACAACATGAATTCTATTTCGAAAAAATTAGCCTCCGTGCAAGCAGCGCTTACACGTTGATCAAATTTTTGATTTATTATTGCCGGAACCTATTGAAATTTGGCAGCTATAAAAATGAGATTGAAGGCCGCAGAAAGAAAGCATATTGCCGAAAATGCTGGACGCCAAGATTATCGCGTCCGGCATAGGAAGTTGTGAGAACCTAAAACATCGAACTATGCTAAGTCTTATTTATGGCTGTGGATTTCGGGTGGGAGAATTTATCAACCTGAAAATCGAGGATATAGAAAGTTAATTTAGCCGCTTTTAACAGTAGATAAGGAATTTTAATGACGTTGGAATTTGGTTTTAGGCCCTTTACGGTGTCTGCTACGCTTATGGTGTTAGTGGTGGTCATCTGTTGTTGATTGAGGTGCTCAAACTGTAGTAAATAATTAAAGACTGCTTCCATAAGTTATAAAATTATTGAATGTCATTTAAAAGGGATTTGTTATTTGACAAACTGTTCGATGATTTTCTTACGTTTGCTAGAACCAACGTAAAAGAGCCACGAGCGAATAAGTATTGCCGATGGTATGGAGTTAATAGCAGCAGAATAGAGAGCAGATGGTCATTGGAACAAAAATTCTGAACAGCCAAATCACTATTCATAAAATGTTTATATTTGAATCACCGAGAGGGAGTTAGTTTCTTCAACAATTCTAGTGAGCATCAAAATATTATCCATATTATTTTTTTTGCTGATTTGGCTAAAGGGATTTGGTCAGTACGACTTTAGGCTTACCGAGGCGCCGGGAACGTTTCCTACGGAGGCGATGGCCAAGGTGTTTGTTTGTACCGAAGACAGATCGGTTTGGGCCGTATCTGCGACCGGCGTGGTTTATTATAAGCTGATCACTCAGAATGAATTCTCGGTATTTACACCAACTGCAGGTCAAAAAATTACAGACATAACAGGTTACAACGAAAACGAGCTGTATTTTCTGATGCAGCCGGCGCTTCCGGGACCGCAAGTAATCAGTTATTCAGATCATCACGGGATTTTACAGCCCATCTCCAGTCCGGCAGGGGTGAACAGCATCAACGATATCGCAGTTGTAAATGCGCGCATCAACCCGGATTTTAGCAGTTATTACGGAACAAGAGATTGGCTCGCCATGGCAACAGATAACAATCTCTATCCGGTTTTCAGAGACGCCCCGCTTATCGTGGGCACACCAATGGTTGCTTCGGCTCCTAATAAAACAGACTGGCGAATAACCAACTCGGGACTGAAATCAATTGAATTTAAGTATAAAGGATTTGGCTTAACCTGCTCGGGCGCTCCGGCAAATGAGGGAGTGTTAAATCGGTTGGCGGGAGAGCCCGTATCAACATTTTTGGCCGAACCTTCGGTGCCAAATCCTTCAAACATCAACTGTACTTTGTTTGAATCCCCTTTTAATGCGATCCCGGGGCGTTCCGGCACGCTCTATGACTTTTGGGGCACAAACAACGGTCTATACTTTAAACAGGAAGATCAATGCGGCACCGGAACCATACTCAGCGATACAAAAGTGAGCGATCTGGCGGAGATCAACTTGTTGAGGTCTTCCGCCAATACCAGATTTCTGTTGGCCGGAACAAATAAAGGGCTTTATTACATCCGAAGTTTCAGTTTTCAGCCGGATTTAACCTTGCCGGCTGCAGAAGGGGTGATGATGGCATTGGGAAAAGTAAACGGCATCGCAACGGAAATCTCAAATGGCTCAAACCGTGCCCCAGAAAGTCTCATTGATTTTTGCGAGCAGGTGATCTGGGTGGCAACGGATGCTGGTATTAAAAAACTGACCATAAACCCCATAAACGTTCGGGGTGATATTTGTTCGAGCTTTCTGCTAAGTTCTGATAACCCACAGGCTGAGGGCACAATTTGTGCAAATCCCTTTTTCAACCTGTGTGGTGGTGGGGTTGATCTGCACCTTAACTTACCTGCCGACTATGCACAAAGATACGACGTAAAATGGATGCGGTCTGAAGACAACTATGGTGACCGGGTAGAGATGATCGACCTTCATGGCCGAAAATCAATACTGGTGACCAGACGGGGCACTTATGGTGTGATAGTGACCTCGCTTTGCGAAAATATAGTGACGGAAATTGGTAACATCACCATTAGGAATACACCCGATCCCATGATCACTTTCCAACCGCCTGACGAGATCAACATTTGCCAAGGCGGGTCAAAATTGTTAACGACTGCAGCCAACAATACCTACCGTTACCAGTGGATGAAGGATGGGAACCCAATAAATGGCGGAACTTCCAACACCTACAGGGTCACGTCCCCCGGGGTTTACCTTGTAGAAGTCAATAATTGTGATGAGTATTACACTCCCTCAAAATCCGTGAAAGTCAATTTCCTGCAGTTGCCTGAACCGATCATTACCCGCAGTACGGATAAATCGCTGTGTTATGGCGAAACAGTAAAGCTAACTGCTCCCTTACTTTTGGGCGCTACTTACCGGTGGAGTAGCGGGGAAACGACCCGTGAAATTGAAGTTAACAAATCTGGAGACTATTTTTTTTCGATGACCCTCGACTCCTATTGCCAAAAGGTGAGCGCGCCCACAGCAGTAATTGTGCAAAGTGAGATCAAGTTAGACCACTTACCGGAAATACAGATCTGTACCATTCGGAAGCCAAGTTTAAGGCCTACCGCAGCAGAAGGATTTGAAACCTATACTTGGCAAGGGCAGGCCGGAACAGCCAATTATCTGGAAGTTACTGAGCCGGGAACCTATACGCTGGAAGTGGCGGATGCAGGTGGCTGTAAGGCGTATACCGCCTATATTGTAGTAGCCTATTGCCCGCCATTAAGCCCGGCCAATGCTTTCAGTCCCAACGGTGACGGACTAAACGACGTATGGAAGGTGGAGCGCTTAGAAGATCATCCAGAAGCAGTAGTGCGCGTATACAACCGGTATGGGGTCATCGTATTTGAAGGCAAGGGAATTAAGCCAGTTTGGGATGGTAGGATACATGGTGAGGATATACCTGAAGGGGTTTATTATTACGTAATCACCACAAAATCAGCCAAGCCAATTACAGGCTCCGTCACATTGATCAGATAATTTATGAGTCTATTTATTTCAAAGGCATTTGGGGCGGCTGACCTTAAACGAGAGACTTAAATCCCAATATTTTGGGATGCAATTATATATTACTTTTTTTAAAACCTGTCGAAGATCGATTAGTTGGAAATAGTCGAATGACCGCCACCTGAATACGTCTTTCTAGTATAGTGTAGAGCTTTTATTGAAGCCATTTTGGTGCAGACATTGGTGCAAAAAATATTGATTGCTAACTTAAATATCCTGAGAAAAGGGCTTTAAATGCAAAAAGGAAACGGTTTCTAGACGTTTCCTTTCAGTTGTTATTAATAATGTGGGAAATGAGGGGTTCGAATTTTATTTGTCAAATACTTAATAGTGAATTGTTTACAAATTTAAAAAATTATTGGTGCAAACATAGTGCAAACAAAATTGACTTTTTTTTATTTTGATAAAACCGCTTTCCTATCTGTTCCTTTCGCTACTTCTAATTTCTCTTAAGCTTAAAAACCTGTGCCTTCGCGAGTTTATCCTTTTGTATTTTTACCTTTTAACTACATGCGCATCAGAAAAAAACCACGTGTTCCTAATCGGTTTAAATTTAGAAAAGAGCATAGAAATAATTGGGATTTGTACTTACGTAACTACAAAGAAGGTCGGAAACTATAGGATCTCCAAACTCCTTGATTATCAACAAATTTTTTAAATGGGAGAAAAATAGACTTTCTGGAAAACGACTTTGGAATTGGGCGGAATTGGCCGCATTAGTTCGAAAAGATTTGGGAAACAGTTTTACTAAAATAAAGGCAGACGACATCTTTAAATCATTATTAGATCCAAGCGAAAATTATGTAGATTTTAAAAGGGAAATATTTAATCTATAAATTTTCGTAAAGCTCAATACCATTATTGCATGGTACAAAAAAATCTTTAGTAGGGAGCAAAGAATGTCCTCTTTTCAATTATAATTCCCCTATATTCCCTATCTTAACAACCTCTCAAAAGCGATAGATGATTTTAAAAGAATTCAAACCGAGAAAGGCATTAAACAAGGCTTTTCTAAAAGTTAAACCTAGCAGGGCGGAAATCGAAAAATTTAAAACTAATCTTATTCAATTGTTGGACCGAACCAATGACCATGAATCTGAAGAGTTTCATAAAAATTTGGTGAGCGATTTCTTAAAGAGAACGTATTACGAGCCTAATCATTTCATAAATACGAAAGGGAGAAATGATTTAGTCATTCATAACGGAAATAAAGCGGAGACTACGGTAGGAGTTATTATTGAAGCAAAAAAACCGACAAACAAAAGCGAAATGATCAGCGCCTCAAAGCTGAACGTTAAAGCTTTTCAAGAGTTGGTGCTCTATTATTTACGGGAGCGTATTACCCATAAAAATTTAGAGGTTAGACACCTCGTTGTTACCAATATTAACGAATGGTTTATTTTTGATGCCGTAACCTTCGACAGGTTGTTTGCACAGAACAAAAGTTTGGAGCAAAAATTTTTAGATTTTGAAGGCGGTCGATTGGCAGAAGTAAAAACAGAATTTTTTTATAGTCAAATTGCGCAGCCGTTTATAGATAGTATCCAATCGGAAATTGAATTTACTCATTTCAATTTGCAAGATTATCAGAAGCCACTAAGAAACGAAGATAAAAAAGATGATCATATTTTAATCGCACTTTACAAAATACTCTCTCCGGAGCATTTATTAAAACTTCCTTTTACCAATGATAGCAATAGCTTAGATAAGCGCTTTTATAGCGAACTGCTTCATATAATTGGTTTAGCAGAAACTAAAGAAGGAGGAAAAAAATTAATTGGCCGGAACAAAGAGGCCAATAGAAATACTGGGAGTATTTTAGAAGATGCCATTATCCAGTTAGACACGATGGATAAAATTGGCAGGCTGGAAAAACCCAGCCAATTTGGTGCTACCCACCAAGAACGGCTATTTAATTTAGCGCTAGAACTTTCTATTACTTGGATAAATAGGATCCTGTTTTTAAAATTATTAGAAGCTCAACTTATTACCTACCATAAAGGAGATACTTCTTTTGCATTTTTAAATAGTGATAAAATTAAAAACTACGATGATTTAAACAGTCTGTTCTTTCAAGTATTAGCGAGGAAATTCGAAGATCGAAATAAAGATGTAAAGCAGCTGTTTGACAAAGTACCTTATCTAAATTCTTCGTTATTTGAACCGACAGAGATCGAGCATCTTGGGTTGTACATTAGTAATTTAAAAGACGATAAAAAAATACCGATAATATCTTCTACGGTTTTAAAAAATGAGCATGGTAATAAGCTCACTGGCAATCTGACCACGCTCCAATACCTATTTGAGTTTTTAAATGCATACGACTTTACTAGCGAAGGTTCTGAGGAAATACAAGAAGAAAACAAAACCTTAATTAATGCTTCTGTTCTTGGCTTAATCTTCGAGAAAATAAACGGTTATAAAGATGGCTCTTTCTTTACACCTGGATTTATTACCATGTACATGTGCCGCGAGACCATTAGAAAAGCAATTGTACAAAAATTTAACGAGCGTAAAAATTGGCACTGTATCAACTTGGAAGATTTGTATGATAAAATTGAGAATAGAAAAGAAGCAAATGAAATTGTTAACAGTATAAAAATATGTGATCCGGCCGTTGGTTCTGGGCATTTCTTAGTCTCGGCACTAAACGAAATAATTTCGGTAAAGAACGACCTCAAAATATTACAAGATAGAGGTGGGAAACGTTTAAAAGAATATCACATAGAAGTGGTAAATGATGAACTTATTCTTACTGATGAAGATGGCGAATTATTCGACTATAATCCGAACAATAAAGAGAGCCAAAGGATACAAGAAACGCTGTTTCATGAAAAGCAGACCATTATAGAAAACTGTTTATTTGGCGTTGATATAAACCCTAATTCTGTTAAAATTTGCAGGTTAAGGTTATGGATAGAACTTTTAAAAAATGCCTATTACAAGAATGCCACGGAATTAGAAACGCTTCCGAACATTGATATCAATATAAAGTGCGGCAATTCTTTGATAAGTAGGTTTGCCATAGATGCCGACTTAAAACAGGCACTGAAAAAAAGCAAATGGAGTATAGATAGCTATCGGGTAGCGGTAGATACCTATCGGAATGCAAAAAATAAAGACGAGAAGCGAGAGATGGAACGGCTTATCGCAGCAATTAAATCTGACTTTAGAAGTGAGATTTCTTTGAATGATAAAAAAGCGGTTAAGCTAAGAAAACTTTCGGGAGAGTTATTTCAATTAACTAACCAAGTGCAACTTTTTGAAAAAGGTAAGAAGGAGAAAGCGAATTGGACTAAAGATGTAGAAAATCTCAGCAAAGAAATTAAACTGCTCGAGAATGAAATTGAAGAGATAAAATCGAATAAGGTTTTCGAAAATGCCTTTGAATGGCGTTTTGAATTTCCTGAAGTACTGAACAATGAGGGAGGCTTTGTTGGGTTTGATGTGGTGATTGGCAACCCGCCTTACATACCTTCAAATAAAATTGAGAAAATAGAAAAGAAATTTCTCGAGGAAAATTTTGAAACCTCAGAATACCAAATTAATACTTTCGGTCTGTTTGCTGAAAAAGGGTTAAAAATTCTAAAATTAGAAGGGCTTCAGTGCTATATTGTTCCTAATTATTGGTTGTCTACGAAGTATGATGACCTGTTAAGAAGATACTTGTTCAAAACTTATCACTCGTATTTGCTGGTAAATACATATTCTATTTTTGAATTAGCAACAGTAGATACCTTAATTATCTTCACGTTAAAAAGTGAAATAGATACTAAATTAATGCAAGTTGTGTCCATCGATCGAGAATTTAAAACAATTAACGAACGTTTAGACGCAATTCATGCTAAGTCTTGGATTTATGACGAGACGTTCAAATCAAAAATTAGCGATAAAATCCCACAAATTTCATTTGAGAAAAAAATTGTTTCGAAAGGTACTATGACTATAGGCGAAGTTTTTGATTTGAGGTTTGGAGCAAAGCTTTATGAAGTTGGTAAAGGCCTACCAGTTCAGACGAAAGATTTTTCTAAAGAAAAAATTTATGAATCAAATACTAAAATAGATGATAGTTATGTAGAGTTATTGAGAGCAAGGGACATTAAACGATTTAAAACCACCAATTCAAATTATTTTGTAAAGTATGGCGAAAATTTAGCGGCATCGCGCCAACGCCATATCTTTAACGATAAAAGAATATTGGTGGGACGAATAGTGTCTAAACGTTATATTGATGCTACTATAGAATCTACTTTTAAAATTAGCAATACAGACGTAATTACCCTTAAACCAAAAAATAGAGATATCGATTTAGATTTTTATTTGGGATTAATTTGTTCGAGATTCCTTTCCTACGTCGTAAAGTCATCTAATGTAAATCTTGATCGAGCTGCTTTTCCGAAAATTAATACGGATACCTTGTCATCTTTTAATATTCCTGAAAACTCTGAATACCAAAATCGTATTTCAATATTAGTTAAAAACATTAGAAACGAAATTGCTCCCGTCAATTCCCTAGACCTTGTAAATAAATTAGACCAACTAGTTTATCAACTTTACAACCTCACTGAAGAAGAGATAGCTATCGTGGAAGCGTAACTGTTAACCGTTTGTTTTACGATTTTGAAAGTGATATTTAATCAATAATAAAGGGATACAATAGAATTTATAACTTGAAGAAAATAGTCAAAAAATCTAAAGAGCGGGTTTACAAAATATCAATTTCAGACGTTTTAAGTATTTCAGCATTATTAGTTTCATTAATTGCTGTATACTTTCAGTTCTTTTATAAAAATCATGAAGTGCAGTATACTTTTTTCTCCCCGAACTATAACAATGATAAATTTACTATCGAGGTACCGTTTTTATTTAAAAATACTGGGAATCAGATTGAAATGATCCTTGGAAGTACACTTTTATTAGAAGTTAAAGGGAATAATGGGAGGCATTACTATAAGGATATGGGTGGATCAGTTTTGAATGATTTTCCTATGCTCTTAAATTCTACAGAAAGTAAGATTATAAAATTAACATCAGACTATCGAAAATATCTATTTGGCAGCTTAATTCTAGACTCCACTGGATTCCCAATAGATTTCCAAAAAATTGAAATTTTAGATAGTCTAAAACTTAGAGTAAAAACTCAATTTTTGACTAAATATGGATAACTTTCTGAAGACACCGTAGATGTGGGGTACGTTAGCTTCGATAATGAGGAAAAAATAAAAGCTTTAGACTATTTTCAAACTAATTTAGTAGCGCTAAATTTATCAAACGATTTAGAAATTGGCGAAGGAAGAACAATCAGTATTATAAAGAGTAGTTTTTTAAGTGAAAGAAACCCCGAAGATGTAAAATCTATCCTCGCAATTTTAGAATATGCGAACAGAAGCATGGAGGATTCAATTAGACGACTAAAAGATTCGATCCGAGTTGCAAAACCTTAGTTAACTCTCAATTTGTGCCATCACACTCTCATCATTTCCTGCCTTTTTCAAATCTTGCCTAACCCGATAAGCAGCTAGATAAGAATCGTCACAAGCAAATTGCATAATCTCATCAACCATTTTTTGAGGAGAACTTGGGTTAATCCAGTCATTAATTAGTTCATTTGACACCATTAGAGGCATTCGTTTAGCGCTATTGTGTATTCCTGCCATAAAAACATTAGCAGGCTCTGTGACGATAGAAAATGAAGTAATCCACTGGTCAGTCGCGGGATTTTTGTAATGGCTGTAAATGCCTGCTAAGTTGAAGAAGGGCTGCTCGACAGGATGAATTAGATAGGGTAGCTTTTGAACTTCTTTTTCTTCCTTTACATGCTTGTATTCAAAAAAATTATTCACCGGAATAATACATCTTTTAGAATCGATGGAATTTTTAAAAGATTTTAAATCCCTTATCGTTTCAGACTTCGCGTTTAATGTGCCCTTCGCAAGCTTTAACATTTTATCCATTGGCATATTCCAAGATGGCATCAATCCCCACTGCTGTAGTTCCAATTCACGCTTTCCTTCCTGATCTCGTAAAACCATTAATTTTGGATGAGCAAACCCGTCTGCTTTAAACCACGTTTTCATCTCCTCAATTTCTTCAGAGTTAGTTACGGGCGCATCGTAATAGGCACTTATCTCCGAAGCATTACTTTTTTGGGTTACTAGATAGCACATGGTAAAAGGATTAATTATTAATTTCTACGAGTGCCTGCTTGTAATTTGCATCTGATGCACTCTGATAATCAGAAGACTGTAACAGAAATAAGGTGTAAGGATGTTTAAATGTTACATGTCCCCTTACGGTATCTCTAACCGCGCTCAAGAATTCTTCAAAATCAACAGTTTGTTCTACAATGACAAGCATAAGGTTTTCTTCTACAAAACTACACCTCACAATATTTTTCCCGTATGCTGTTGTAATCCTAGTTTTGAATTGCTCCATATGTCATTTTTGAAAAGCAAGATGCTTGATTTACAATTATACTAGTCATTAGAAAACTTTTTATCTGAACGGAACAGGCACTTAAATTTAAATGCAAATTCTAGTTGAAAACATAAATATATAGAAATCAGTTTTAAAAAAAAAGACGAACTAGAGTTTTGTAATTTTAGTATGAAAAAATTTGAGATTACAGTTAGGTGGCGGATCTAGATTTTAAATTAAATTCAGCGTAAAACCTTTTTCAGAACTTTAATCCTTCTATCTCCAGAAGTTTAATAGCCATTCCAAACCCAATTCATATCAAACATCTTCCGATACGCACCGCATCGAAAAAACACTTTCGCTCGTAAGGCTCGCTTCAACTTTTTTTACTTGCGCTTCCCAAAACTGAAGATCCTGCCAACATAAGAATAAAAATCATCTTTAATTCCCCTAACTAGATAAGCATCAGCCATCAGCCAAATCTTTTAAAAATTAAAAAAAAATAGCGTTAGTTTAAATTTGGAATGCTAAAAATATTAGCATTATTTTGTATTATAATTCTATTAAGATGCTGCGAGAAATTGAAATTCCACGAAATGATGAACAAGAACCCTTGGAGAATGCAGGTTCTGTAAGTGGTTTTATCAGTCCTGCAGAAGATTACAAAGACAGAAAGCTTCATATCGCACAAAAAATAGTTGCCGATCCGACAAATACCTTTTATTTCGAAGCAATGAATGATGAAATGAAGGAGCACGGAATAACTGAAGGTACTATCATCATTGTAGATAGATCTCGCGAAATTTTTAATGGTTCCCTAATTATCTGCAATGTAGATGGAGAATGGTTGAACAGATTTATTGTTAAAAAAGACAATCAGATATTACTGTATGCTTCCAGACATAAACCGCCAATAAATATTACTGGAAAAGATATAGAAATATTCGGAGCCGTAACCTGGCATTGCGTTCCTCAAAAAAGTAAATATGTACGTCCTAGTAGATTGCAATAATTTTTATGCGAGCTGTCATAGGGTGTGGATGCCTCAATATAGAACTTCGCCAGTTGTGGTGTTAAGTAATAATGATGGATGCGTAATAGCCAGAAGCAACGAAGCAAAAGCATTAAATATTGAAATGGGGACACCCTTCTTTCAGATCAAAGATTTAATTAAGGAAAAAGGGGTAATCGTTTTTAGTAGCCATTACGCATTATACGGAAATATGAGCGAACGGGTGATGAATAACTTAGCTCGATTTAGTCCTGATATTGAAGTGTACAGCATAGATGAATGTTTCTTAAGACTTGAAGGATTCTCTGATATAGAGCCATACCTTTTCAAAATTCGCACAACTATCATTAAAAATACAGGAATACCTGTTAGTGTAGGCTATGGGCCGACTAAGACACTTGCTAAGCTTGCAAACAAATTAGCTAAAAAAGGTAGGGGGGTCGTAATGTTAGATACAGAATCTAAAATTAGCGAAGCTGTTAAAAATTATCCTGTCGGAGATGTTTGGGGAATCGGGAGACAATATGCTAAGAAGCTAATTTCGATAGATATCGATACCGCGGAGAAATTTAGGGTGTTGCCAATCGAATGGGTGAACAAAAACATGTCTATAGTTGGCGTTCGTTTGTGGAAGGAGCTGAGAGGCGAAAGCTGTTTACATCTTAAAAAGCATTTAAACCCTAGAAAGGCGATGTGTACAAGCAGATCTTTTGGAAAACTAGTAGATAGTTTTGCAGACATGGAGCAGGCAACCGCAAGTTATGCCTCCCGGCTAGCAAAAAAGTTAAGACGGGAACAGCTCTGTACCAACGTAATTTCGATAAGATTATTAACCAATCGATTTAGAGCAGACATGCCTCAAATTTATCCAAGTATAACGATCAAACTAGATCATCCTGCCAACAACACCCCAGAACTTGTTAAAGTAGCGCTTAATGGCCTTAAGAGAATTTTTGTAAAAGGATATAAATTTCAAAAAGTAGAAGTGTTGGCGACTAATCTTATACCAGAAGAAGAAGTGCAGCTAAATTTATTTAAGGAGTTTAAGTCAAAGAATAATGAAGTGAGTGCTGTGATTGATAGCCTAAATAAATATTATGGTAATGGAACAATTAGAGTGGCTAGTGAAGGTTTGAAGAAAAAATGGGATATGCGTCGAAGTTATCTGATGCCAGATTACACAAATTCTTGGGATGATATCATAAAGGTAAGATAGTGACGGTTTTTTTACTTCATTGCCTTGAAGCTTATTTATCGCTTAACAAGTTGGAAAAAAATATAGAACATTACATGGTAAAATAAGCGACAGTGTCCACGCGTTTTTATCATAATTTATTTTTAATTAAATTCATATTGAAATAATTGTTTTGTTAACCGATTAAAACCAAAAAATCGTTCTATAACCCTCCAATTGTCCTTCGGAAACTAAAAAAGGGAATCAACAGATTCCCTTTTTTTATTAAGGTCTTTCAAAAATAACTGATCAGTGTGTTGAATTTCTCCCAAAAGCTACCTTATCATCCTCTAAAAACATGATTTCTCCTAGAAAATAATAAATTGATACATGATGTGTTGAAGTAATTACATAATGTATCTAATAAAAGGTTTATTTAATTAAGAATATATCATAGTGTAGCTTTAAGTTCATTAGAACAGAATTGGCTAAAATTGAAAAAAACACGTTAACGGAATTTGGAATTTATCTGGCGAAAAAGTCTGTAAATAGATCTTTAGTAAGTCAGAAAACAGGAATTAGCATAACGCGGTTGGCTAGGTTATCAACTCAAGCAAATTCACATTTGAGGGTTGATGAATTGTATTTAGTCGCTTTGGCGATAGAGGTAAATCCAAACGATATTTTAGAATATCTTACCAAAGATCTAAAACTGTTAGATCAATAAGTGTTTAATAGCAGGATATTGCAATTACATTTTGTTTTAAATTCGACATCGCACTGCCGAAGATGGCGAATGGCAAGATTTTCCAACCTGAAAATTAATTTTGAACTTTGGTAGGTTTTAAGAGTATCATTGTAATAATCCATGTAACTATGAACGGAATTAGGATAAATATAAAAATGGATAAAACAAAAAATTGTAGAAATATAAAAATTAAAGGAATAATTACTAACAATTTATACGACCTATAAAAATAATATAATACGGGTAATAGATGGATATTCCGGACATGTTGACCCCGGTAATGCATGATACTGACCCCCCTAGGGATCTGGCTCATCAGTTTATGATGGCATGACAATTTTACCTT
>NZ_JBSSEL010000025.1:0-59473 GCF_054061655.1 Pedobacter sp. UYEF25 | reverse complement strand
CTAGACTTGCTTAGGATGCCAACTCACTCTCCCACCTCTTCACTTATTTCTATAAATTTGATGATAAATTATTATTATTCAAACATAGGAGGATGTCATTCCCATCGTTAGCGCACCGCTCATTCTGCTATTTCGCGGTTAGCGATTGCAGAGGAAATCCTTTTTGCGAGGAACGAGCAAAAAGATTGGAACGTAAAGCGCGACCCTCTTCAGGGGAACGCTCGAATTATTAAAACTCGCTAAAGTTTAGTTCTGCCCAACGGATCTTTAATGTTCCTAAATCCAGGGATTATTAATAATATTGACGAATACTTCTCAACTTCTACTGCATTATTCGTTCTTAGTTTTAACCAATTAAGCCACCCAAAAACTTTATTACTTTTTTTAAAACCTTTTAATGGTTAATGCGTTTACTTATCGAGAGCGTTAATTTAGATTGCGGGGGAGTTGTTTAGGCAGCTTCCCCGTTTCTTTTTCTTATTTATTTCTCAAAAACTTCAATCGACATACCTTTCGACATAATTATTTTCTGCGTTAAGCCAATAAATAATCCTTGGGCAAAAACACCCACAATCTGGTTTAGCCGAATAGAAAGTGCTTCAGGATTTTCTATCAATCCAAAATCGGTATCTAGAATAACATTTCCGTTGTCTGTTTTGTAAACCTCGTTATGCGCCATTCGTAACACACACTTTCCACCAAGCTTTTCAATTTCATTAAAGGCATATTGGTAAGCCAAGGGTACAATTTCTATGGGCAAGGTAAAAGCACCAAGAGTTGACACGAGTTTGGAAGAATCTGTTACGATAATGCTGTTTCTAGCTAAGGACGCGACTATTTTTTCTCTAAAAAGTGCTCCTCCGCCACCCTTTATTACATCTAAACTTTTTGTAAATTCGTCTGCGCCGTCTACACTTATGTCTAAATAATCTACTCTACTAAGGTCCAACATCTCTATACCAAACGTGTTCGCTAGTTCCTCGGTTTTTACAGAAGTTGCTACAGCTTTGATCTTTAATCCATCTTTAACTCTTTGTCCGATCGCTTCGATGGCATATTTTGCAGTGCTCCCTGTGCCCAAACCAACCAAATCTCCATTTTTTATAAATTCTACTGCCGCCAAAGCAGCAGCCTTCTTTTCGAGTTCTACCGCAGACAAGGATTCGATATTCATCATAAGTTTTTTAAATTTTTCTGAAGACAGTAACGTCAGTTTTAGAATTTGGTCTTTACCGACATTCCAAATGTACGGGGATTGCCCAAATGTGCGGCGCCAAAATCATATGCATAATCGATATACGTTTTATTATTTAGATTTCTTCCCCATAAATAAATTTCGTAATTTTTATTAGAAACCCCAACTTTTGCATTTAATAAACTGTAGCCTTTTTGTTCTATCTGATTGGCGAGGTCAAAAAATTGACTGCCGATGTAAAACCATTCGCTCCTTGCCACCAAACTCAAATTGGAAGTTTTTTTTATTTGAACGTTGTATTGTATTGCCGTTGAAGAGGTTACGCTAGGCGTGTAAACCTGCTTATTCCCATTAAGATTAACTTTTTTCCCGTCAACGGGCAAACTCAATGTTTTGTACACTGCATCCGCATAGCCTAAATTATAGTTGAAATCCAAGCCTTTTAAAGGTTTTGCTGCAAGTTCTAATTCGATACCCTCGCTATGCAATTTACCTGCATTTTTAGTCACTGTAACTGCATCCGGCAAGATTAAAACAGGAATTTGAGCATTTGTTAGGTTAATGTAGAAGTAAGATAAATTTAACCTTAATTTTTGATCTAAAAATTCATTTTTCAATCCGATTTCATAATTATCACTGTACTCTGGTTTGTATGCAACAAGTGGCAACACAGATGGATCTGAACCAAGTTGTGTTAATCCTCCAGATCGGAAACCTCTGCTATAGCTCACATACAAGTTGCTGTAATCAACTAATTTATAGGCCAAAGAAAGCTTTGGTGAGAAGGCCTTAAAGGCAGTTCTTCCTACTGTATCGCTTTGCGTAATCATTGCATCGGCACCATCCATCAAAAATTCTCCCTGAACATTTAGTTTTTTATGCTCGTAGTCATACCGTAAACCAACAGTTGCGACAAGTTGAGGGGTAATTGAATAATTCAATTGTCCGAAAGCGGCTAAACCATAACCCTTACCTGTATTGGTATTTATAGTGGTGAAATTAGGAAAAGGCGCACCGAGCAATTCTCCATCTACTCCGAAATGCGTTCCCTGCTTAACAGGATTGGTCTGATAAAATCCATAAAGACCTGCAATCCATTTTAGTTTTCCAACACTAGCAGGCGAACTTACCTTAAACTCTTGTGTGTACACTTGTACTTTATTCCAATCTTTGCCATAATTATTTACAATCGACACCCCATCTATTGGAGAAAAATCGCCATCTATGGGCAAAGTGTAATACCTATAATTACGCTGATAAGCCGTTTGAGAACTCACATTTACATTGTTGCCATAGTAATTGGCAGACAAAGAGGCGTTAAATAGGTTGTCTACCATCTTGGTTAGCGCGTTCTGATTCACTTCAAATGGATGCTCAAAAGCATCGACTACACTGCCAGTAAGCGGAAAAGTTCCGTTATTTCTGTTCTCATTGTGTTTAACATTTAAGGTAAGCGAGAATTTATCATTTGGGAGATATTTTAAATAATAATTCCCTAACAAACCCTGAAGTTTATCAAACTTTGCACTGTTAAAACGATTGGTATAAAAACCGTCTTGCTTATTATAAAGTACAGCCGCGCCAAAGTACAGATGGTTTTGGATAAGTGGCAGTCGAATGCCTGCACTATAACGTGCTTGACCAAATGTTCCGAAATCGGCACCTAGAAATCCACTAACATCATTTGTTGGTTTTTTGGTGAGGATATTGATTACACCACCCATTGCATTTCGGCCGTAAAGTGTACCTTGTGGACCACGCAGAACTTCTATACTTTCAACATCAAACAGCGAGGAAATGTAAGTATCTAATCCAAACTGATTTACACCATCTATATAAGTTGCGATGGCTTGGTCATATGAGGTCGTTGCAATTCCTCTAATGGAGGTTACATTTCTGCCATCGCCAGGATTACTGCTGTACAAATTTGGAACAACAGTGGATAGATCTCTCGTGGATTGAATGCGATAATCTTCTATCTTTTGTGCCGACAACAAAGTAACACTTGCAGCTACATCTTGCAATTTTTGTTCTTGTTTCTCTGAGCTTACCACAACCTCATCTAATTTTAAACTAGATCGATTTAAAGTTATGGTATAAAAAACGCCACCTTCCACCGAAACAATTTTTTCCGCGTAACCTACTGCAGAAAATTTTAAACTTAGTTTTCCAGACGAGATATGATAGAAGGTAAAGTTTCCGTTAGCCCCTGTTTTTAGTGTAATGGGTTTGTTTAGCACTTCCACCAATATATTGGGCAGCGCTTTGCCAAATTCATCAAAAACCCTACCGCTAAAGTTCATTGTTTGCTGGGCATTTGCTGCGCAGCCAATGAGTAACAAAGCCAAAACTAAAATTCTTCTCATCGCTATTTAAATTCGTGTAAAAACAGAGCGGTTGGAATTTCTGCCAACCGCTTTTTATTATTTATTATGAAAACTTATAGTCTTTATTAAAATTACAGTTATTTTAGAGAATTTATCCATGCAGCGATTTTAAGCGCATCTGCTTTCGCAACTTGTGGCATTGGCGGCATCTCCGTCGAATAGCCAGGCCAATTTTTTGGCTCAGGATTATGAATCAGTTTCAAAATTCGTTCATTGGTATAATTACGTTTTGCTATTTCTGCAAAAGCTGGCCCAATTTGCTTTTTAGTCGGATTATGACAAGCTAAGCAAGTGTTTTTAGTGAGTAATCCTTCTACCTCTTTATAAGTTGGGACTTTTGCCACGATTTGTTGCACACCTTTTGGGTTGTCCACATTTGCTTTTTCTGGAACCGAATTTGTCGGCAATTTCTTTGGAATGATCTTACCAGTTGTTAACATCGCAGAGTTTTTAGTGCTTACGCCTTCCATTGATAGTTTTGCGCCATCTGGAATTGCGTTTAAAGTATAGTAAGCTACTGGATGAACTAAAGAGTAATAAGCCTCCTTATCTCTAACGCCGTCTAAGGTTAAAGTGTGGATATAATATGGACGTAATCCTTGCACAATTAATCTTGCTTTCATTCCATCCGGCGATAATTTTACGCCGCTGATTTTCAAAGTTTCTTGATTAACTGGCGGCGAGCCATATACTGGTTGATACTTATAAGTAAAACTCTCTACTGCGTAAGATGCTATATCTTCTGCAGATTTTACATCTACTGGTTTTGTAAACTCCACTTCAAAACCATCAGGCATTGCCCTAACCGCTTTCATCTCAAACGGAATTTTGTTGTTGTAAGTTACGCGTTCCAAGCCCTCATTCGCATCGCCGGCAGAACCCCAACCTCTGTTTGTCTCTCCAACAAACAAAGAACCATCCTGTCCCCAAGCCAACCTAAGTACGCCCGAACGAAATCCTTTTCTAAACAAAAATGCAGCGCCCTGTTCTTCGCCCTTTACTTTTTCTAAAAATACGCGAGAAATGATGCTCATCCCTTGATCACCTATAAGAACCTGACCGGCAAACGGACCAAAAGCTCCTTCCGGAATTTTTACAGCCTCGGAAGTAGAGATTCCCAAAATACCGTGCGGTAGAATAACCTCCGGCAATTTTAAAGAAGGAAACGTTTTCTGTTGTTCGTGAAGGGTAGTAAATTTCTCATCAACCCTATTTTCAGGTTTAATCTGTCTTCCATTAGCGTCTTTTACGCGCCTCTCATCAATATGGGAATAGAAAAAAGTAGAATCTACTTTTACCGGAGAGTCTGGCCTATTTGCCCAACGCAAACTTGCGGGATGGCCCATGAAATCACCTTTGTTTACTTTCCATAAACCACCAGACCCAACCCAATCTCCTTGATTCTCGGTATAGTAGAATTGGCCATCTAATAAACTTATTCCGGCAGGAGACCGAAATCCGGCTGCATACGGCATCATTTTTCCATCTTCCGTAATGTTCATTGCCCACCCTCGCATCGGCACGCGACTTTCTGCTCGCCACCACTCTTCATCGCCAAAGGCAACATTTGCGGTGACCATAAAGGTACCATCGGGCATAATTTTCGGCCCGAAACTATATTCGTGATAATGTCCACTTATCGGCCAGGCATAAATAGTTTCATATACATCAGCTTTTCCATCCATGTTTTTATCTATCAACTTGGTTAACTCCCCTCGTTGGGCAACATAAATAGCTCCATCTTTGAACGCTAGACCTAAAATCTCATGTAAACCAGAAGCAAATTTTCTAAAATATGGTCTCGCGCCAGTTGGATTTTCTACAATATAAACTTCACCGCGGCGGGTAGAGATTCCTAAATCTCCATTCGGGAAAGTTGCCAACCCGCCCACTTCTAGTATAATTCCTTCCGGTACTCTAACTTTATTTATTTTAAAGAAGTCTTCTTCTTTTGGTGTTTCTTGCGAAAAGCTGGCGCTTACAGTCATTAAACCTAGTGCCAATGCAACAATCGCGCTTTTTCTATTTAAAAATTTCATGTTGTATTTGCTTAAAATAAGATTGAATAATTTAATTTACTGCCAATTGGCATAATCAATTGCTTCATCCCATTGTGATCCCGAATGGTCGGTTTTCCATCGGCCTCGTTAATTTTAATGTAATAAGACTTATCGTTTAGCACATATAATCCCTTTTCTATTTCTTGGATGTCTGTTGCATTTGCTAAAAGAAGGTATAGGTCTTTTGAAGCATTATCAGTAGAGATCTCCCTATCTAATCCATGTCCATCTGCCATCGCTTTAATGGCGTCATTAATTTTTACGCCATAAGTAATGTAAGTAAATTCAGGTCTATCTTTAGTATCCATTACGTAACCTTTGGGTTTATAACCAGAACCCACGGTATCTGTTGGCCAACTATCACTATTGCTTTTTAATAGCGCAATAGATGGAATAAGCGTTTTTGTAAAATAGGTAACGCTTCCTTCCGGTTTAGATGTGCCATTTCCGCGACCGTCCCACATAGGTGTTGTTTCCAGAAAATAGCCATGCCAAGCTTTCATAAGCGTACCTTTATCCAAATTGTAACTAAAACTCACTTGTTCCGGCCCACCAACCGAAATGCCATGCGGCGCAAGGACATTATTTTCTAATGGGACAAAACTACGAAGGTTTATATTGCTGTTTGCCTCTATATAAATTGGATCCGGACCATCTCGTTGCTCTTTCATCGCAATATCCTGAAAAGGCGCAATGCTGATATTTCTGAAGGCTACCGAACCATGATCTCCTTGTAGACGCAAAGGTGCCATGGCTACTTCTTTACCATTGTTTCCTCTAGTCGGACCGACTAATTCGATGTTTTCGTGGATAATAACCCCATTAAGTACCACCTGTAAAATTTTTGCGTTTGCTGTTTTGCTGCCAGTCCCATCAAAGGTTGCGGCTTGAAAAACGATTTTAATGTGTTGCCACAAACCTGGCGCTTTGCTTACATTTTGGCGAGGTGCAAAACCACCAACTACTTCATCGCCCTTAGGTCTAGAAGCGTCCCATCTGCCATAGATTCCCCCATTATTTGCAGCTGTTGGATTTCTGTATCCCCAAGAATCTTCTAGCTGAATTTCGTAATTTCCCTGCAGATAGATTCCCGAATTACCGCCTTTTGCCATCATGTAATCTAGCTCCACAACAGCATTACCGAACTCCTCATTCGTGAATAAGTCGGCACCATGGCTTTTCTCATTAGATGAACAAAGTAGAATACCTGTACCTTTAGTGCTTTTTATTAGGTCGTCTTTTGCTAAATCGGCGATAACGCCGCCCACGATAGCCCAATTTTTATTAGAATTTTTAAATGCCGAGAAATTCTCTAGGCTAATTTGCTTCGTCTGGCTAAAACCAATTTCGCTCAGGAGAACCATCGATATCACTATCGCCGGCGCTCGCAATTTGTTAAGTCTCATAGTTAAATTTGATTAGTTATAAATAAATACAACTGGGTCTGTGTACATTTCGACTCAGACCCAGCTAAATCTTACTTGTCGGTTGATAAAGAGTAAGGGAAATCTACCGGATTAGAACCACGTTGTTTATTTGGGGAATCTGTCATATCAAAATCTAGAACAGCACCTGCTTGAAGTGCCTTGTGGCTTAACCAGTTTTTAGAGTATAACTTTCCATTGATTTTTAACGAATTTACGTACAGATTACTACTACTGTTCTTAGGAGCATTAATCACAATCTTTTTCCCATTTTCTAGGCTGATGGTTATTTTCTTAAACAACGGTGCACCAAGTACATATTGATCTGTAGCAGGGGTTACCGGATAAAAACCCATTGCGGAGAAAACGTACCAAGCAGATGTTTGTCCATTATCTTCATCACCACAATAGCCATCTGGCGTTGCATGATACATCCTATTCATAGTTTCTCGGGCCCAATATTGTGTTTTGTATGGGGCACCTCCATAGTTGTACAAATAAATCATATGCTGTATAGGTTGATTTCCATGTGCGTATTGTCCCATACCAGCAATTTGCATTTCCCTAATTTCATGGATTACACCGCCATAAGCGCTTTCATCGAAAACCGGTGGCATCGAGAACACAGAATCTAACTTCTCCACAAATTTTCCGTAACCACCTATCATTTTTGCCAATCCGTCTATGTCTTGAAAAACCGACCAAGTGTAATGCCAGCTATTTCCTTCTGTAAACGCCCCGCCCCACTTAAATGGACTAAATGGTGTTTGAAAAGTTCCATCTTCATTTTTACCACGCATTAGCCCAACCCTTTCATCAAAAAGGTTTTTATAGTTCATGGCTCTTTTTTTGTATATGGCAATTTCTGAAGCAGGCTTTCCTAATGTTTTACCTAATTGATAAATTGCAAAATCATCGTAAGAATACTCTAGCGTCTTCGCAGCATTCTCACCTATTTTCACATCATAAGGAACATAGCCCAACTTATTATAATATTCAAATCCATTACGACCAACTGCTTCCATTGGCCCTTGACCGTTTGCGCCATGCTTTAAAGCTTCCCACAACGTATTTATGTCATAACCGCGACCACCTTTTATATAGGCATCGGCAACGACAGACGCCGAGTTATTTCCCACCATAATGTTGGCATAACCCGGGCTACTCCATTCTGGCAACCACCCACCTTCTTTGTAATCATTTACAAGCCCTTCTTGCATTTCTTTATTGATGGAGGGATAAACTAAATTTAGGAAAGGATAAAGCGCTCTAAATGTATCCCAGAAACCCGTTCCTGCAAACATATAACCAGGAAGTACTTTTCCAGTATACGGACTCCAGTGAGTGGGTTTATTGTTTGCGTCTAGCTCGTAAATTTTATTTGGGAAAAACAAGGTGCGATACAAACAAGAGTAAAAGGTTCTGGTTTGATCTACTGTTCCGCCCTCAACCAAAACCCTATTTAATGTGTTGTTCCAAACTGCTTTTGCCTTTGCTTTTGTAGCATCGAAATTGTCGTTTGCAAGTTCTCTTTTTAAATTAAGTTCTGCTTGCTCAAAACTTATAAATGAGGAGGCAACCTTCGCATTAACTTGTTCGCCGTTTTTTGTTTTGAAACCAATTACTGCACCGCTTTGATCGCTTTGCAATTCTAAATCATCAGTAATCGCCGTTTTGCTACTCCAAGTTTTAGAGATGTCAAAATCCTTGTCAAAATGAATGACAAAATAATTTTTGAAGTTACTTGGCAATGGACCACGTGCATATTTTGTGGTATAACCTATAATCTTTCGCTCTCTAGGAATAATTTTTATGTAAGAGCCTTTATTTTGAGCATCAACTACGATATAAGCGCTGTCTGTTTTAGGGAATGTAAACCTAAATTGAGCTGCCCTTTCAGTCGGCGCAATCTCGGTCGTCATGTCGTAATCAGCTAAATATACGCTGTAATAATAGGGCTTAGAAACTTCTGCTTTATGGCTAAACCAACTCGCACGATCTTCGTCGGTAACTCTTAATTTTCCAACCACAGGCATTATTGCAAAAGCGCCGTAATCGTTCATCCATGGAGAAGGTTGATGCGTTTGTTTAAATCCACGAATCTTATTGGCACTATACTGATAGGCCCATCCGTCTCCGTTTTTTCCGGTTTGAGGCGTCCACATATTCATGCCCCAAGGCACACCAATGGCAGGATAAGTATTACCGTTAGATAGACTCGGGTCAGAATCGGTTCCCATCAAAGGGTTGATCCAATCGACTGGATCTACAATAGGACCTACTAGAGGCATATTTGTTTGCGCAAAGCTGTGACTCACAGCAAGCGTAAATAACGCGATTAATAGTTTTTTCATTTGTGTTTGTTTGGTTAGTGTGTGTATTTTTAATTACTTTGGTTAAGTTATCTAAATATCTGGATTTTTAGCGTAAGCTTGCCATAAATCATCAAGGTTTTTCCCCGTTTGGTCTTTCCAGATGTTAGGACTATATGTATGATTCCGGAGCGTAGCATCTACCGTTTTCACTATTCCTGGTTTAACATTTTTTTCTATCCAAGCAAAAAATGCAGCGGTTGTTCTGTAACTATTTGTATAACTATCATTTTCTTTTGGTGGCATTAATTTCCAACCGGCTTCTGCATTGGCTATTCCAAATTTATAACGGGCATAATCGGCTATGCCCTCTGTTAACCAGCCGGGTCCAACACTTTGGCCATAATCCTGCACAATGTGCATGGTTTCATGTGTTACTACATCTATATCACTTGGGTGTTTCGACATATATTTCGGATTAAAAGTAACGTTTCCGTTTGCTGTCGCAGCAACCCCATCATAAGCAGTATCGATCGAAAAGTAAACCTTTTTAATGGTTTTGGAATTGTATTCGGCAGCGAGTTTTGGATAAACTTCAAAAAAAGTTTCTATTAGGCGCTGCTTCAACTGTGGACTAAAACTTGCGTCATTACTTTTAAAAACTAACGTATAGCCGTTTTTCTTTACTTGCTCTTGCGCCTGAGACCTGTTTAGTAAAAAGCACGAAGACAAAACTAAAGCAATATAAATGGAATTTTTTTTCATGGTCCTATAGCTAAATTTGAGGACAATTTACTAAATCGTTTTATCATTTTAGAATTTACACTCAAATCTCACAAAAAACTTACTTAACTAGCATTTTACCCGCTTTTTTATCAGCGTATTCTAAAAGAATTTTATTTGGGTTTTGCGTATATGCTGTCCAAAGTTCATCGAGACTTTTACCAGTTAGATTTTTCCAAGATTGTAAGGTATATGCTTTTTTTCTTAATAGGTCGTCTATTGTTTTAATAATATTTGGCTTCACATTTTGCGCTATCCAAACAAAGAAACGGGCAGTTACTCTGTAGCTATTTGTATAATTTTGTTTAGCATTATAAGCAGGTAAAAACCATTTAGACCCAACATTATCATAACCATATTTGTACCTCACGTAATCTGCAATTCCTTCAGTAAGCCAAACTGGGCCAGAGCCATAACCGTACCCCTGCACTACATGCATGCCTTCATGGGTTACAATATCTATATCCGTCGGATGTGCTTTCATATAATCTGCGCTAAATAAGATTCGCCCGTCGCTCGCTTCTGCAACCGCTTTGTATGCTGTATCTATTACAAAAACTACTTCCTTCCTAGCTTTCTTATTGAACGTCTTCCTAAGTTTGGGGTAAACGGCAAAATATGTTTCTGTTAACGTTTTCTTAACTTCGGGATCTAAATTTCGATCCTTACTCACAAATACCAGCGTATAACCATGGTGTTTTGTGGTGTCTGATAAAATCCAATGAGACGCCAAACTAACCGCTAACATTTTATCTAAATTTTTTGGATTGCCATTTATCCAAATGCTGTCCAGCACGATCTCTCCTTCTTTTGCGGCCAACGTTTTGGTTAGATGCGGCTTAATTATTAAGTCGACTTTCCTTTTTGTCCGGTAACCATCAGCCTTTGCAAAAGCCGGATACGCTTTAAAAAAAGCATCGACAAGATGTTCTTTTGCCTTCACATTTTTTAGAGCGGCCAGATTGTTAAAAATTAAAGTATACCGATCTCTTTTTATTGTATCGGTTTGTGCTCGCACAGTTGATGACAGGATCAGAACAGAGATAAAAACTACAAATTTATTCATCATGATTTTAATTTATCAGGCGTCATAAAATAACAGAAACAAAACCATGGCAGTTGTAATGCTACTTAGTCATAAAATATTCCTCGCAGCAACTTGCTGCCCCAATTATGGCAGAGAGTTCGTTAAGTTTGGATACTACTATTTCTACATCTAACTGATGCTCTTTTAAAGTTTCCATCAACTTTGGTGAGAAAGCAAAAAAAGACTTTGAAATGTTTCCGCCAATCACAACAGTATCTGAGTGAGAAGCTTTAACTATTGGTGCTAGAAAATTAGCAAGATTTTCACCAAATTCATCAAATATTCGTTGTGCGTTTACATCACTTTCCAATAAATCGACAAGCGTTTTAACACCATCTAATGCGTTACCCGAAATTTCCTTATATCTTTTTATAAACCATCCAGTAGAAAAATAATCTTCAGCAACGCCATCCAAAAACTGCTTGTTCCATAAATCTGCATCTACAGATTTAAAATTGGTAGAATATGCAGATCCTAATCCGGTGCCGAGCGTTAAGCCAAACACGCTAGATTTACCTATCGCTGCGCCAGCATAAACTTCTCCTTGCAAAAAGCTAGCTGCATCGTTAATAAAACAAATATTTTCTTTTGGAATGCCCAGATAATCGGAAAGCTCTTCTTTTATATTTATTCCATAAAGCGCTCTAAATTTATCTTGATCTTTAATGAGAGATACCCCTTCCTCATAATCAAACGGTCCGGGCATAGCAATACCTATATACCGTAATCTTTGAGGAATTTCTTTAAAAATTTCATTAATAACATTGCACCAGGACTTTATTATGTCTTCTTTTTTGCCTCGGGAGTTAACCACTTCCCTCCTTAAAGAATCCCTGATTAATTGCCGGCTATTTAAATCTATCAACGCAGCGGTGATGTGACTACCCCCAATGTCTATTCCTAATGCAACATGCTTGTCCATGCTTTCTATTTTGTAAATTTTCTTTGTTCCCTATATTATTTTTATAGAAACATTAATTTTTTGTTAATGAAAACGGTTTATCTTCTTTTGCTAAACCTCTATTTTTATTTGGTGCATCACCCATCTGTAACATAAGCGTTCCGCCATCGGTTAAATCTTTATACGTTAAAAAATTACGCGTAAAATTTTTACCATTTAACGTGGCGGATTTAATGTAAACGTTTGCTTCAGAGTTTAATGGCGCGTTAATAACAAATTTTTTACCATTCTCTAAAAAGATGGTTGTCTTTTTAAACTTCGGGCTACCCATTGCATATTCACCGGTTCCCGGCGTTACACTATAAAAGCCCATCGCACTTAAAACGTACCAAGAAGATGTTTGTCCTTGATCTTCATCCCCGGGATAGCCATCTTCTGTGCCAGAATAGAGTTTATCCATTACCTGTCGAGACCAGTATTGAGTTTTCCAAGGCTGATTGGCATAATTATACAAGTACAACATGTGTTGAATAGGTTGATTTCCATGCGCATACTGGCCCATATTTGCCACCACCATTTCTTTCATTTCATGTATCATCCCGCCGTAACTGCCAACGTTAACTTTGTTTGGCTCCGAAAAAACAGAATCTAGTTTTGCTGTGAAATTTTGATTTCCACCCATTAAATCTATCAAACCTTGTGTATCTTGAAAAACCGACCAAACCCAATGCCAAGCGTTTCCTTCTGTAAATGGCCCTCCCCATTCTGTAGGATCAAAGTTTGGCCGCCACTTGCCCATTTCATCGCGCCCGCGCATGAACCGGGTAGAGGAATCATACACATTTTTGTAATTGTACATTTGGCGACTAAATACCTCCATATAAAATTTGTTTCCGGTCATTCTGGCCAATTCGTAAGCGCAAAAATCATCATAGGCATATTCTAAGGTTTTGGCAGTTGCTTCTCTATATTTTGTGTAGGGCACAAAGCCCAGTTCATAATATTCCTTCCAGCCGTCTCTTCCATTTGCCGGCCCCCACGGCCCCTTGTTGAAAGCTTCATGAGCATAAGCTTCTAGCGCTTTTTGTGGATCGAATGTTCTAATGCCTTTAGCCCAAGCATCTGTAAAAAGAGCAATTGCATGGTTGCCAATCATACTGCCCGCCTCGCTTGGAAAAGACCAAGAAGGGAGCCAACCACATTGGTCATAAGCGGCAAGCATTGCCTGCATATATTGCCCCTGCATCTCCGGATGCATTAACGCAGTGAGTGGAAACTGGGCTCTAAATGTATCCCAAAACCCAGTATCGGTAAACATGTAGCCATCATGCACTTTGCCATCGTATGGACTAAAATAATATGGTTTTCCTTGTTCGTTTAGCTCGTAGAATTTTCTAGAAAACAAACTTGCCCTAAAAAAACAAGAGTAGAATGTTCCCATATCTGCCTTAGTTCCGCCTTCTACCTCTATTTTCCCTAAAGACTTGTTCCAAACTTCCGCAGCCTTCTTTTGGGTATCTTCCACCGTTTTATCGTCGCCCAACTCCGTGTCTAAATTTAACTGAGCTTGGGCTGGACTGATGTATGATGAGGCCGTTTTAACCTGTACGTCTACTCCATCTGCGAACTGAACGTAAGCACCCTTCCCTAAACCGTCCGCAAATGTCGAGTCAGGTTTAACGGTATTGGTTTTATTTTCCCAAGTGCCGTAGACCTTAAAAGACTTATCAAATATCAAAACAAAATAACTTTTCCAACCTTTTTTAAAGCCTTCTCCATTATTTACATAGCCAGTAATTTTATTTTCTTTAGGATGGATTTCAACTCCACTCAAATGCGTATAACCGTCTAAAACAAGATAACTTTTTTTTCCTTTCGGGAATGAAAAGCGTAAATGTGCACCACGTTCTGATGGAGAAATTTCTGTCTTGATTTTATTCTCAAACGTAACTTTATAGTAGTTTGGTTTTGCTACCTCGTTTTTGTGGCTAAATTTTGCTTCCCTGTCATTTTCATTCACTACTAAATGATCGATTTCAGGGAAAAGTGAAAACACAGCATAATCTCTGGTCCAAGAACTGCATTGATGCGCTTGTTGAAAACCCCTAATCTTATCTTTTGCATACTGATATTTCCAACCATCGCCGTTTTTACCGGTTTGCGGCGTCCACGTATGCATGCCGAAAGGTAGCGCAGTTGTTGGGTATGTGTTGCCTCGCGTTAGGGTAAAGTCTGAATTTGTTCCTTGCAGCGTATTCACGTACTGAACAAAATCTTTCTTTTGGGCGTAAATTGACGTAGATGTTAAAAAAAACAATATACTTATTGCAACGCTAATCTTCATTCTAGTTGTTGTTTGCCTGCTCACCATTTAATAGTTGCTTTAACCCCTTCACTGTAATTCTCGAAACCTAATAGGAGCGTTTTGGACTTTGAATCCCATTCGCTCCGATTTATTTTCAAAGGTCGTCCGTTTAATTGTAAACTAATCTCTTTTGGTTGTTTTGTAAGTAAAATCCTCATTACATTATTTGTGTTCGACGGGCTCTTTGCTATGAATGAATAGCTAGAAGTACCAAGTTTTTCATCTGTAATTCTTGCTGCTGTTGCCAAAGTCTGTGGTCTTTGTTTGTGTTCAACTTTACTTAAATCGTAGAGATAACCTTGGCTTCCGACTGGGATAATTTTTTTAGTTAAAATGGGCAGATTGGCATCAAATAAATCGATAAATGATCCCATTAATGTTAGAGGTTTCTTATCAATTGCCTCATCCATTACGGCGGCAATAACAAACGGACCGCGGTTTAAAACAAAATTATTTTTATCAGTCAACTTTCCAGCCTTTGCGTCATCTTCGTAAGCATGCTGAACAATTTTTAAAAAATCGGCATCTCCACCACTTTCTAATACGTTCTCTTTTGGATCTTTTCTGAGTACATAGACACTGCCTTTAGCAATTCGGTAACTACCTATTTTACCGTCATCAGCTATACCTAAGCGTTTAAATAAATGCGCTGACGGGGCATTAAAATTGTTTCCTTCTGTATTCCACCACTCTTTTACCGTTTGAAAAGGATCTTTATCTCTTCCAAGATAAACAAGTACGCCCCCATTTTTTACCCATTTCACCAATTCCTCGTGGTAAGAAGCAGAAAGTGGCTTCATATTGGCATAACTCATTATTAGCACTTTGACTCCTTTTAAAGCATCAGGCTTTCCTAAATTTTCCATGTGTATGGTTTCCACGGGCACTCCTCGCTTCAATAATGGAAGCGCCATGCCGTAGAAATTAGATAAACTTGGGTCATCGTACCCATTGTGGGTTGGAAAACGTTGAAACATCATGGAGTTAGACAATAGCACTGCTATACCGTGACTTCCATTTACCTTATTGTCGGACTTTGGCATTTGATTGAGAGAATTTACCATTACCTGCATCTGAGTGGCATAGGCGGGAGAAATTGCCTGTTTATTTGCTTTGCCTTCTACCGAAAATTTGCCGTTATAAATTCTATTTGGCCAAGGCATTACCTCATAAGTATCTACACTTGGATATAATAGTTCTGCAGCAAAAGTTGCTTGGTAATTTCTTTTGTAATCATCCCAAGAATGGGCTCTGTCTTCTATTGGATCTGTTAAAAAGTAAACCCTTCTGCCGGTCGATGCCGTCATCGAAACCATAGAGCCATATTCTAAAAAAGCGTTCTCAAATACCCTTTCCTTTTTAATTCCATTAAAATAAATAGGTTCTCTGGCAGTACCGGTCCAAACTTGGGCAATGTAACCATCCATTCCTTCTAAGTTTGCCAAACTTGCCTCGGGACTAACAATTTCCCAGAGCGAATAATTTATTAAGGAATGAGTTGGCACATAGCACTTTACCCGTGCACCTTTACTTTCGCTATACGTTTTTATATAATCGAACACTGCCTTAAGCGCGTTGTAGTAAAGCTGATACTTTAATTTTGAAGAAAGATAGGTTGCTTCTGCAGATTTATCTTGCGGCATCCAGGCAGCACCATAATACTTTTGCCATTCAGTCTTAAAAGCGTCGCTGTACCCCGCTCTTGCCCAAAATTCTGGCTCCTCTAAGTAAATAGCGGTAACCCCTGCATCAATTGCACGCTTTACCTGCGTTTTCATGTAGTTTATAAAGTTGGCAGATGGGACGATATATGGTACATTTTTACCATGCCAAATGGTATCGCCTTTCACGGTAACCTGTCCCTCGTCAAGGTGTTTTTTTCCATCCCAATTGCCTAGGAAATAATCTTGATACTCTCCCCAAGCTATGCCTGTCATAAACTGAACTTCGTAGCCTTTATCTTTGTATCCTTTTACACGTTCTTCAAAATCACCTCCAGTACCATTAATTCCATAAACCATGGCGATATCTGATCTAATGTCAAACGAAGTGCTAAAAGCCCTGCTTTCCTGAAAAGATGTTTTCTGTTTGCTGATGCTTTGAGCTAAACCATTTCCAATGCCAAAACACCACAAAATGCCGAACAGGTAAAAATTGATTGGTCTTAACATGGAGTGGTATAGATTAGATTTTGGAACATTATCATTTGGATTTTTTTAGAGGGATGCTATTTTATTTCCCATTTATCTGCGAGCAGCTTAATAAAATAACCGCCAACAACACTTCTAGCCTGAAAACCAACTTGTTTTCCATTTGTTGTTTCGTGCCAATCACTTAACGGGACCCTGCTTGTTGTCTCTGTTGCAAACTTATAAACAGGTTTAATAAATCTTTCGAAATCTGCTTGATTATCTGCTAAGGTGGCAGTCCACATAATCCAATCAGATTTAGAATAGGTTTTCCTGCTGTCTAAAGGCAATCCAAATTCGTTCTGTTTGGTCAAATAAAAGTCTATTTCCTTTTTATAAATCTCTTTTGGAAAAAGATCTAGCTGCAATAATTTATCCCACACGAGGTTGTATTTTTGACTCCAAGTATTTTTATCGCTAAAAGTTAAGGCAAAATGATCCCCATCATTTGCCATTATTGCCCATTTTTTGGCCATTTCTTCTGCTGCCTCGCGGTATTTCTTCGCCACGTCATCATAACCAAGTTTTTTCGCCATTTGCGCATAGCCGCCCAAGGCAACAATAGCCTTTACAGACAAGTTTGCGTTGCGTGCCAAATGGCCGGCAAAATCATCAGTAGAAAGTTGGTTTGTTGGGTCGAAGCCATTTGCTAGTAGATAATCTGCCCAAATGGACAGCTCTTTCCAATGTTTTTTTGCGAAGTTTGCATTCCCTTCTGCTTTGGCAATTGCTGTAGTTAAAATAATCACATTACCAGCTTCCTCTACTGGCATGTCTTCTCCATAGGTTTGGCCGTTTGCAAGCGGATAGGTACCTAAATCATGCGCAGGGAACGGTTTTTTCCACTTTCCACTTTCCGAGTAGTAGAAAATCCCATTTAACATTCCTTTTAACAACTCCGGATTATAAATTAAATATTCTGGTGCAGACGGATAAGTAATATCAACAGTATTTATAGATCCGTTGCTAAAATTTTCTTTCGATAAAAAAAGAATGTCGCCGTTAGGGGCATATGCAATTTTATGCGCAGCTATGCTTTGGCGGTATGCCATTTCGCAAAGTTTTGCATAGTCTTCTCCACCAGCTTTTAAGGCATCATTGTAAAGTTTATTATCAAATTCTTGGCAAAGATAAGTAACGGGCTTATAATCAGTTTCAGCCTGCACCAACTGATCTACAAAGTTATTCGAACCATTTTTTCTCCATATAGGAAGTAAATCTTCTCCAAAGTATTGCACCGATTTTAAATCATCGTAACCAACCAACACATGCTTTTGCACCAAATTTTCTGTAATTTTACCATAGTCGATGATGGTTCCCAGATCTATTGTTTGTGCATTCGACACCTGTTTTTTTGATGTATATTTCGAATCTCTAAAGGATTGCAAATTGTCTGTTTGGTTGCCAATTATTTGGGTAGCCTTGTATGTATTCGGTGTGGCTACATATACATATCCCCAATCTATACGCACATCATCACCATGCTTTTTGAGTATTTGTTGTGATATAGTTCCTGCTTTCAAAATAGAAAGTCCTTTACCTTCACTTTGCGAGGCATTTATTGGTTGAGTTGGGCTATCTACAGAAAGGTCAGACGACGCTCCAAAATATATTTGCACATCATGCACTTTTTTATCGTTGCTTTTTACGCCATATGTGAGGTAACTTATAGGTCGGGCGGTTAATTTTATATCATTTATTAAAAGCGGCGAGGTAAAGCTGGCCTCTAAATCTATAGGACCGCAGGTAAATGTAAATTTTGTTGTGGTTGCCTTAAAACTAACGTTGGTTTGTTTTGCTGCTAAAATCTCTAAGTTTTCTGGCGCATCCTCAACAATACCTGCATCCAGAAACCTTCCACCCGCTGTATTTTTTACGTGTATTGCCATTACATTCCTGCCTTTTTTTAGCGCCGAGGCAGGTATTGGAATGTACACAAACTGATTTACCCAGCCATCTTTTTTATAAACTTCTTGGCCGTTTAAATAAACAATAACATTGTCATCATGGTTCAAAACCAAGTATTTAGCATTATCGCTAACTCCATCAAGATTAAAAGTTCTTGGATAGTAGAGATCATCGGTTGTCCATTTTGTCTTAGCCTTTTTATTATCACCAAAAGGTGCATCGCCCTTTTTCCAATTGGAATCTTCAAAACCGGTTTTATTCCAATCAGCGTTTGGTTCTGCAAACGAATAACTTGCTTGATAAGATTTCTGCCCTGCGGTAGGCAGTATGGTGATTTGCTTTTTGCTTTGCGCTCCTAAAAAACGGTATAAAACTCCGTCTACTTTAACCACACCAATAAGGAATTGATTTTTACCTGTCCAATGTTTGGTAACAGACTGATTTAATCCATCGCCAAAAGACCAAATGCTGAAATAAGCGTCGTGGGTGATTAACGGGTATGCCGGCGCTTTGTCTTGAGCATTTACAGCTGAGCAGAAAACTACGCACAGCATAAGAAGGTGAATTTTTTTGATCATCATATTTGGTTTCTTACATGGTTAAAACAGCACGTGGTTTTTGCGCTTGCAGTTAGCAAGGGCAGATTGTTTTGACCACAGTTATAATGAAATGTGCAAGTGCTTAACCAAAAGCTTGGCCAAGATAAGTAAAACGATTTACTCGGAAAACATTTTCTGATAAAAATTTTGAATAGTTTTTAATTTTGTCAAAAAAAACCTCCAATCTAACATGTCCTACCTATTAAAGGAATCTTTGAAATTGATTTATTTGTTTTTTAAAAAAAAAGGCGCCATTTAGGCGCCCTTTTAAAAAAAATCAATTGTGCTAATAACCCGGGTTTTGAACTAAATTAGGGTTATTCTTTATTTCTGGTGTTGGTATCGGAAACAATAGGTTTTTTGTTTGTAACGGCTGATCTACGCTTTTGTTTACGTGGCCGACAAAATCATCAAATCCTTTTGTGGTCTCGTTAAAAACCTTTCTAAGACGAATCATATCGAACCAAGTAATGCCTTCATAACACAACTCATACCACCGTTGCCTCCAAACCTCAGCTTCGAATGCTGTTTGAGACAAGGCGCCGATAGGAGCCAATTTGGCTCTAGCTCTAATGGCATTTACCGCGGCAACCGCAGCCGCGTTTGGTCCTCCATCGGCTCTATTTTCTGCCTCTGCATACATCAATAAAACATCTGCATAACGAATTTGAGGAATATTTAAATCACTCCGACTTGTTCCCTGCACACCAAGTTTTCCGTTCGCAACCAGATCGAAATACTTAAAGATGTAGGTTTTACCTCTGTTTATAAGTGGAAGTTTATAACCATCTGTATAATAATCATTGTAGAAAAATCCTTCTCTATTTTTTGCCCTTAAATCTCCGGCCGCATATGATCCATAAAAATCTGCCGTTGGAATAGAGGTTCCTATTCCGTCTATTTTAGACACCAATGGCTGGTGTAAAGGAAGGTAGGTGGATTGTAATGGATTGCCAGCTCCGGCAGCATCATTGTATTGAATTTGAAAGATATTCTCTAACTTATTATCGTTTGCTGCATCGTGAAGATCATCGTAACTAGCAAATAAGTTTAAAGAACCAGGATTGCCTGTAGAATAATCGATAACTTCCTTTGCCTTATCTGCGGCAAGTTTATAAGAAGCGGCTCCTTTGTTTAAAGGTTGGCCAGCCATGGTTAAATACACCTTTGCAAGCTCAGATTTTGCGGCCATCGTAGACACTCTGCCACTTGCATCCATAGCAGGCAATCCTGCTGTTTCGGCAGTTTTAAGGTCCTCGATAATTTGATTGTAAACCGCTTCTTGTGCTGTTCTTGCAGGCGAGAAATTGGGATCGCCAGGACCATTTATGGGCTTCAATACCAATGGAACATCACCCCAAAGCCTTACCAGGTAAAAATATGCCCATGCCCTTAAAAAAGATGCTTCGCCCAAGATTCTTTTCTTTTGAGCGGCGTCCATCGGGTTTATGCCCGGCACCTTTTCTAATACTAGATTCGCTTGCGCAATCACTTTATACCAGCCATTCCAGTTTTGGTTTACATGTAAGTTACTTCCATCGTAAATAAGGGAATATAGGTTATTTAAATCAGAATTTTGCGCAGTTTCGGTACTTTGTATACCAGTTGGCGCATCTAACATTTGCCAGTTATTGGAAAAGATACCTGCGCCATTGCCTATAAATCTAATTTCAGAATAGACAGCGGCTATGCCAGCTTCTGCATGCTCTGGAAGTGTGTAAAAACTTTTTGGCGATAAATTTGATGGATCCGTTTCATCCAAAAATTTCTTACAGCCCGAATTGCTTGTTATTGCGCCTCCAAGAAGCAGTAAAACAGCAATACTTTTTATATTTATTTTCATGATAATGTCTTTAAATTTGATCAAAGTTTACAATCCAATATTTAAGCCCAACATAAAAGTGGTAGGTTTTGGATAATCAAAGAATGTTTGTCCCTGCGCAAATGAATTTCCGTAAGTACTTACTTCAGGGTCGTTGCCAGTGTATTTGGTTGCCAAAAAGAAGTTCTGTACAGAGGTATACACCCGAAGTCTGCTAAGATGTAATTTTTCTACCAGAGCGGAATTAAAGTTGTAAGCCAACAATAAATTTTTACCTCTGATAAAAGATCCATCTTCTAACCAGTGCGTGTCGACGTTGGTCACATATCCAGCCGATTGATCTCTGATGGCTGCAATCGGCGTGTTCTGGTTTTCAGGAGTCCAAGCGTTTAGAACGCTCCTAAAGCTGTTCGCTTGAACCTGTCTGTCCTCACCCGAGTGATGCGTCATGTTAAGCACATCATTTCCATAAGAATACTGTAACTCTACAATAAGATCGAAATTTTTATATTGGAATGAATTAGAAAGCGCACCATATCCCTTTGGACTTCCCTGACCAATGATTTGCCTATCTGCATCTGTAATCGCTTTATCTCCATTTACGTCTAGGTATTTTATATCGCCGGGCAACAGTGGCTTGCCTCCGCGGTAACTTGTAAATTGTGCTGCTTCCGCACGTTCTGCCTCACTCCAAGTTCCCAAACGAACCAGGCCCCAAAAAGATCCAACAGGTTCACCAACTCTGATAATACCAGTTTGGTTAGTGAAATTTGGATTACCCACACCAAAAATATCATCTGGAGTAGCAAGAGAAAGTACCTTGTTTCTGTTTAATGAGATGTTAAAAATTGTTTTCCAGCTAAAGTCATCGGTCCGAATGTTTACTGTGTTGATTCCAAGATCTAAACCTTTGTTTTCTAAAGAGCCCACATTTCTTCTAATTACTGCATAGCCACTTGTTCTTGGAACCGGGGCATCCAGTAACATATTGGTAGTCTTTCGGTAATAAATATCGGCTTCTAAATTTATCCTATTGTTAAGCAATCCCAACTCCAGACCACCGTCAAACTGAGCTGTTTTTTCCCATACCAGATCAGGGTTTGCAAGTCTGTTTATGCCAATGCCCGTTACCTTATTGTCATTAATGATGGCAAAGTTATTTCCTAAAGTTGCCAAAGATTGGTAGGCCGGAAGTTCCGAGTTTCCTGTTAAACCATAGCTGGTACGTAATTTTAAGTTAGAAATAGTCTCATTACCTTTAAGAAAATCTTCGTCAGACACTTTCCATGCCAAGGCCGCAGATGGGAAAAATGCAAACTTGTTGTTTTCTCCGAATTTAGAAGAACCATCTGCTCTGGCGGTAACTGTTAAAAGGTATTTGTCTTTAAAAGTGTAGTTTACCCTACCAAAGTAAGAATTGAAGGCAAATCTGTTTCTGTTAGAACCTAATGAAATAGACTTGCTTCCAGAACCAAGGTTGTTGCTTTCGAAAAAATCGGTTACGAAATTCTCCGAGTGTGCACTAGCGCTCACATAGTTGTTTCCCTGCCATGAGATACCGAGTACTGCATTAATGGAATGCTCTTCTGCAAAGCGCTTATTATAGGTTAAATAGTTTTCAAACGACCAATATGTTTCTCTGCTGTTGCTAATATTGGCAGTTCCATTTTGTCCGTCAGATATCCCATACAGCAACTTTGCATTGTATTCACTTATGTCTCTGCTTACGATATTAGCACCCAGTTGCGAGCGAAATTCTAAGTCTTTTGTAAATTTGATGTTGGAATAAATACTTCCTAAAGACGTTTGGGTGAGGATACCATATTTTTGGTCGGTCAAAATATGTACCGGATTTGAGCCGCCTTCTGCCCAGGGAATAAGTTTGTTATCGCCCCAAGTTCCATCGGCCAACTTAATTGGTAAAAACGGAAATGCTTCTGTAATCATCCGGACTGAATTTAAACCACCAGTACCTTGATCTACAATATTTTCCTCCTGATTGTTATAACTTAAACTTCCGCCAACGGATAACCAGTCTTTAACTTTGCTATCAAAATTAAATCTACCAGAGTACCGCTTCAAGAAAGAGTTTTTCAACAAACCTTCATCATCGCGATAGCCTACAAAAACGGCATAGGTGTTTTTGTCGCCGCCACCGGTAAAACCGAGTTGGTGATTTTGAGACAGCTTGTTTTGAGTAGACTCCTTTAGCCAATCTGTATCGTATAGCGGATCTCCATTGCTGTTAAAAAATTGAGGCAACGACGCTCTCAACGTTTTTGGAATAGGAGTAGAAGCGTAGTTTCCTGCTGCCCAACCCACCGGATCATAAACCTTTATATTTTCATAAGCCAGATCCTGAACTTTTACATATTCTGCAGAATTAAGCATCTCTACATGTTGTGGGCCAATGGTATTTACACCAAAATCAGCATCGTAGCTAATTTTATGTGTATTTGCTGCCCCCCTTTTTGTGGTGATTAATATTACACCATTTGCACCGCGCGCGCCATAAATAGCCGTAGAGGAGGCATCCTTTAAAACCTCTACGGAAGCAATATCACTTGGATTAATATAATCTATTGCATTGCTGTTTTGACTTTGCGTACTTACAGGTAACGCAACCCCATCTACTACATAAAGCGGATTATTACTGGTATTGATAGAGCTAAATCCTCGAATTCTGATATTTGTTTGCCCACCTGGCCTCCCAGAGTTTGTATTTACCTGCACGCCAGAAATCCGTCCAGCCAACGCTTGATTAAGGGAAGGCGCAGGTCTTTCTTGAAGCTCGCTCGCTTTAACTACGCCAACTGAGCCAGTAAGATCTGATTTTTTTACTGTTCCGTAACCAACAACAACTACCTCATCGAGGTTATTATTGGTAGATACGACAAGTTTAATGGTAAGGTTTGACTGATTGCCGATTTTGACAGTCTGGGCCGTGTAGCCAACATAACTAATTCGAACCACATCGCCATCGTTGGCTTCTATGGAAAATTTTCCACTCGCATCGGTTACAGTGGTTTTGCCGGATGTTTCGTTTTTGATGCCTGCTCCAGGTATGGATTGGCCTTTCTCATCTAAAACGGTTCCGGTAATGGCTTTTCGCGCAGAAATTTGCTTTTCAGGCAAACTCTCTTTCAATAATGGGAGGGTTGACTCCCAATGGTAATTCATTGAAAACGCGGGGCTGCTAAGCAATGCAATTGCAGCTACGCCCGAGATTTTAAGTAAATTAACTCTCATTTGCAGTTTAGGTTAGAAATGGTTAGATATTAAATTAAAATTGTCGAAAGCCCGAACTTAACGAAGCCTTCAAACAATGCTTTATTTAAACTTTTGCGTACAGCGAATTAAAAACCGAGGGAACGATGATCAAAATCTCATGGTTAGTTGAGTCGATCAGTCATTATATGAATATCGTTTACCCTTATCATTAAAACGATTTACTGTAGCAATGATAAAGATATTGTGGGATGATTCCTAAAACGGGTAGGGTAACTTTTTTGTTGCAATGTGTAATTCTACTCAGGGCTCCTGAGTATCAGCGTTGCAGGAAAAATGATGTTTTCCTTTTTAGGTTTAACTTTAGCAGATAATTCCTTTAAAATAAGATTTATAATGGATTCTGAAATTTCTTCAATAGGCTGCTGCACCGTAGATATTTCTGGAGAATGCAGTTCGAAAGCAATATGATCATCATATCCTATTACAGTAAAATCTTCATTTACTGTGCGCTTGATGTTTTTTATGGCTTTTAAACCACTAAGTGTTAAATAGTTAGTTGCAAAAAGAACTGCATCGATTTCTCTTGATAGCAGCAAGTTCTCGATGGAACTAATGGTTTGCAACTCTGTTTGATTAAAAGGTATTCTTAAAACTAAATGCTCATCGTAAGAAAGTCCGCCATCCGCAATTGCAGCTCTGTAACCATCATGTCTTTCGATAATCTGATCAACCTTAATATCTATCGTAATTAGTGCTATTTTCCTTTTACCGTCTTTAATAAAAGCTTTAACAGCATCGTAACACGCTTTAAAATGATCTACGCCGACGTAATTTGTATGCAACTCTGGCAGGTTTCTGTCAAAAAAGATTACAGGTTTATTGTCGTTGAGCAACATTTGTATTTCATTTTCTATTCCAACTATTGGCGATATAATATAGGCATCTAAATTCCTCGATTTAAATAAATGAATAAGCTCTTTTGCTTTTTCGGCGTTGTTTTCAGTACTAGAATAAATAATCTTATATCCTTTCGAATAGGCTTTATCTTCGATCATTCTTGCCACTTTTGCAAAAAATGTATTCGAAATATCTTCTACCAGCAAGCCAATGGTGTAACTATTTCCTGTTCTAAGACTTCTTGCAGTTTGATTTGGTTTATATCCACTGTCTGCAATCACTTTTTCAACTTTTTTTATTACGGCATCGCTAAGTGATTTTTCTTTAGCCTTGCCGTTAATAATAAAAGAAACAGTGGTAATAGACACATTTGCAAGCGCAGCAATATCTTTTATAGACAGGGTTTTCATAAATTTAGGTGAGTTGGAACATTAATTTTAGAGCAATCTCATATTGCAAAAATTTTGCTAATATAGTAAAAAAAATAAAGTTTTAGTAAATCGGATAATGGTCGAATAAACGCAGTTTACAGACAAAAAGAACCGAAGCAGATGCTATTTTATGAATGTATATATTAAACGTGCAGTTGTTTTTGAAGCGCCAGGGTTACCCATTATTCTTCGTAAATCGTGATAGTTATGGAGCATAATCTCCCTGCCTTTTCCTTCGATAATCGAATCTAATTCTTTTTTTATCGATGTGGCATTACAGTCTTCCTGAATCAATTCTGTAACAACACGTTTATTCAAAATTAAATTTACCAAAGAAATAAATTTGATGTTTACCAGCATCCTGGCAATAAATATAGAAATAGTGCCGCCTTTGTAAACCACTACCTGTGGCACATTAAACAATGAAGTTTCCAAAGTCGCTGTGCCAGAAGCTACAATTGCTACATGTGCATTTTCTAACAGGTTATAAGTATCGTTCGACACGAGTTTTACTTTTTTATCACCAATCAGGTCTTCATAGTAAGCGACATCAAAAGTTGGTGCGGTTGCAACGACAAAAATAAAATCAGGATAATTGTCTACTACTGTTAACATTGCAGGCAGCAATCGCTCTATTTCTTGCTTTCTACTTCCAGGCAAAAGCGCAATAATTTTTTCTTTACCAATCTGATGTTCGACCCTAAATTGACTGTTTGCTTTAAATGTTGCAATTTCATCCAGTAATGGATTTCCGACATAATCTACTTCCATTCCCCATTTCTTATAAAAAGCAACTTCAAATGGCAAAATGCAAAACATTTTATCTACGGTTTGTTTAATTTTAAGCACCCGTTTTTGATTCCATGCCCACACTTTTGGGGAAATATAATAGCAAACCTTAAATCCCTGCTTTTTTGCAAAATTCGCAATCTTCAAATTAAATCCAGGAAAATCTATTAAAACAACTACCTCTGGATTGTACGTTAAGATGGCTTCCTTGCAAGCTTTGAGATTCTTAAAAATCGTATTAAGATTTAATACCACTTCGGTAAAACCCATGAAAGCCATCTCTCGATAATGTTTTTCTAGGTATCCGCCCTGAGCCTTCATTTTATCGCCACCAAAATAAGAAAAGTCTGCATTGGGATCTTCCGTCTTTAGGGCTTTCATTAAATTTGCCCCATGTAGGTCGCCAGATGCTTCACCTGCTATCAAAAAGTATTTCATAGGTATGATTTAGGGATTTTTTGCCATTTGCTGCCGATTACGAGTTTATGAATTATTGGAATGTTAACATGTAAAATTTTTTCCACATCTGATAAATAGAAAATCATTCGATTTAGGCTTTAGGCAAAATAATTTGTTTTCGGTGGTAAATAATCTGATTTCTGACCTCCTACTTCGCTCCAACTTACATCACTTTGTAAAAGAAAAAGATAAACGCACAGAAAAAAGTAGCCGCTAAAATTCCCCTACCAATATTTTCTTTATTGTATTTAAAGAAATACTGCATAGTGTAAGCATTAACCGCGATGCCGCCGATGTAAAGCAAATCGGCCTTTGCCAAATAAATTATGTGGTTAATAATATACCATGCAATGGCACACAGTAATGCCGGGATAAAAAACCCTATAAATAAGCCTGTCCAAACTGAATTTTTTAACTTCCCTAAATGTGCGTTCATCAATGGTCTATCCTAAGTTTGCACCATCTGGTGATGGAACTTTTTGCGCTGATGTTGGTGGATTTCCAAAATCCCAGCCATTTAGCAGCTGAATGGCATGATGAGCGGTTAAATCAAATTGAACAGGAACTACCGAAACGTAGCCATGTTCTAAGGCCCACACATCGGTATCCTCTCCTTTATCAAAATTTTGGAAAACACCTGTTAGCCAATAATAAGGTCGTTTATATGGATCTATTCGCTCTTCAAATTCTTCGGCCCATTTAGCATTTGCTTGCCGACAAATTTTTATTCCCTTAATTCCATCGCCTTTTGGAAAGTTAACATTTAATAAAGTTCCATCTGGCAAACCATGTTGCAACACCTGTTGTGAAATAGATTTTATAAATGGTTTGGTATACTGAAAATCGGCATCTGAGGTGAAATCATCTAGTGAAAATCCAATAGAAGGAATTTTTTCTATAGCGCCTTCTACCGCAGCAGACATGGTACCAGAATAAATAACGTTGATGGAGTTGTTTAAACCATGATTGATGCCAGACACGCACAAATCTGGTTTTTTGCCCTTAAATATCTTATTAACGGCAAGCTTAACACAATCTACAGGTGTGCCGCTGCACTTGTACATTTCAACCCCATGATACAACTCTACCTTATCAAACCTAATGGGTTTGCCTATTGTTATGGCATGACCCATGCCACTTTGTGGACTATCTGGAGCAACAACAACCACGTTACCCAAAGGCTCCATTACCTCTATCAGGTTCTTAATTCCTTTGGCTGTAATGCCATCGTCGTTTACAACTAATATATTCGGTCTTTCACCCTTTTTTTTCATAATGGTAAATGTACAAATTATAAAATTTTTGAGCTCTTATCAATCGATTTTAAATTGCTTTGTACAGATAAAAAATAACCTCTTCTTAGTGATTATATATTTAATTAGGCAAGTAAAAATTCTATATTTGACTAACTAACATATTATTAGCAGTTGTGCAAAAATCTTGAATCAACCGCTTCAAAAACTTAAATTAAAAATAATCAATGAAAATTAAAACATTAGTTTTACTATTTTTTCTGTTATCAGGATTTTTAGTGAAAGCACAGACCGTGTATCAGTGGAAAACCGGTTCGTCTGCAGGTTACACCTACAAATATGTAACCAACGACCCGACAAAAACGCGTTTTTACACCTTAAAAAATGGCCTTACAGTCATTCTTTCCCAAAACAATAAAGAGCCAAATATTGTGTATAAAATGGCGGTTCGGGCTGGCAGCAATACAGATCCACGCACAAATACCGGCTTGGCGCACTATTTAGAACACCTACTTTTTAAGGGTACAGATAAGTTTGGTACGATGAATTACGCTAAAGAAAAACCTTATCTAGATAAAATTCAATCACTTTATGAGGTTTACGATAAAACAACAGATACCGTAAAACGAAAAGAAATCTATAAACAAATCGACAAATTATCGGGCGAAGCTTCTACTTACTCTATTGCCAATGAATACGATAAAATGATGAAAGCCATTGGAAGTAACGTTACCAATGCCCATACTTCGGTAGAGGAAACCGTTTATGAGGAAAACCTCCCGTCTAATGCAGTCGACAAATTTTTAGCTGTTCAGGCAGAACGTTTTCGACAACCTGTTTTTAGAATTTTCCATACGGAATTAGAAGCCGTTTATGAAGAAAAAAATCGCGGATTGGACAACGACGGAAACAAAATGTATGAGAAGATGCTTGCTGCACTTTTTCCTACACACAATTACGGACAACAAACCACAATAGGAACAATTGAAAACCTGAAAAATCCGTCGTTGGTTGAGATTAGAAAATATTACAACAAGTATTATGTGCCAAATAACATGGCGCTTATTATGAGCGGCGACATTAACTACGATGATTTGATCAAAAAAATAGGGAAAGATTTTGCTTATATGCAACCCAAAGCTTTTGAGCCTTATCAACCCGCTCCAGAAAAGCCACTCACAAAAATACAAACTGTAGATATTTACGGTCCAAGTGCTGAAAATTTGTACATAGCCTATCGCGGTTTTGCAGAGAACACGCATAAGAGCATACTGTTAGATTTGATAAACAGCATATTATCTAATGGAAAAGCAGGGTTGTTGGACATCAATCTGAACAAAAAACAAGCTGTTTTAAGAGCTGGATCATTTTATGAACAAATGAAAGACTACGGCATTTTTATCTTATCGGCCACGCCAAAAACCGGTCAAAGTTTAGATGAAACTAAAAAGCTTTTATTGGCGCAGATTGATTTGCTTAAGAAAGGTGATTTTGACGAAACGTTAATAAAAGCAACGGTTGCAAATGCCAAATTGGCCGAGTTAGAAGGATACGACAACAACGATGTGAGGGCAGATGCTACCATGACCGCTTTCATCCAGAACCGCGGAACTGAATGGGATAAAAATTTGGCGAGTACTGATGACATGGCAAAGATTTCAAAACAGGAAGTTGTAGATTTTGCAAACGCCTTTTTTAAAGACAATTATGTGGTCGCATTGAAGCATAAAGGCGAGGACAAAAATATTATCAAAGTTCAAAAACCTGCTATTACTGCCGTAAAAACAAATGCAAACGAAGTTTCTCCATTTACCAAGAGCATCATTGCTGAATCTGTGAAACCAATTGCGCCAAAATTTTTAGATTATCAAAAAGACCTTGAGTTTGGCAAAACAGGAATAGCTGATGTAATTGAAGTGCAAAATACAGAAAATAGTATTTTTAGAATGGGTTATCGTTTTGAAATGGGCTCTTACAACTACAGATTGTTGCCCTATGCTGCACAGTATCTGGCCTTTTTAGGAACGAATAAATACACCGCTGAAGAAATAAGCAAAGCTTTTTATAACATTGCCTGTAGTTATCGCCTAAATGTTGGAACAGAAGTAACAACTGTTTCGTTAAGCGGTTTACAAGAAAATTTCGACAAGGCGACTGGCATGTTGGAAGATGTTTTAGCAAACTGTAAACCAGATGAAAAGGCATTGGAAGACCTTAAAGGCCGAATTTTAAAAGACAGAGAAAATGCCAAATTAAATAAAGGCTCTATTTTAACAGGCTTGATGAGCTTTGCGGAATATGGTGCAGATAATCCATTTAATTATCAGTTAAGTAACCAAGAGATTAAAGACATCAAAGCAGCCGATTTAATTTATTTGTTACACAACCTGACCAACTACGAACATACCATTACGTATTATGGTCCGGAAAAGTTAACGGATTTTACAACGAACATTGCTAAACTTCATCCGCTGGGAAAAGCCTTTACTCCAGCTGCGCCGATGAAAAAATTTGCATACACAAAAACCGATACCAATAGGGTTTACTTCGCAAATTACGATATGGTTCAAGCTGAAATTAGATGGGAACGAAATGCTGGTTTATATAACCCAGAAAACGCTGCGAAAATAGATCTTTTTAACAATTATTTTGGTGGCGGTATGGGTTCTGTCGTTTTTCAAACCATTAGGGAATCCAAGGCTCTTGCCTATTCTACCTTTGCTGTATACGCCACACCTGATAAAAGAGAAAAGGAAAATTTAATCGTTGCCTATGTTGGCACACAGGCAGACAAAATGAATGAAGCCATAGTAGGTATGAATGAATTGTTAGATACGCTTCCGCTGAGCGATAAAAATTTCAGTTTATCAAAAAATAATTCGTTAAATGGCATCGAGATTGCAAGAGTTACCAAAGACGATATTATTTATCGGTATTTGGCAGACAAAAAGTTAGGATTCGATCATGATTCTAGAATTGATGAATACAGGGATTTGAAGCCATTAAATTTTGATGATTTAAAAGCATTTCATCAAACTAATATTGCCAATAAACCTTACAATTATTGTATAGTCGCCTCTGATAAAAAGATAGACACCAGCAGTCTTATCAAATATGGAGCGCTAAGTAAGCTGAGTTTAGAGCAAATTTTCGGCTATTAGAAATTAAAATATTTAATAATCACGGGCGATCTTCTTGAAAGAAAATCGCCCGTGTTATTCTTAATACCCTATTTAAGCTTTGTGCACATGTAGACTTAAAACTAAAATTTGTTAATATAAACTGTTTTTCTATTCACAAATTCATGAATTCCGTCAATGGATAATTCTCGCCCATAACCAGATGTCTTCGTTCCTCCAAATGGCAATCTAGGATCGCTTTTTACCAATTCATTTACAAACACTGCTCCATCATCAAATTTTGGAACCAGACTCTTGGCTTTATGCAAATCTTGAGTAAAGATAGAAACACCCAAACCAAACTTACTCTGATTTACCAAAGAAATTGCCTCTTCATCACTATCAAAAGTTGTTATCCCAATCAACGGTCCAAAAGTTTCTTCGGTAAAAATAGTCATATCACTGGTAACATTTCCAAGAACGGTAGGCTCGAAAAAAGCGCCATTACGCTTGCCTCCGACTAATATTTTCGCGCCCTGCTGAACGGATTGATTGAGTTGTTTTTCTAATTCTTCGGCTAAATCAACTCGCGCCATCGTACTGATAAAAGTGTCGCTATCCATTGGATTTCCTGCTTTTAAATTACCCACCGAGGCTATAAATTTTTCTGTAAATTCTTTCGTTATTGAAACGTGAACCAATAACCGTTTCCCAGCAATGCAGCTTTGTCCGGTATTTTGAAAACGTGCTTGAACGCAGATTTTGATAGTTTCATCCATATTGCAATCATTAAAAACAACTAAAGCATTGTTCCCCCCCAACTCCAAAACCGACTTCTTAATTTCTGCACCGGCAATGGCGGCCACTGATTTTCCAGCAGCTTCACTACCTGTAAGCGTAACAGCTTTAATCTTTTCATTTCTTATAATGGCTTCAACCTGCTGGCTTTTGATGGGCAGATTCGTAAAGCAGCCTTCAGCAAATCCTGCTCTTTTAAAAACCTTTTCAATGTTCTCCGCACATTGCATCACGTTGCTCGCATGCTTTAGTATGCCCACATTTCCTGCCATCAGCGCAGGCGCGGCAAAGCGAAATACTTGCCAAAATGGATAGTTCCATGGCATTACCGCCAATACGGTTCCGATAGGTTCATAGCTCACATAACTTTCATAGGCTTCTGTCTTGATGGTTTTATTTGCCAACTGCACTTCAGCATTTTCAGCATAAAAATCACAAACTATCGCACACTTTTCTACCTCTGCCAAAGATTGTGTTATGGGTTTTCCCATTTCTGCAGTTATTGTTGTAGCGTATTCCTTGCTGTTTTTTCTCAATTCTACAGCAGCAGCTTTCATAAATTTCTTTTTTTCAGCAATCGGCACTTCTCTCCAAATGTGGTAGCGCTGGTCAGCTTTTTTAATCGCTTGTTCGATTTCAGATGTATTGAGTTCTCGAATTTCGAAGACCTGCTTTGACGAATATGGATTTATAGATTTTATCATTTTTTATTCCTTTGTACAATTGATTGATATAGCTTATCAAGAAAGTCGGTTTCTAAAATAGCATCTTACCAATCAACATAATTGATTTAGATAGGTTTCAGATAGAGCGCAGTCTTGACTTTATGTCAACGGTAAAACCTTTAAATAGAGCCGCCAGTCAACCAATTTTTGTAGTATCTAATCAGCCATTTTACTAGAATAGGATTTAAACATCGTTGACTGGCTTCAATTCTGCTAATATGGCATTGATAGAAAATTTTGCACCACATACAAACTCATCAGCAGCACCATAATAAATTATTAATTCATCACCATTGATGATGTGCCCGTTAGTAAATATCACCTTACCAAGAAAACCATGAAGCTCATAATCTGCAGTAGGTTCCATAATTGGATTGTCGGACCGTGCGATTACCTGACTAGGATTTTCGAGATCCATCAAAAAGCCTCCTAGACAATATCTATGAGAATCGTCAGCGCCGTGATAAATAGACAGCCATCCAAGTGCAGTTTTAATAGGTGCAGCGCCGGCTCCTACACGTCTACTGTCCCAACTATTTCTACGTGTTTTTAAAATACATTTATGATTTCCCCATTGAAAGCCTTTGTTAGATTCTGCTAGCCAAATGTAGTTTCCACCCAAATCTACGCTGCTTGGCCGATGCATCGCATAGAATTTATCTCCAATTTTCTCACTAAAAACTGCGCAGTCTTTATTGTGTGGAGGAATTATCATTCCGTGATGAGTATATGTTTTCCAATCTTTGGTGGTTCTCATTCCGACTCCAACACCATGCGACGAGACTGCAGTATAGCTGAGGTAATACATTCCATCGATTTGAGTTACCCGGCAATCTTCAATTCCAAAGCGCTCATTTACCCCTTCGCCTTGAAGCAAATTATATCCTTCCGGTTGATAAAAACGAATACCATCGTTGCTACAAACCAACCGTAGGTGTGAAAGTGTGGTCAGATAATCTCTCCCTTTGTAATTGATTACCCTTGGATCGAGCGCGATCAAATTTTCGTCGTGCTCCGCAATCTCTAAAATCTCGATGCCTCCAGACTTCAAAATCGGAAATGAGATAGTTCCAGGTTTCTGCGGCGGCCGTTCCGCCACACGCACAATCATCCATATTTTACCCTGAAAAGTAAAAACCCCGGGATTAAGTAAGCAAGCAATTTCTAAACCATGCCTGCTCGGCACTAAATCTTTAGGAGATAATAAAGGGTTTTCTTTAAATCTTTCGGCTAAATCTGACATTGGATTTCTTATAAAGATTAACTGGTAATGAGTTGATAATTGAACCTGAAAAACTAAAAAAGGCAATCTTTTCAGATTGCCTTTTATTATCTTGTTTTTTAAAAGTTACAGTGAATTTATCCAACTCACTAATTCGTCACGACCTTTACCAGTTTTCTTTTGCAATTTCCCCAGTAACTCATCATCTTTTCCATCTTCATGGGTCAAATCATCATCGGTTAAATCACCATAGGCCTGTTTAACTTTGCCTTTAATTTCGTTCCATTTTCCTTTAATTTCTAACTTATCCATAATGTATTTTTTAATGTTGGACTATTGATTTTCAAGATAACATCAGCAATAGAAAAAAGTTTTTCTTCGCATATATATAGAAGATTTAAACCATTAATAAATGTGCAGATCTACAATTTCTTCGCAGCTTCAACAATGCTTTCTACCACCGCTGGATCGAGTAAAGTAGAGGTATCACCTAAATTCGACACGTCGCCTTCTGCAATTTTACGTAAAATACGGCGCATAATCTTTCCAGATCTAGTTTTAGGCAAACCGCTCACAAACAATATCTTATCGGGTTTCGCAATCGGACCAATAATCCTAGAAACCGTTTGTAATATATCTTTCTTTGATAACTCCTCGTCGCCATGCATATTTGGATAAATTACAAATGCGTAAATGCCTTGTCCTTTTACGTTATGTGGATATCCAACTATTGCACTTTCTACAACACCCGCGTGCATGTTTATGGCGTTCTCAACTTCTGCAGTGCCTATTCTATGTCCAGAAACATTTAGCACATCGTCTACCCTCCCTGTAATTTTATAATAGCCGTCTTCGTCTCGCATGCAGCCATCTCCTGTAAAATACATATTATCGTAAGTAGAAAAATAGGTTTGTTTACACCGTTGATGATCTCCATATGTAGTACGCAACATGCCCGGCCATGGAAACTTGATGCATAGATTTCCCATCACACCATTACCAATAATTTCTGTGCCGTTTTCATCTACCAGAACTGGTTGTACGCCCGGAAGCGGAAGCGTAGCAAAGCTTGGTTTGGTTGGCGTAACTGTGGCAATTGGGGAGATCATAATTCCCCCAGTTTCTGTTTGCCACCATGTATCTACAACCGGCGCCTTACCGCCCCCAATTTTCTCATCATACCAATGCCAAGCTTCTTCATTAATTGGCTCACCAACCGAGCCGAGCACCCTCAATGAACTTAAATCTTTTCCTTCCAAAGGCTCATCACCAAAACTCATTAAAGAGCGGATGGCTGTTGGCGCTGTATATAAAGTGTTCACCTTATGCTTTTTAACAATGTCCCAAAATCTAGAAGCATCTGGATAGGTGGGAATTCCCTCAAACAGCAACGAAGTGGCTGCTTGCGAAAGTGGACCATACACAATGTAAGAATGACCGGTAATCCAGCCGATATCTGCAGTGCAAAAATAGACTTCGCCAGGTTGATAATTAAATACGTTTGAAAATGTATAACCCGCATAAACCATGTAACCACCACAAGTATGGACCACGCCTTTTGGTTTTCCGGTAGACCCAGAGGTATATAAAATAAAGAGCATATCTTCGGCGTCCATTTCCTCTGCCTCGCAAATGTGGCTTACATGCTTAACTTCATCTTCCCACCAAACGTCTCTCCCTTTTAGCATAGATACCGGCGTACGCACATGGGTAAGCACAATACATTTTTCTACACTTGGGCATCCAATCAGTGCGTCATCTATTACGTCTTTTAGGGGAATTTGTTTATTTCCACGATTTGCACCATCTGCTGTGATAACGATTTTACACTGCGCATCTACAATCCTATCGGCGATGGATTTTGCAGAAAACCCACCAAAAACCACCGAATGTATGGCGCCTATACGTGCACAGGCCAAAACAGCAATGGCTAGTTCTGGCACCATCGGCATGTAAATACAAATTCTATCCCCTTTTTTAGCTCCATTACGCTTCAACACATTTGCAAACCGACAAACTCGCTCATGCAACATTTTGTAGGTTAGTGTAACACTTTCCTGTTCTGGATCATTAGGTTCGAAAATAATAGCTGGCTTATCTCCATCCTTAGCCAAATGTCTGTCCAAACAATTTTCTGTAATATTTAGCTTAGCGCCTTCAAACCATTTGATTCTCGGCTCGTCGAAATTCCAGGACAATACTTTGTACCACGGCTTTCTCCACTGAAAATTTTGCGCCACTTCTCCCCAAAACTGTTCGGGATTTTCTACACTTTTTTTATAATCTGCCTCGTATTGCTCAAAAGATGTGATTTGCATTGCTGTTCGTTTATTTTTGGTTCATCGGCTAATTTAATGATTTAATGCTTAGACTTGGTGGTCAAATGGATTCAAAATGAATATTAATGTTAGCCTTACCCAATTTGGTAACATTTATTTATATTTGATAGGATCGGGTTATAAATTTAAGTCTATAGCCCTTTCCACAACCAAATTTTTTAAACGTTTATGATGTATATAACTAAGTCTGTTAAATTTCTAATTTTTCCGTTAATGCTCCATTTTTCAGTTCAAGCTCAGAAAAAGATCGAGCTGAAATCTCCTGACGGTAACTTAATCTATACTTTTCAACTTAACGCGAAAACGCCTTGGTATAAAGTTGTATATAAAGGCATACCACTAATAGAAAATTCCCCGCTGGGATTCTCTTTTGAAGCGACGGGCGAGTTTGGAAAAAACCTCACCGTGAAAAAGCCACGTTTTAGCGCCGTAAAGGAAAGCTATGATTTAGTTGTCGGCAAAACAAAAACTGTGCAAGACGACCACCGACAGGTTATTATCCCACTTATAGAACAGAACGGCGCAAAGCGTCAGATTAATCTGATTGTGCGCGCCTTTAATGATGGAATTGCCTTTCGGTACGAATTTCCGGAACAATCTCAGTGGAAAAGCTATGTCATGTTGGAAGAGGAAAGTTCTTTCAATATTGCTAAAAACCCAACCGTACATACCCTATTTTGGGATACTTTTAGCAATAGTCATGAAGGGCTTTATGCTACATTGCCCTATGATAAAATCTTGGGCAATAAAATGATGGATTTACCCGCGCTTTTTGAATATCCAAACCATATTTTTATGGCCATTACCGAAGCAAATCTTAGAGATTATGCAGGTATGTATCTTAAAAAATCAGCTAACGGAAGCCTTAAAACTCAGTTATCACCACTGCCGGGACAGACGGAAAAGAAAGTGAAGGCCGTTTTACCCCATAAAACTCCTTGGAGGGTTATGATGATAGGAGACAAATTGGGCGTTTTAATGGAATCGAACATCCTAACCAGTTTAAACGAACCTTCTAAAATAAAAGATGTATCATGGATTAAGCCCGGTAAGACGACTTTTCACTGGTGGAATGGGGACATTACCCCAGATACTACTTTTGCACCAGGCATTAATTTCGAAACGAATAAATACTATATAGATTTTGCTGCGAGAAATAATATCGAATATCATGCAGTGATTGGATATGGTGGCTTTGCTTGGTATAAAAGCGATGCCGCCGGATACAGTGTAGTGGGGCCTCATACAGATGTAACGCAAACTGTGCCTAGTTTAAACATGGATCAATTGCGCGATTATGCCAAGCAAAAAGGGGTGAGCATTGATGTTTGGGTAAACTGGAAAGCAATTTATCCCAAATTAGAGGAAGCTTTTTCTCAGTTTCAAAAATGGGGAATCAAAGGGATGATGGTAGATTTTATGGATAGGGATGACCAAGAAATGGTAAACATTCAAGAAGAAATACTAAAAAAAGCTGCTGAACATGAGTTGTACATCCAATTTCACGGCTCTTTTAAACCCACCGGTTTGCATAGAACCTATCCGAATGAATTTACGCGCGAAGGCACTTACAATTATGAACAAAACAAATGGCTAGAAAAGCCAATAACGGCAGAACATGATCTAAATATTGTATTTATAAGAATGTTGGCTGGTGCCTCTGACTATCATTTGGGAGGATTTCGCGCGGTGCCTTTAGCGGATTTTAAACCTCAACACACGCGCCCCTTGATGGGCGGAACACGCTGCCACATGCTGGCCATGTATGTAGTTTTAGAAAGCTACTTACAGATGGTGGCTGATTATCCAGCTGCATATGAAGGTGAACAAGGATTTGAATTTATACAAAAAATGCCTACAGTTTGGGATGAAGTAAAGGTATTGTCTGCTGAACTTGGAAAATACGTAACCATTGCCAGAAGAAAAGGAACTAGCTGGTATGTCGGGAGCATAAACAACAGCGATGCAAGAACGATTGAGATCCCAATGAAGTTTCTTTCGGAAGGTCATTTCGAAGCAACCTCTTATGAGGATGCTGTTGATGCAAATTTACACCCAAACAAGCTTATTAAAAAAATTGAATCGGTTGACAAAAGAACAGTTTTAAAGGTAAATTTAGCTGCGGGTGGTGGGAATGCCATTCAATTAATTAGACAGTGAGTGGCAAATGGTGCTCCAAAATAAAAAATCGCTCTTATCACTAGAACAACTAAAGCGCACAGGCTCTAGCATTTTAATTATTACTAATCTTTGATTAACTACATTTGACATATGAAAATCGCTGCTTTCTTCGTTATTCTATTTTTAATGGCCGCAGTAGGCATCAGACCTGCGTCCTCAATGCATAATGCTAAAAAATATTTAACGGATACCGTTAGGACTACCGCATATACTATATTGGGGAAGTCCGAAAATATAGCGTCCATAGCTGTTAGAAAGGGTAAAAAGAACGAAAATATAGTTTACATTAAAATTGGACAATCCACTTTTGATGGTGCAAGTAACAATGGGACAGGGCTTGGCATATCTGGTAAATCGAGATCCAGGGAGTCTCAAAATGCAAGCGGACCTGTTTTTGACCAGATCGAAATACTGAGCGGCAATTATGAAGACATAAAAGTTGACAAAATATCTACCACTCAAAATGAGTTTACATTAGTGAGTGTTCACTTTCCGTTGAGATTAAAAATGCATGTGGGAAAAGAATTTATTGAGTTTGAGTTAAAGGAACCGGGCAGCTGGGATATGGATGTGAGGTATAAAAAATAATTGGGAATGCTATTGCCGATTAAATTTATTTTTCGGATATTTGCACACTCTTAAAAAATTTAAGCGGCGATCATAACAATATAAACAAGTCATGTCAAGAATTTGTGATTTAACAGGAAAAAAGGCGATGGTTGGTAACAACGTATCTCACTCGAATGTGAAAACCAAACGTAGGTTTTATCCTAATTTGCAGCTTCAGAAATTTTACATTCCTGAAGAAGGCCGTTGGATAACCTTGAAGGTAAGTACCTCGGCAATAAAAACCATCAATAAGATTGGCATTACAGAAGCGATCACTCGTTTTGTGAAAAAAGGAAAATTGTAAAATACTCTGTTAACGTTAACAGCTTAAAAAATATATAAAATGGCAAAGAAAGGTAACAGAGTTCAGGTTATTTTAGAATGCACTGAGCATAAGGACAGCGGTATGCCTGGCATGTCTAGATACATATCTACTAAGAACCGTAAAAACACAACTGAAAGGTTAGAGTTGAAAAAATTCAATCCTGTATTGAGAAAAGTAACTGTACATAAAGAAATTAAATAGTTGAAACATTTGCTGTTGATATGATTGAATAGGTATTCGACCGTAACTTTAGCTCATAAAATTCAATAGTTAAAAACATAAAAACATGGCAAAGAAAGTTGTTGCAACCTTGAAAACCGGTACCGGTAAAGAATATTCTAAAGTAATTAGTATGGTTAGATCGCCAAAAACTGGTGCTTATACATTTAAGCAGATGATGGTGCATAACGACCACGTTAAAGATGCTATCGTTTTACAGAAGGAAGTATAATTTTACTTCTAATAAGAATTTAGGCCGTTCCATATTTAAGGAAGGGCTTTTTTTGTTCTATTGAAGTTGGGCGTAGTTCTAAAACAAATCCAAAAACAAAAATCGTATGGGCTTATTTGATTTTTTTAAAAAAAAGGAAGCAGCACCCGAAGCTAAAGAAGCATTGGACAGAGGTTTAGAAAAAACCAAAGATGGATTTTTAAGTAAAATTACCAAGGCAGTTGCCGGTAAATCTACGGTTGATGATGAAGTGCTGGATAATCTTGAAGAAGTTTTAGTGACAAGTGACGTGGGCGTAAAAACTACGCTCAAAATCATAAAAAGAATTGAGGCGAGGGTTGCCAAAGATAAGTACGTTTCGACCTCAGATTTTAATCACCTTTTAAAAGACGAAATACAGCTTCTACTTGCCGAAAACAACAGCAGTGACTTTAGGCAGTTTGAGTATGGCGACCATAAACCATATGTAATTATGGTGGTAGGCGTAAATGGGGTTGGCAAAACCACCACCATTGGGAAATTGTCTTATAAATTAAAAGAAGCTGGCTTAAAAGTTGTACTTGGTGCGGCCGATACATTTAGAGCTGCAGCTGTAGAGCAAATTAAACTATGGGGCGAGCGGGTTGGTGTTCGGGTAGTTGCGCAGCCAATGCACTCAGATCCCGCTTCGGTTGCATTTGACACATTGCAATCTGCAGTTGCAAATGGCGAGGATGTTGCCATAATTGATACTGCAGGCCGACTGCACAACAAAGTTGGTTTGATGAACGAGTTGGGAAAAATAAAACAGGTCATGCAAAAAATAGTTCCTGGAGCGCCACATGAAATTTTACTTGTTTTGGATGCCTCTACTGGGCAAAACGCATTTGAGCAATGCCAACAATTTACAGAAGCAACAGATGTTAATGCCTTAGCCATTACAAAATTAGACGGCACCGCAAAAGGTGGCGTAATCATCGGCATTTCCGATCAGTTTAAAATACCAGTAAAATACATTGGTGTTGGAGAAAAAATGGGCGACTTACAACTTTTTGATAAAAAAGAGTTTGTTAATAGCTTATTTGACTAGTCGAATATAGGGTTAAGACCCTTTTACACCAATGCAATCACAAAAGATATGGAGACGAAGAAGAAAGTTAAAAAACCAACCAATCAACCGAGAATAAACGTAATAACCCTTGGTTGTTCCAAGAACGTGTACGACTCTGAGGTATTAATGGGTCAACTTCGAGGCAATAATTTAAATGTGGTGCATGAAAGTGACAAAATGGGTCGGGATGATATTGTGGTTATCAATACCTGCGGTTTTATAGACAATGCTAAGCAAGAATCAATTGATACAATTTTACAGTTTAGCGAACTTAAAAGTGCTGGCAAAATTGGTAAAGTTGTCGTAACTGGTTGCCTAAGCGAACGATATAAGCCAGAATTGTCGGCAGAAATTAGTAATGTAGACGCTTTTTTCGGCACCAACGACTTACAAAATATTTTAAAAGAGCTGGGTGCTGATTATAAACATGAGCTCATTGGCGAACGCCTGCTGACTACGCCGTCGCATTTTGCCTATTTCAAAATTGCCGAAGGGTGCAACCGTCCTTGTTCTTTTTGTGCCATCCCGCTTATGCGCGGGAAACACGTAAGCCGGCCGATAGAAGAATTAGTAAACGAGGCGAAAATTCTAGCAAAAAATGGGACGAAAGAACTTATTTTAATTGCGCAAGACCTCACCTATTATGGCTTAGATATTTATGGCAAACGCAATCTAGGAGATTTGATGCGCCGCTTGTCAGATATTCCTGGGATAGAATGGATTAGATTACAGTATGCTTATCCAAGCGGCTTCCCTATGGATATTTTGGATGCCATGAATGAGCGTAATAACATCTGTAACTACTTAGATATGCCTTTGCAACACATTACAGATAATATGCTAAAATCAATGCGTCGCGGCACCACGAAGCAGAAAACAATAGATTTAGTAAACCAGATCCGAGATAAGGTGCCCAGCATTGCGATGAGAACTACCTTAATTTGTGGATATCCGGGCGAAACTGAGCATGATTTCGAAGAAATGCAAAAGTGGGTAAGCGATACAAAATTTGATAGACTGGGTTGTTTTACCTATTCTCATGAAGAGAAAACGCACGCACATTTATTAGTCGATGACATTACTGACGAAGTAAAGCAGCAACGTGTAGAAGGTATTATGGACATTCAACAAGGAATATCTTTCGATATCAATCAGCAAAAAATAGGACAGACTTTCAAGGTTCTTATTGATAAAAAAGAAGGGGACTACTTTGTCGGCAGAACTGAATATGACTCGCCAGAAGTAGACAATGAGGTGCTAATAGATGCTAAAATAGATTATGCGTCAGTTGGGAGCTTTGTAAATGTTAAAATCAGCAGGGCAGAAGATTTTGATCTCTATGGAACGATCGTTTGAGTTGGTTTTTGGTGAGTGGTGATAACTAACTGTAAAATTAGCCTGAGTTGTGCCAATTCTTTATTTATCTCTACAGGCAGAAAATGTTTCCGTTGAACGATGAAATAAGTTAAAATTTCTTGCTAAATCTTTAATTAGAACGACGTTTTACGAGACTAATCCATTGAGTTCACTCAGAGAACGATGTAGCATTGCAAACTACAACCTAACCTTGGCAATGCAGTAAATCAATTGTGATTTCAAAAGATCGAATCTATAACTTTTTTTTATATTCGACGGATGATATTGTTCAGCTCAATGGTGCCATGCAAGAAATAAAGCAATCTCGATTTTACGAACTGGATTTAATGCGATTCCTTGCTGCATTAGCAGTACTTTTTTACCATTACACTTTCGCGTCCAACCGGATGATGGGAACACCTTTTTTCGGCATCGAAAAAATATCCAAATATGGCTATCTAGGGGTAGAGGTATTTTTTATGATAAGCGGCTACGTGGTACTCCTATCTTCCATGAACAAATCGCCAAAATACTTTGTTATTTCGCGCATTGCAAGGCTATACCCCGCTTATTGGGTCTGTTGCTTGCTTACCTTTGCCTTTCTTTATTTTGGCCACATTCAACTGCCAGATTCTACCCCAACTACTTTTAAATTGCTAGCGGTAAATTTAACAATGTTTCAAGAATTTCTAGGCAAAAAGAACCTTAATGGTGTATTTTGGACGCTCACTTACGAGCTTGGATTCTACTTAATAATACTTGCAATTGCTGCGCTAAAGCTATGGAAAAGCTTATTAATTGTTATTTTATTATGGCTTCTTTATACCCTCAGCATTGACCTAAACTCCACAAAAAACGCATTCTCCTTTTTTCTGATCCCAAAATACAGTTGCAGTTTTATCGCAGGCATGCTGTTTTATTTATGCAAAATAGATTATACAAAAAAATGGCGGTTAATTGTTCTTCTGATATTGTGTTTCTTGATTAATGTAAAGAACGACGTTTGGATTACCGCCGACATGAACCATTTCTATCAAGCAAAAAACTTATTTAACAATTACATTGTACTAGCCTGCCTCTCTGTATTTTACCTACTCTTCGCGCTCTCCGCCACAGACAAACTGAATTTTGATTTTTTAAGATCTGCCGCACAACTTGGAAAACTTACCTATCCTTTGTATTTGATACATGGCTTTGGAGTTGGATTTTTTCTATTATGGGAAAACGCAATTAATAAATATGTTTTACTGCTAATGGCGACCGGTTTTTCATTCTTCCTTTCCTTATTGATTTACCATTTCGTAGAAGAGAAGTTTAAAATCCGCTTTAAACAAGGATTAATCAAGCTATCAGACAAAATTTAAAAGCAAATGCAGCCTTTTAGAGACTGCATTGCTTCAGAATGAGTGGTGTCTCATCTTAATCATTCTTTGGTCTATTCTTAATCTGACTTGCCTTCAGCCAAATTTTGGCACCTTTTTTATTTACATAATATTTTTCGTTTTTGCTGTTGATGTACACGTCAGAGCCGTTTGGAGCCATTTTACCTTTCCAAACTTTATCCGCTACTTTTGCCTCGCCTTTAACAGCAACTTCTGCAGTCTTATTGGCTGCTTTAGTAATAACTTTACCAGTTTTATCTGCCGTTCTTTCAACTGCATTTTTCTTGGTTTGGGCACTTGCGCCGAAACTAATTCCTATGCACAATGCACAAGACAGCATACCAGTCACTAATTTATTTTTCATGATGTTTTATTTTTAAAATTATAGAAATAAAACAGCAGCCGAAACCCTTTGTTTGACCTTAAGAAAATAAAAAATATCGCACTAGAGTTTACAAAAAAAATAGATCAAAGCAGATGCGAGGATTGAAAACAATTGTAGGAAGCAAAAATAAACTCAAAGAGTAAATTAGCTCAGCATTTCTGCCAAAAGCTTCATTTCTATTTGAGGTGAATGATTTTTATATAGAATATTATGTACTGCCTTTAAAATAGGCATTTCTACATCAAAGTTACAGCGTTTTAGGTGCATGCATTGCACTGCAAAATAACCCTCAGCAATCATATTCATTTCAAGTTGGGCACTCTTTACCGTATAACCCTTGCCAACCATATTTCCAAATGTACGGTTTCTACTAAACTGCGAATAGGCAGTAACAAGTAAATCGCCCAAATAAGCCGATTCTTTAATGTCTCTTGAAATGGGGTGAACTTTATCGACAAAATGGCTAATCTCTCTGATGGCGTTGCTAATCAAAACAGCCTGAAAATTATCACCATAGCCGATGCCATGACAAATACCGGCTGCAATGGCATAAATATTCTTTAAAATTGCAGCGTATTCAGTTCCGAAAATATCGTCAGAAACGTTGGTTTTAATGTATCTGGTCTCCAAAAATGAAGCAAAATCTTCCGCTTTTTTTGGATCCGTACAAGCAATTGTTAGATAAGAAAGTTTTTCTAACGCAACCTCCTCGGCATGGCATGGCCCGCTTACCACCAATATATCATGGTATGGGATGCCGTAGATTTTATGCAAAAACTCCCCAATTATCAAATTGTCATCGGGTACTATGCCTTTGATCGCAGAGATAATTTTCTTTCCTTTTAGCTGTTCCGGTTGTATGCCTTCTAAGCTTTCTTTTAAAAACGCCGAAGGAACGTTTAGAACTACATAATCAGCTTTTTCAATGACGTAGCTGATGTCGTTGGAAATATTTTCATCCTTCAGTTTAATTTCTACTGAACTGATATAATTTGGGTTGTGTTTAAACTTCTTTATATGTGCAATGGCTTCTGCGTTTCGCATCCACCAATAAATTTCCTTATCGGCTAAATTGTCGGCAAGCATTTTTACCATGGCTGTGGCCCAACTTCCTCCACCTATCATTGCAATTTTCGGAACCATAATAAGTTAGTTTTGAAACTGGATATCCATTGTCAAATACCCAAAAAAAAGCACAGCTATTTGTGCTGTGCTCAAACTTATGGAATTATTTAGAAATTGACTATTATTTTCCGTCTTTGGTAAATAATTTGTCTTTAGTGGTTTTTTCGATTTCCATCCCATCCTTCAATTTATTCTGAATGGCGGCATAAGGACCCGTTACCACTTCTTGACCAGCTTTTAAACCCGACTTAACAATAATATCCTGATCATTTTGAATGCCTGTGGTAACTTGTGTTTTCTTAACCTTATTGCCATTTACCACATATACATATTGTTTAACAGTTTTATCGTTCAGTTTTGCTTTTTGTTGATCACTGTTATTCGAGTTATCGTTCGATTTATTTTCGCTTGAACCATCCGATGGAGACCCAGTAAAAACCGATTGTATTGGAACCGATAAGCCTTTTAAAGAAGCACTCTGAACATCTACTGTCGCAGACATTCCCGGTCTAAAGATAGACTGTTGCTTGCCCTCATCACCTTCAGTAATCCTAACTTTTACTGCAAAGTTGGTTACTTGATCAACGGAAGAACTTGCCGCTGTGCCAACGGCAGTTGAAGAACTTGCAATCTCCGTGACAATGCCTTTAAATTTTTTATCGCTAAAAGAATCTACATCGATAGAGGCACTATCGCCTACTTTAACCCTGGTGATGTCGTTTTCGTTCACATCAATATTAACCTCCATCGAGGAAAGGTTGGAAATGCGCATAATCTCTGTACCAGCAAATTGAGAAGTACCCAAAATTCTATCGCCGAGTTCAATAGAAAGTTTAGATACCACGCCGTCAACAGGCGAATAAATGGTGGTTTTTGCCAAATTTGCTCCTGCTTCTTTTACATTTGCACCAGTTTGTTCTAACGTATATTTTGCGCCGGTAACATTTGCTTTTGCACTTGCCAACGTTGCTTTCGCTGTTAAATAAGCAGCTTTCGCAGCATCAAACTCCGCAACAGATATAACTTTTTTAGTAGATAATTCCGTGTTGCGCTTATAGATGGTTACCTCGTTGGCAAAATTCGCTTGTGCTTGCGCCAACTGCTGCTCAGAAGCCGTCACTGCACTTTTTTGAGCATTAAAACTCGCTACACTTCTATCATAACCAGATTGAAGTACATCTGGTCTTACCTTACAGAGCAATTGACCTGCCTTAACCACATCTCCTTCTTTAACTTTTAATTCAACGACCTCTCCAGACACTTCGGAACTCAACTTTACTTCTGTTTCAGGTTGAATTTTTCCACTTGCGGTCACGGTTTCTATCACAGTTTTATCTATCGCCTTCTGAACGGTAACTTTCTCGGTCTTTTTGCCGCCAATAACACCAGTAAGTTTCAGCACAATTAGCAGGACAACAACAATGCCCAGAGTAATAAGTATTGGTTTTAATTTCATAATAGTTAAGGTAATGTCTCTTTAATAGGTATTTAAAATGTAATGGTTTTGCCTAGATAATAGTCAATTAATTTTCCTCTAAATAATAAATCATATTTAGCTTGGATAAAATCTATCTCCGCTTTATTCCTATTTGTTTGAGCAGTATTGAAGTCCAAACTGTTGTCTAAGCCAACATTGTAGCGCTGTTCGACTGCATAAAATGCATCCTTTTGCGCATTAAATGCATTAAGAGTAGAGCTATAACGGCTGTCTGCACCTTTCAAATCTGCCACAGCCTGATAGATGACCTTATTTAAATTATTTTTAGACAATTGTTCTTGTGTCTGGTTTTGGACGAAGTTAATCTTAGCTCGTCTAACACTCGATCTAGCTACAAAACCGTTAAAAATAGGAATCTGTAAACTTAGACCAACATTTTGTCCAAAACGATCGCTTAATTGTTGCGAAAAAGATCTACTCGGAAAACTCGGATCTGAATAAGCAGATTGCAAACCAGCTCCCAGCTGCAAGCGTGGATAAAAATTACCTTTTGCAATGTCTATGCCTTTTGCGGCAGCGGCCGTATTTAAAGCCGCCAATTTTATGTCAGGAAATTCGCCTAAAGCCTTTTGATAAATGCCCTCAGCGTCTACGCTGTCCTGCATCTTCTTAAATTTATCGAGAGAAGGTGCCTGAACCTCATACCTTGTAGCGGACGAAATATCCATCAATTGGGCCAAGGTAATGTATGAAATGGTAAGTGCGTTCTCTGCGTTTGTTACATTAAGTTCGCTGGTCGCTGATTGAGATTTGGCCAGCGAAATATCAGCCAAAGTTTTACTACCCGCATCTAGCAGCGCCTGCTCTCTTTTTAACAGTTGATTAGATACCCCAAGCTGATCTTTTGCCGCCCTCAAAAAATCTTTATTGTATAATATTTGTAAATACTGAGTTATGACCTGCAAAATAAGGTCATTTTTAACTTTTTCGGTGGCTGTTTTATTAACATCTAACAAAATCTTGTTTTGCTTAATGGTATTTAACAGCTGGAAGCCCTGGAAAATATTTACACCCGCACTTAGCCCACCGCTAACGGAAGTAAATTTCTGGTTGATCACCTGAAATGTATTTTGATCCCTACTCTGTCCAAAACTTAAACCGGTACTTGCACTGCCGTTCAATGTTGGGTAGAGCGCATATTTAGACTGGCTTAGATTTTCAACGGCCAAACTCTCCTCAAGCTGAGACTGCTTCACTTGCAAATTGTTATTCAAAGTTTTTTCGACCGCCTGCTGCAAGGTAATAACCTCTTGAGATGATGCATCTTGGCTAAACATGCAAGTGGCCAAGACTGTGCAAGACATTAATAGTCCTAGTTTATTTGCGATCTTCATTAATTTACTATTTATATGTGTTTTGCCAATCATTATAAGTGGTTAAATTTTCTCATGTCAGTGGTGGTCATTTCGCCAAAAATAAGAAATTTAATCCTTAAACCTGTACGGCTATTTAGTAACTTTGCCGGCTATGTACCTCGTTAAAAGTCCTTTGTTTTTGAAATTGTACTATCCAAAATTGCTTTGGAATAAATCTCGCAACGAAAAAACCATTTTTTTAACCTTTGACGATGGACCCATACCTATTGTTACACCCTTCGTTTTAAAAACTTTAGCTGCCTATCAGGCCAAGGCAACCTTTTTTTGTATCGGCGATAACATCCAAAAAAATCCAAAGGAGTTCTCTGAAGTATTTAAATCCGGTCATTCAATCGGCAATCATACTTTTAACCATTTAAATGGGTGGAAAACTGATGATGAAACGTATTTGGCAAATGTACTAAGGGCTCAAAAACTAACTCAAACCAATTTATTTAGACCGCCCTATGGGAGGATTGCGAAATCGCAGATAGAAAGGCTGATGGTGGAGGGTTGGAAGGTTGAAGGCGAAACTGCACAATCAGAAGTCGGAAGTCGGAAGTCGGAAGTTGGAGATCAATCACACCCCTTTACCCTTAACCTTCCCGCCCTCAACCCAATTATGTGGGATGTGCTAAGTGGCGATTTCGACACCAATCTCTCGCCCGAAAAATGCTATCAAAATGTGATAAAAAATACTGAAAACGGATCTATTGTTGTTTTTCACGACAGCTTAAAAGCATTCGACAGATTACAATATGCATTGCCGCGTGTGTTGCAATATTTTACACAAAAAGGATATGGCTTTTCGAGCTTGTAATGCTAGAAATTGTAAGACGTCGCGATTAAAATAGCAATCAAGCCGCCTTTCAGAAGAAATTTCTCTTAGTTAAGACTTCCCCAACTCCATTTTTAAAAAATCCAAGATTGAGTTAGGATTTTCTGTCCAAATTTCCTGCATTTGGCGCCCTATTAATTTCGTTTGCAATCTGAGGAGTTCGAGGCGTTAGTTCTATAATGGCCATAAACGGAAATCACCTTCTAACACGGAAGTGTTTCAAAAACGATAAAAATCATACTCAAAAACATTTCAGTAAATAAAAAAGATAACAGTTAGTAGCAAATTTGCAGTATCCTATTTAGAAATCTTCCAAAATAATTTAATGAAACGTAATAAAGTTGTACCATTTAATTTTTTTGTAAATTCGCAGTAGATTAATCGATTACTTTAAAACACAAAATCAATGGCTTTTGATATAGAAATGATTGAAAAGGTTTATGCAAACTTTAGCAGCCGTGTAGATGCGGCCCGCAAACTGGTTGACAGACCTTTAACGCTATCCGAAAAAATATTATATGCCCACCTTTGGGACGGCGATCCGAAAAAAGCTTTCTCTCGTGGCACAGACTACGTAGATTTTGCACCAGACCGAGTGGCCATGCAAGATGCAACAGCTCAAATGGCTTTATTGCAGTTTATGCAGGCCGGCAGACCGCAAGTTGCCGTTCCTTCTACCGTACATTGCGATCACCTAATTACCGCAAAATTGGGTGCCGCCATCGATTTACCAAACGCAAAAAAAGAAAGTAGCGAGGTTTTTGATTTCCTTTCTTCAGTTTCTAATAAATACGGCATCGGCTTTTGGAAACCTGGCGCAGGAATCATCCATCAAGTGGTATTAGAAAATTATGCCTTTCCCGGTGGAATGATGATCGGAACAGATTCTCACACCGTAAACGCTGGCGGTTTAGGCATGGTTGCTATCGGTGTTGGGGGTGCAGATGCTTGTGATGTGATGGCAGGATTGCCTTGGGAACTGAAATTTCCGAAACTTATCGGCGTTAAACTTACAGGTAAATTAAGCGGCTGGACCGCAGCAAAAGATATTATTTTAAAAGTCGCTGGCATTCTTACCGTTAAGGGCGGTACCGGAGCAATTGTAGAGTACTTCGGTGATGGCGCTACTAACCTAAGTTGCACCGGCAAGGGAACCATTTGCAACATGGGTGCAGAAATTGGTGCAACTACTTCTACTTTTGGGTATGATGAAAGCATGGAACGCTATCTTCGCGCGACAAATCGAGCTGATGTTGCCGATGCTGCAAATACTGTGAAAGACTATTTAACAGGAGATCCAGAGGTTTATGCAAACCCTGAGCTATATTTTGATCAGATTGTAGAAATCAACCTCGATGAGTTAGAGCCTTATTTGAACGGTCCTTTTACACCAGATTTAGCAACGCCCATCTCTAAAATGAAAGTTGAAGCGGAGCAAAACGGTTGGCCATTAAAGGTAGAATGGGGTTTAATTGGGTCTTGTACCAATTCTTCTTATGAGGATTTATCGCGCGCTGCGTCTATTGCACAACAAGCGGTCGACAAAGGATTAATTACCAAATCTTCCTTTGGTATAAATCCAGGTTCAGAGCAGGTGCGTTACACCGCAAATCGAGATGGTTATTTAAAAACATTTGAAGACTTAGATGCTACCATTTTTACCAACGCTTGCGGGCCATGTATTGGCATGTGGGATAGAGTAGGTGCAGAAAAATCAGAAAAAAATACCATCGTACACTCATTTAATAGAAATTTTGCAAAACGTGCGGATGGAAATCCAAATACTTTTGCATTTGTGGCTTCGCCAGAAATAGTGGCAGCCATTGCCATATCTGGCAATTTAGGCTTTAATCCATTAACAGACACGTTAACCAACAATAAAGGTGAAGAAGTAAAGCTAGATCCGCCAACTGGCTTGGAGTTGCCACCGAAAGGTTTTGCTGTAGAAGATGCAGGCTTTCAGGCGCCGGCAGAAGATGGATCTGAGGTAGAAATAATTGTTTCGCCAACTTCCCAACGTTTACAATTGCTAGATCCTTTTACCGCTTGGGAAGGTACAGACTTAACAGGTTTACGTTTGCTAATTAAGGCGAAAGGGAAATGTACGACGGATCACATTAGTATGGCTGGTCCTTGGTTAAAATTCCGTGGCCATTTAGATAATATCTCTAATAACATGCTTATTGGGGCCGTTAATTTTTACAACGATAAAACCGATACCGTTAAAAATAGCTTAACCGGACAATATGGTCCTGTTCCTGCTACACAACGCGCTTATAAAGCTGCCGGAATCGATACGATTGTGGTGGGTGATGAAAACTATGGCGAAGGTTCTTCGAGAGAGCATGCGGCCATGGAACCGCGCCATCTGGGCGTGCGTGCAGTGTTGGTAAAATCATTTGCCCGCATACACGAAACCAACCTTAAAAAACAAGGTATGTTGGGTTTAACATTTTGTTTAAAAGAGGATTACGATAAAATTTTGGAAGATGACGTTATCGATATTGTGGGCTTAACCACCTTTGCGCCAGATGTGCCTCTAACTTTGGTTTTGCACCATGCAGACGGTTCTAAAGAAGCATTCGAAGTGAGCCATACCTACAATGCGCCACAAATTGAATGGTTTAAGGCAGGTGGTGCGCTTAATATTATAAGAAAAGAAGCAGCCGAGAAAGCTGGAAAATAACAGCATTCTTATTGAATAAACTTAAGACGACTTACCTTTGTGAGTCGTCTTTTTTTTTTATGAAAACGGGCATTCGCGATTCATCGGGAAATGGAGCCCCGCTTTTCGCTGTAGCCACTCATACTTCGTGGGCTGCCGCTGTAATCGGGTTTAGAAACAATCGGAAGTGCAAGAAAGACAGGTTTGGGTTAGCGAAAAAGTTCGTTTCGACTTGGTGCAAATCAGTTTTATCGGCTTGATGGTTGCATCTCGATACGTGATACTTAATACTTGATGCCCGATACTTAATACTTAATACTTAATACTTGATACCCGATACTTGATACTTAATACTAATATCTTTATCCTTAATACCTACATTACCTAAACTCATGCCCACAATCATAACAATGGTGACATTTCTTGCCAAAAATGGGATAAGTTAAGGTTGCAAAGGCCACAAGCATAGTCAAGAAGCCGAAGCGCTTTTTGGTCGCCATTCCATAACCAATATGTTTGGAGCCGCACTTTTCACAAACCATTTTTGTAACTTCTTCGGAATGTTTCTCCTCTGGTTCGTTAAAAGCTTCCGCATTGAAGTCTGGCTCTTCAGCAAGTAACTTATCGATCGAAACAACATCTTTTTCAAAAACAATCAATCGAATACCCCCGAGCGCCTGCGTAAAGAGTGGATTTAGGATAGCCAAGTTCTGATCTGCCAAAAAACACTCAAAGCCAGCATCCGCAATACGCCCCTTTACAATGTTAGCTTCCATTGGATCGTAATAGTTTCTGTAAACGGTCGTTCTGTCGTTCATGGCATAAAGATAAATGTTTTAAAACATTTGCTTATAGACAAATTTACTTAATTTCATGTGTCATAATTTTTGATACAATTAATCTATTTTTTCTACCTAAAACAACAAAAAAATGACTTTTGCAACGAAAGCTACTTTACTACTCTTGGCATTTATTGAAGGGATTTCTTCGGTAAAAAGTCAAAAACCATCGCCTGTTGCACTAAATGGAAAATTACAAATTATTGGCACACAGCTTTTGAATGAGCACAACAAGACAGTTCAATTAAGGGGAATGTCTTTATTTTGGAGCCAATGGCAACCGCAATATTTTAATTACGAAACGCTCGAAAAATTAAAGAATAACTGGCATGTGGACATTGTTAGGGCACCAATGGCGATAGAAAATGGCGGATACCTCAAAAATCCGAAGCGAGAAAAGAAGAAAATATATGATGTGGTAGATGCAGCCATAAAATTGGGCATTTATGTTATTGTAGATTGGCACGATCACCATGCGCAAAATCATCAGCAAGAAGCCATAACTTTTTTTTCAGCGCTTTCTAAGAAATATGGAAATGCACCAAACATCATTTACGAAACCTTTAATGAGCCTTTGAATGTTTCATGGACAGACATTTTAAAGCCCTATCATGTTGCTGTGATCGCAGCCATTAGAAAAAACGATCCCGATAATGTAATTATATGCGGAACGCCAACTTGGTCGCAGAAATTAATAGAGGCATCTAAAAATCGAATTGATGCAAAAAATATTGCGTATACACTTCACTTTTATGCCGGTACCCACACACAAAACCTCAGAAATGAAGCCCAAAAAGCGATAAATGCAGGCCTCCCTATTTTTATTACGGAATTTGGCACAACCGAAGCAACTGGCGATGGAGATGTATATGTGGCGTCGACAGACGCTTGGCTAGACTTTGCAAATAAAAATAACCTTTCATGGTGTAACTGGTCAATGGCAGATAAAAAAGAAGGTTCTGCAGCACTCCTTCCCGGAACAAAACCCGCTCAATTAGCTCGCGAAGATGTATTAACTCCCTCAGGAAAATTTATAAAAGCAAAGCTAACTTTAAAATAACGTTATTAATTATTCGATACTTAGACCTATTTCTTTAAGTAAAATGGCCGCATTGAAAGTTTTACATGGCCCATTTTTTAGCTTATAATCGAAATGCATCTGTCCATTGTTTATCTGAATATCGAAGTTGAAATTTCGTACCTGATTGGGACTTCTTTCCGCCAAATTACTCAATTGCAAATCGTGGGTTGCAAAAAGTGCAGGTTTATTTAAACTCAATAATTTTTCTATAAACACCTTAGATCCAGTATACTTATCTTGACTATTTGTACCTCGCAGCATTTCGTCTATCAGTACAAATCCATTGTCTTGGGTCTGTACATGTTCCAAAATCATCTTTAAACGAATCAACTCTGCCTTGAAGGTAGAAGTGCTTTCGTTAAGCGAATCGGCAATCTGCATGTAAGAAACCAGATTAAAAACCGACAAACTCAACCGCGCTCCACAAACCACAGAACCGGCATATGCCAACACCATATTAATACCGACCGTGCGCAAAAAGGTACTCTTTCCGGCCATGTTAGATCCTGTTACAATGTCTACAGTTGGGTTTTTTGCAAAATTAAAGTTGTTATAAACTCGGGTATTTTCAGGAATTAACGGATGACCGATTGCTGTCGTAGAAAAGAAGTAATTGTCTTGGATAGTTGGTACGACGTAATCAAGATGATTGTAACTAAACGTAGCGAATGAAATAAGTTCTTCAAAATGCCCTATTCTTTCTAAAGCAGCGATGATGTTTTTAGATGATTTACTTTGCCATTTATCCAGCCTGATGCTACAACGTACATCCCATAAGAGAAAAACATTAAGCAAAACACCAATCAAAATATTAAGACGTGCATCAAAGCTCTGAATAATTGCCGAAAGTTGATTAATCTCTATTGAAACCCTTCCATTATCATTAAATAGCTTTTTTATATAACTACTCGTCCACATGGTGTCTTCGGTGTAGGCAATAGCTTTAGCGTAACTGCTCAATAAATCGGCATTTCTAGAGAATTGGTTAAAAACCTGTGTCGCCTTTTTATAGGTTAATCCATTGTAAGCAAGATGCGCAAGGGCATATAAAATAAGCACTTTTGTAAACACACCGCCTATAACCATCGCGCCCATCAACAACACAAAGGAAATAAACGGAACTGCAGCTACATAATAACGTAAAAAAGTTGCGCGGGTAAATGCGAGTTCGGTGCCGAGCCTACCATCCAATTTTTGCTGAATAACTTTTATTTTGTCATGGTCTTGATCTCGCAAGTTAGCCCTAAAATCAAAGGTTGGCTCTATTTTACTAACAAGTTCTGTTATCGCTATTTGTCTTTCTAAAATCTCTGATTTGCTAAAAGCGTTTGATAAACTTTTTGCCAACAGCTTGTTGCCTTCGGCGGTAGCTGCTCTGTTTATTCCGGCAAACAGAGACTGTGGTCCAAAAATATCTAAATCAGAACTATATGGATGAGAACTGTTTGTAAATTTTTCTCCCTGATTATAGCCATTACTATTTTCTTCGACGATATTAATCTCGTTTTGATAGATCCAAAGCAAATTAGTTTGAAAAATAATTTCTTTATCTAAATTGGTTTGCTTTCTAACAATTAGTATAAAACTTAAAATTATAGCCAACATGGCAACAATGGAGCCCCAACGCTCTGGGCCTTCTTTGCTTTGTATCAAAAGTATAAAAAACAGAATCTCTAATAAAAATAATCCAATCCTGCCCAAAGACAATCGGTCGATCTGTTTTTTAAGTGCTGCGATGGTTTGTTTAATCTCAGTAACCTTTAGATCGTAAGCCATTGTTCTATTTTCTATGCTGCTTAACATTCAAGAGGCGATTTAGGTGAAATAAAACGCTAAATGTAGCCATAAAAATTTCAACATATTGTCAAACAAGAATTACAGAGATCAATCTTCAATGCAATCTTTATGCTTTCAAAAACTTCAGCGCCACCAACCAAATAATCATAAAAGCTAAAAACCGATATAAGAAGTTCGTTCTTAAATAAAAACCAAGTATTGGTTTCTTTACCTTCTTTATTTAGGTAATAGATTCTTGTCGCTCCTTTTATAATAAAATACATTGTGTCGCCTCGTTCACCTACATTTAAAAGCTTTAGCTTTTTTTTAACGCTTATAACTTCACTTTTTTTATAATTTCTGCCTTTAAACCGTCGCTCAATGGGTAAATGGCATTAAAAAGAGTAAATAGGTTTTCATAATCCCCGTAAGAATTTACTATACTTGTCATCTTCTATTAACGAGGTGAAACGCTGTCCTATTCACAAAAAAAAGACGTTTAATACACTAAATGTAGCCAAATATTTAGGTAATATTTTATTTACTAATTTTGGGCGCATTGCATTTTTGTTCTTTGCGAAAAGAAACTAAACCGAAGTTATAAAATGAAAATTACCCTGATTGCCATTGGCAAAACTGAAGACAAATATCTTATTGAAGGGATAGAAAAATATGTCAATCGCCTTAAACACTACATCAACTTTAGTTTTATACAAATACCTGATGTTAAAAATGTAAAAAACCTCAGCGAAGCGCAGCAAAAAACAAAGGAAGCAGTGCTTTTAGAAAAGCAGATCGGCAATACAGACGTGGTGATGTTGTTAGACGAAAAAGGAAAAAAATATTCGTCGATAAACTTTTCAAATTATCTAAATCATCAGATGGTTGGAAGTGTGCAGCACCTTATTTTTATAATTGGTGGCCCGTACGGGTTCGACGAAACCATTTATAAAAGATCAAACGGCCTATTGTCCTTATCAGATATGACTTTTTCCCACCAAATGATCAGACTATTTTTTGTTGAGCAATTGTATAGGGGCTTTAGCATTTTAAAAGGCGAACCCTATCACCATGCTTAACTAGTTAGTTTTCTTAAGATTATTGGCGTGATTAACGCATAAGCTATACGGCCAAACTATTTGTTGTACGCTTTACGCCAACTTTTTTAACCGCAGCAATAATTGCTGTTTTGTCATAACCGCATTCTGCCCATAGCTGTGCCTGCTCGCCATGTTCTATAAATTTATCTGGTATACCCAATCGTACCACGTTTGCTGTATATCTATGGTCGACCATAAATTCCAGTATTGCCGATCCAATACCCCCTTGTAACGTGCCATCTTCTACGGTAATTACATGGCTGTATTTGCTGAAAACCTCGTGCAACATCGCTTCATCTAAAGGCTTTGCGAAACGCAAGTCGTAATGCGCTGGATGAAACCCTTCAGTATTCAACTCCGCTCTCGCATCTGACGCAAAGTTGCCCACATGCCCAAAAGTTAAAATAGCAACGTCTTCACCATCACAAATTTTTCTTCCTTTTCCAACTTGCAAAGCTTTAAAAGGACGTTTCCAATCGGGCATAGTGCCATTGCCACGTGGATAACGAATGACAAAAGGGCCCATGTTTTCCTGCTGTGCGGTGTACATTAAGTTTCGCAACTCTTCTTCGTTCATTGGTGCAGAGACGATAAGATTTGGTATGCAACGCATAAAAGCGATGTCGTACGCGCCATGATGAGTTGCCCCATCGGCTCCAGCTAATCCCGCCCTATCCAAACAAAAAACTACGTTAAATTTCTGGATGGCAACATCATGTATAACTTGATCATAGGCCCGCTGCATAAAGCTAGAGTAGATGTTGCAGAATGGAACCATTCCTTGCGCGGCTAGTCCGGCAGAAAAAGTGACGGCATGTTGCTCTGCAATGCCAACATCGAACGCGCGCTTTGGCATCGCCTTCATCATAATGTTCATAGAAGAACCCGATGGCATAGCAGGTGTAATGCCCACAATCTTTTCATTTGCTTCGGCAAGCTCAACGAGCGTATGCCCAAAAACATCTTGATATTTTGGAGCCTGAGGTTTATCTGATTTACTTTTTTTTATTTCGCCAGTAATTTTATCAAAAAGACCAGGCGCATGCCACATGGTTTGATCTTTTTCTGCCAACGCAAAACCTTTACCTTTAACGGTAATGCAATGAAGCAATTTTGGACCAGGAATAGCGGTTAGATCTTTAATTGTAGCGGCAAGTCGTTTTACATCGTGCCCATCAACAGGACCAAAATATCTAAAGTTAAGTGCTTCGAACAAATTACTTTGCTTAAGCAACGTTCCTTTTATACTCTTCTCTATTTTCTTAACATATTTATGCGCATTTGGACCAAGTTTAGATAAGGCTACAAGCACATTTGATATGTCGTCTCTAAACCTATTGTAAGATTTAGATATTGTTATACTCGTTAAATATTCTTTTAACGCACCAACATTTGGATCGATAGACATACAATTGTCGTTTAAAATAACCAACAAATTGCTGTTTTCAATCCCTGCATGATTTAATCCCTCAAAAGCCATACCGGCGGTCATCGCCCCATCGCCAATAACGGCCACATGCTGACGATCTGTTTCTCCCTTAAGTTGTGAAGCAACAGCCATACCTAACGCGGCAGAAATAGACGTAGACGAATGGCCTACACCAAAAGTGTCATATTCACTTTCGCTAATTTTGGGAAAACCACTTATGCCCTTATAAATTCTATTGGTATGAAAAAGGTCTCGCCTGCCGGTAAGAATTTTATGTCCATAGGCTTGATGTCCAACATCCCAAACCAATTTATCATAAGGCGTATTTAAAATGTAATGCAGAGCAACGGTAAGTTCTACTACACCGAGACTAGCGCCAAAATGGCCGCCGTTTACACTTACCACGTCTATAATGTACTGGCGAAGCTCTTGACTTACTAGTTCCAAATCAGCTTCGCTAAGCTTTTTTAAATCAGTTGGATAGTTAATATTCGATAATAATGGACCAGCCTGTACCTGCATTCGGTTGTTAATAGTGGAACTAATACACAAATTACGGCATTTTTGTTTGAATAGGAAAAAATAATCCCGTTTTTTGAATGAAGCAAAATAAAGCTTTACTTAATGATGAAACCTTTCTGTATGAACCCATTAAACTTTTACCGTTAAAATAATTAAATTTGAGCGCAGGTATGCAGACAGATTCTTTTGAAATTAAAATTCCAGTTTTTGAAGGGCCGTTCGATTTGCTTCTTTTTTTTATAGAACGAGATGAGCTCAACATCCATGAGGTGGAAATTGCCAAAATAACTGCTGATTTCCTAGCCTACATTCATGAGCTTTTGGCACTAAATGTAGAAATAGCAAGCGAATTTATTTTGGTCGCAGCCACGCTTATGCGGATAAAATCTAAAATGCTACTGCCCAGATTGGCATTAAATACGGATGAATCTGAAATAAACAGTGAAGATGATCTCATTGCGAGATTGATGGCCTACAAGCAATTTAAAGATGCCGCAGAAAGACTTAAACATTTAGAAACCGAGCGCGCACTTCGAGCAAAACGTGGAAATATAGATGCAGATTTAACATCAGCCTCGGCATCTATGTCGCACAAAGATGAACTATTCTCCCTAAACCTGTTCCGCCTATTGGGCGTTTATAGGCGTTCTATAGAGAAGCATACCTTACGCGTAGCAGAAATCAAACACACCGTTGTTCAATATCCGTACAGCGTTGAACAACAAAAATATGTAATTAAAAATCTTGTAAATATAAATAAAGAGCTAGATTTTGCGCTGCTGCTGCGAAATTCAGAAAACAAAGTTCAATTTGTCTATAATTTTTTGGCAATTTTAGAAATGTTACAACAACAGCTTTTAATCTTGAAAGTTGGAGCGGGGTACAACAACTTTAAACTTAGCCAAGCAGAATAGATTGGAACCGAAGATAAGATCGATAAAAAAGCTGGGCAGCGTATTAAAGTGCCCAAACTGTTTGAAAAACTAAAATATTTTAGGGTTTTTGGGCGTGCCCCTGAAGAGGGTCGCGCTTTCCGTTGCAATCTTTTTTCTCGTTCCTCGCAAAAAGGATTTCCGAGCAATACACACAGGCTAGGTCTTGCGCTAACGATGGGAATGGCATCCTCCTATGTTTGAATAATAATAATTTATCATCAAATTTATAGAAATAA
>NZ_JBSSEL010000024.1:0-67291 GCF_054061655.1 Pedobacter sp. UYEF25 | reverse complement strand
TATTAAAAAACTCTTTAAGATTTAATTAAGATCGATAATGTTGATGATTATTTGGGCGCTTTTACACGCTGTCCATTGTATCTTTAATTGGCTTTAACAGGCCAATTAAAGAGGATGCCATTCCCATCGTTAGCGCAAGACCTAGCCTGTGTGTATTGCTTGGAAATCCGTTTTGTGAGGAACGAACAAAAAGATTGGAACGTAAAGCGCGACCCTCTTCAGGGGAACGCCCAGATTATTTGAATACATCATCGGGCATCTACCAAAACTGACATATCATGAAAGCTGCTCTAAAGTGTAGCGTTATTAAATTTCTATTCTTTTATTTCTATAATTCTAAGCGACCGCGGCTGTTATCGGTTCTTCTATTTCGCTTATGTCGTCTTTCTCTACCCTCAAATTTTTAATAATATGTTGTTGTCTATCGGGCGTATTTTTTCCCATGTAATATTCCAAAAGCTTTTTAATGGTCTGGTCCTTTAAAATAACAGGGTCTAGCCGAATATTTTCTCCAATAAAAAGGCCAAATTCATCAGGCGAAATCTCACCTAGCCCTTTAAATCGGGTAATTTCTGGCTTGCCACCTAGCTTTTGGATGGCATTTTTTCGCTCTTCATCGCTATAGCAGTAAATCGTTTCCTTTTTGTTTCTCACCCTAAAAAGAGGCGTTTGTAAGATATAAACATGACCCGCCCTTACCAGTTCTGGGAAAAACTGAAGAAAAAAAGTCATCATCAATAATCTGATGTGCATCCCATCAACATCGGCATCGGTTGCAATTACAATGTTGTTGTAATGCAAACCTTCCAAACCATCTTCTATGTTTAGCGCATGTTGTAAAAGATTAAATTCTTCGTTTTCGTACACGACTTTCTTAGTAAGCTCGAAACAATTTAATGGCTTCCCCTTTAAACTAAAAACAGCTTGTGTGTCTACATCTCTAGATTTGGTGATGGAACCAGAAGCCGAATCTCCTTCGGTGATGAACAGAGTCGTTTCGTATTTTTTCTCGTGGTTGCTGTTAAAGTGCGCCTTACAATCCCGAAGCTTCTTATTATGTAATGAGGCTTTTTTTGCACGATCATTGGCTAGTTTTTTGATTCCAGCAATGTCTTTGCGTTCTCTTTCGCTCTGAATAATCCGTTTCAAAAGTGCATCTGCAACATCGGTATTTTTATGCAGATAATTATCCAATTCCTTCTTTACAAAATCATTTACGAAAGTGGCTACAGATGGCCCCTCCGGACCCATATTTTGCGACCCGAGTTTGGTTTTGGTCTGCGATTCGAAAACTGGCTCTTGTACTCTAACAGAAATTGCTGCAATAATAGATGACCTTACATCTGCAGCATCAAACTCCTTTTTGTAAAATTCTCTAATGGTTTTTACCACTGCAGCCCTAAAAGCTGCTTGATGAGTTCCACCTTGCGTGGTATGTTGGCCATTTACAAAAGAATGGTAATCTTCGCCATACTGTTGCCCATGTGTCATGGCTATTTCTATGTCGTTGCCTAATAAGTGTATGATTGGATAACGAAGTTCTTCAGGTTTATTTAGCTTAGAAAGTAAATCGTAAAGACCACGCTCTGAGAAAAACTTCTGGTTATTAAAGTTTACGGTAAGCCCAGTGTTTAGAAATACATAGTTCCAGACCATACTTTCTACAAAATCTACAATGTAGTGGTAGTTCCTAAAAATGGTTTCGTCCGGATAAAAAGTAATTGCAGTACCGTTACGCTGAGTGGTATCAATAATTGCTTGATCGGTAATGATATTTCCTTTGCTAAACTCTACTTTTTTCGTTTTCCCATCGCGGTAGCTTTGGACTAGAAAATTTGTAGAAAGCGCATTTACTGCTTTCGTACCGACACCGTTTAAACCTACGGATTTTTGAAAAGCATTGCTGTCGTACTTACCACCTGTATTTATTTTACTTACACAATCTATCACTTTGCCCAGCGGAATCCCTCGACCATAATCTCTCACGTTCACTTTTTGGTCCGAAACAGTAATGTCGATGGTTTTACCACTACCCATCACAAACTCATCAATAGAATTGTCTACAATTTCTTTAAGCAATACATAAATGCCATCATCTTGTGCAGATCCATCGCCCAATTTACCAATGTACATCCCGGGACGTAGGCGGATGTGTTCCTTCCAGTCAAGGGAGCGAATGCTATCGTCGTTATAAATTACTTCTGCCATATGTGAGTATCATGCAACCTCTAATAATAGGCAAACCCTAAATAGAGGTAAAGGCACAATATTAACATTTTTCTTGCAAGCAGTTAAAAGTAAATGTTAACAAATGCACAACCCTTCGATTTTTCTTCACTAAAATCGGCGATGGAAGTTATTTGATGTTATCGCCAGATTGAGTCGGATTTTAGTGCAAACTAAAGCAGTCTTGCTAAAAATTACTGAGGTCACTCTATCAGAATGACTATTTAATAGGGTTATTCGACTTAGGCAATTTTCTTAAAGACCAAAAAACTGGGTTGGAATTCTATGGCAGATTTGAGACTACTCGTTAGTAATCTAAAGAATAAAGTCAAGAAGGCATTGAAGGCAAAAATTAAATTAATTTATATTGAAATGCTGGTGAACCATTGGACTCGAGTTGCCATTTAAAAAATCACTTTATAAAAATCTACCTTGTAACTCTGGCGTAGGCAACCAACAACTTTCCTTTTTTCCGAACCATTTATATCTGTTTTTTGCGATAACACCATACACGCCATTTCTAATAAATTTCGGAACAACCATAAACAAGTACAAAATAGGCCACGCAGCCCCTAAATGTCTGGCTATTCGAAGGGCTGCAGTCGATTTACTGTAAAGTTTTCCGTCTTCTACCAAAAAAATAGAATTCGATGTTGCAAGATCTACGTTAAATTCTAGAAGCTTTTTTTTAGCGTAATCGCCCTGCAGCGCAGCAAAATTATAAAAGTTCTTTTTATCTCGCGATATAACAAATTGTATCGAAGCATTACAAAGATTGCAAACACCATCGAAAAAAATCACAGCCTGCTCAGTCATCTGTGGCTATTTATTTAGAATTGTGGGCAAATCTGCAGGAGAATAATTGATGGATTTTAGGGTTTTATCGTCGCTGGTGCGGAAAACAAGGAACAATCCGTCTACTTCTTTAAAGTAAGATTCAGTTTTATCTTTATCGAAGTAAAACTTAATGGTTTGTTCTGCTTCCTCGATTGTTTTGCAGGCCTTACTCATATTAGAGCGGTGCACCTCATCGAATAAATCTTTAAATTTATCGCCCAAACCGAATTCTAAAATGGCGCCTGCGAGTACATATTGCAAATCGCAAAAGGCATCGGCTACTTCGGTTAAATCATCCGCAGTTACAGCGTCTTGCAATTCCCTTAATTCTTCTGCTAACAAAGAAATACGCAGACTTGCCCGCTGTTTTGAAGGAATTTGAGGAATATCCAGAACTGGATGTTTAAAAGTGGTGTGAAATTCGGCGACTTGATTTAATGAATTGCTCTCTAGCATTGGTTTTAATATAAAATAAGTTAAACATTTAAATATTTGCAGAATGGGTACAAAAATCCATTCTTAATGACTGATTTGCTATAGCACAAGTAACATCCAAAGATTGCAGGCAAAGTGACCGGAATTACCCAAAGGTTCAGACAACTCCTTGAACCCAACTTTTCTGTACATCGAAACTGCGGTAAAAAGTTCTGGAAAAGATTCTAGGTACAGCTCGTTATATCCAAAATGTTGCGCGGAAGTGATGCATTTCTCTATAAGTAATTTACCAACCCCATTTCCCCTTGCCGAGGCCGAAACATAAAACTTAACCAATTCCACACAACCAAGAGGTAAGCCATCGGTTGGATAGACGCCACAACAGCCAATTAATTTCCCTTCCTTTTCTGCCAACCAAAAAACCGATTGTTCCTTCTCAAAAAGCTCAAAAAGTGCGTCAGTGGTCGGATCTGTATAAACAGTGCCAGGCTTGTCAATTTTAAATTCTACAAAGACCGCTCGAATAAGTTCAGCGATTAAAGCATTGTCTTTCTTTTCAATTTTTCTGATCAAAATGGCCATTCATCTATTTTTTTTAAAGGTAAAAAGCATTTAGTCAACTGCAAAATAGTTTTTGTAATTTGCCGTTATGGAAGGTATGAGAAAAAATATTTTATTGATTTTATTTACGTTAGGAATAGCGAGTTGCAGTGTAAACAAACAAGCGCAGCAAATTAAAGCATTAAAAGATTGCCAATATAAAATAACCAGCGTGGATGGCGCGAGCATTGCAGGCGCAGATATTAAAGATTTATTTAATAATGGCAACTTTAACTTAGGCAATTTGCCCGGTGTAGCTCTGGGTTTATTAAGAAAAGACATTCCATTGAGTGCTATTGTAAATTTAGAAATCACAAATCCATCTGGCGTAACTGCAGCAATCAACCAATTTGATTACAAAATCCTGGTTAATAACACCGACTTAGCAGAAGGTACCGTAAATCAAAATGTTAATATTGCACAGGGCCAAAAAACAATTGTACCAGTAAGCATCCGCAGCAACGTTTATAAATTATTAATCAATCAAGACATCCTTAATGATGTGATGAAAGCAGCTAAAAAAGGTTCTAGTAGCGACGAAAGTTTAGGCCTATTGACCATCAAAATTCGTCCTACGTTTATGATCGGAAATACCCCCATAAAATATCCAGGTTACATTAGCATAAGTAAAGAGGTAAGCAGCAAAATACTTTTGTAGTCTGAAGCTAATTTTTATTTACGATCTCTAACCATGCCCTGAAAAGCGTTTTGATCTAATGCAAAAGACACAGCTTTGAGTTCTTGTGGCGATAATTTTGCGGCCAATTTTACCGATTGTTGCGCTGAACTACCTGCTTTTAGCGGCAACAGCGTAAACACACCAGACTTTGCATAGGACAAGGCGTAATTAAGTAAAGTCTCTGTAGAATCACCCCAATTTTTAGTCGGGTCTTCATAGGCCTCTTTATCTACTGTTAATCCAGAGTAATAACCGCCAACATTCAATTGATTTTTTGTCTCAAATTCTGGAATATACAGATCGAAATCATTAATGTGTATTGGGAAAAAGCCCACCGGCTTACCATAGGTAGTTGTTCCGATAAGTTTGACATCAATTACGGGTTTCAAACTGTTTATAGTCAATTCGCTAGCAGATGCGGTAGATCCTGAAACTAGGAAGTAAACACGTGAAACATTTAGAGATCCAGACTTAGAAAATTTCTCTATGTTTTCGGCAGAAGTTGATGAATAATCTAAATCAGCAAAAGTAAAATATTTTTTATTTAAAGCGCTAGAAGACAGCTGCAAGTTGCCTTGACCATCTAAACTTGGTTGGTGGGTTAGAATTGAGGATGTTCGCTGAGCTGTTGTTAGATTTTGAAGATAGTCGTTGTAATAATAGGTAAACATAGTATTGCCGTTTTGCGCAGTTGGTGCCAACAAATTAATTATTTGCTGTGCTGTAGATACATACCCGCCTCCGTTGTAGCGTAAATCTATCACTACTTCTGTGGCACCTTTTGCCGCAAAATTTGCAAAAGCGGCATCTATAGATGTACTTACATTATTTGTAAAACTATTGAATACAAAATAACCAACTTTTTTCGTACCCACTGTAAAAATATGGGTGAACAAAATTGGATTTTCAGAATAGGTTGCTCGTGTTACAGTAACTTGCTTGTTCGCACCAGATAAATCAGTAAATGTTAACGCTATGGATGCATTAGTACCGAAAAAGGCATTGTTTAAAAACGTTAAATTATTGGGTGAATAACTTACATCACTTTGGCCGTTTACATTTGTAATCTTGCATCCTCTGGTTAGGCCCGCTTTGTCTGCCGGCGAATTGGGATAAACATATTTTACTCGAAGATCTGTTTGCGTATTAAAGATCGCGGAAAAACCATAATCGTCAGCATTTCCGCTTAGATCAGCCTTTAGTGCACTTTTTTTGGCTCCACCTAATCCATAATCTATGTAGGAATATTTTGGAGATCCGGCATTGGGTCCAAGCTCATAAGGCAAGCTAGTCATCGGATTGATCGCAATTTGGCTAAGCGCAAAAAGCTCTTTAGCGTTATCCGTATATTGTCGGGGATTAAAGGTTGAATAATCCGGCAAATCAGTTTTCCAATAATAGAGTTCCTTGGCATACAGAAACATAGAATCTGCAGTCAATTGTAAACGGGTACCGCTCACAGCTGTCGGCTGTGCTATAATTGGTGTGTCTGGCAGTGAAGTCGCTTTTTTACATGCTGCAAGTCCGCAACTAAAACCAATCGCTAGGGCGACCCAGAATCCTCTAAATATTTTCATTAACCGTGTTTTCTAGAAATCAATTGTATGAATTAAAACTGACTTATTAATGTAATCTCTTTCAGCAATCTGCATCTAATTATCATGCCATTTGAAATGAACAAAAGTTGTTTTCTCAAAAATTTTTGCCCTGTGCCTATTTGTTCTTAAACTGAGGTTTTAGATACGCCTGTCTACTTTTCCTCAACTTTTCTACTTTTGGTTCAGACACACCTTGAATGTAACTACTCTCAGGATGCAACCTATAATACCCCTGATGATAATTTTCTGCAGGATAAAGCACCTTGTAAGGAACAACCTGAGTTACAATTTTATCTGAATAGTGATGTGATTGATTGACCTCTTGTATCGTTTTTTCTAAAATCGCTTTTTCTTCAGGCGTTCTGTAAAAAGCAATAGAACGATAATCTGTTCCCTCATCAGGACCTTGTCTATTTAATTCTGTAGGATTGTGCGCATAAAAAAAAGATTTAGCGAGTTCGGTGTAGCTTACCACTTTTGGATCATAATATACTTGAACTGACTCTGCATGCCCTGTTTTTGTACTGCTCACCTGCCCGTACGTTGGGTTTTTTGTCGTTCCGCCTGCATAACCAGATATTACCTTATCAACACCTTTTAATTCTGACAAGCCTTCAGAAAGACTCCAGAAACATCCACCTGCAAAGGTTGCTACTTTTTCATTTGCTTTTGGGTTGGTAAGTTTGGCAAAGCCAGCCTGCTGACTCCCACTTTGAGCATCTGCGCAGCCAACACCTAACATTAGCATCGCACAGAGAAAACTATTTTTTATAAATTTCATATTGCAATTGTATTGAGACAAAGGAAAATAACCTTTGTATATGTAAGTTTATATACGAGCAGTGCCTAGTAAAGGTTTGTAGCAGGAACGTAAAAAATTATGATCAAGTATTGTGGGTAAAATTTTTAGCTAAATAAATATTTTACCTGTTTATCAAAAACCAGCGTTGACCTCAAAAGATGTATTAATAATAGAAACGATACCACATTCGATCACTTTATTACATTGAAAAAGAGCGCCTCATGGTTAGAGAAGTTTTACTTTCTTTCCGTTTGTTATCGTTTGTAATTATAAACTGAAATGCGCAAACGGTAATCATCAAGCCAGATACTTTGAGATTTTAACCATTTACTTGAACATCAAAACCACCTAAAGATTCGCCGTTAAGCAACGATGGTAAAATGATGAGGCTAATCTATTCAGGCAACTTCGCAACAGACTGGAATGGAAATAAAATTGCAGAAAACCCACTTGGAAGCCATTATGGCTTGGCAATACAGAAGATAAAGTTATTTAAACCTCAGGATTAAATTTTCAGTCGGTTAGGTTTAATAGAACACTCGCGGCTTTCGTGTGTTAATTAAGTAAGCATTATCAAGTATAAAGGCGAACAGACATTTAAACACATTATAAAAGATCAAGATCATGGGATTGTGGGAATTACAGGGAAAAAAAGCGCTAGTTACCGGCGGCTCAAAGGGAATCGGTAAAGCTGTAGTTAAAGAATTTTTATCGCTTGGCGCGGAAGTATTGTTCACCGCACGCCATATTGAAGAGGTGAGTCTGTTGGAGAAAGAACTAAAAGATCAAGGCTTTTTGGCAACCGGCATCGCATCTGACGTGACTTCTAAAAACGACCGCAAGAAACTGTCCGAGTGGATTGCCGAACATTGGACCAAATTGGATGTCCTAGTCAACAATGCCGGGATAAACATTCGCGGCAGCGCGACCGAATATAAAGCTGAAGAAATTTCTAAAGTGCTCGAGACTAATCTATATGCACAATTTGAGTTATGCAGAACATTATTTAGTGCGCTGAAAGCAAGTGGCAATGCAAGCATTATAAACATCGCCTCTGTTGCTGGGAGTTTTGATGTACAAACTGGCGCACCTTATGCCATGTCTAAAGCAGGTTTGATCCAAATGACGCGGAGTTTGGCCAACGAGTGGGCTGTAAATAATATTCGTGTAAATGCCGTTTCGCCTTGGTTTACAGAAACCCCATTAACAAAAGGGCTGTTGGCTAACAACGAAAAATTAGCGCGTATTTTGGCGAAGACACCTCTAAATCGAATCGCCAAAGATGTAGAAGTAGCCTCAGCGGTCTGTTTTCTTGGGATGGATAATGCATCCTACATTACCGGACAAAATATTTCTGTTGACGGTGGCGCAACCATTGCGATGCTATAAAAAATTATAAAAATTTTGGAAGCTAAACTTTTTTTAGTTTAAATATTTAACGCTCTGTTTAATGGTTTAATAAAATTGGCCAATACAAATACAAGAATTTCAACTAAGCACTTTCAATTTCGGTTTTAGCATTCCAACTATTTACATTCTAATCTCCTTAATAAGGAAAAACAAATTCAATTACATCGCTACTAATTTTATAATCACACTATTGCGACCTGCCCGTACCTCCGGATTGAAACCAACATTCATTAAGAAATTTCCGGTATATTCCAATTGTCCGTCGATGGTTGATTTTGTGCCTGGATATAAATTGATTTCTATCAGTTTGTATTTCTTTTTTGCGTCTAAACCTTGCAGTTTTATGGGCAACTTACTACCTGCGCCATACCGATTGTTCACCAGGTAATTGAAAATAACTCCCGAAGTTTTGTCGCTATTGAGATAAGCCATTGAAGCTACATCGCCTTCTGTTGGGTTGGCCAAACGAAATTGATCTCCATGCCAAACAAGATCCTTAATTCCATTGTAAGCATTTACGGCCTCTTTGCAGAACTGTAAATCAACAGGTGCCAAGGTTTTTACATTAAGATCAAAGCCTAATTTACCCATCATAGCAACATCTGTGCGGAATTTTAACGGCTGTTTGCCCCAATCTGTCACATGATTTGCAGAGCTAATGGCAGGATAAAAATAAGAATATTCCCACTGGATAAATATACGCTCCATTGGATCGGTGTTGTCGCTTGGCCAGAACTCTGTAAAATACTGTAGCGCAGCATAATCTACCCGGCCGCCACCACCAGAACACAACATCATGGGCACTTTAGGAAATTTCGCCCTCAAATTTGCCAATACATTGTACAGCCCACGCATATATTCGATGTAAAAATGCGACTGATTTTTGAGGTAAGCCGAGTGGGCGTTGTAAATTACGGCGTTACAATCCCATTTTATAAAAGCCAATTTGGAGTTTTCTAAAAAAAGTTTATCCACTATCCCGAACACAAAATCTTGAACTTTTGGATTACTTAAATCTAAAACCAACTGGTTTCTGTAATATTTTTCCGGTCGAGCAGGCTCTTTTATCACCCAGTCAGGATGCTTTTCATAGAGTTCGCTTTTGGGATTTACCATTTCGGGCTCTATCCAGATGCCAAACTTAACCCCTTCTACATCTGCTTGCTTTACTAGAGCCGCAATACCATTCGGTAGTTTTTTCTTATTTGGTTCCCAATCACCTAGGCCAGACTTATCTCCGTTTCTTGGATATTTATTGGCAAACCAACCATCATCCAACAAAAAAAGATCTACGCCTAAGTTCTTGGTGTCCTTTAATAGATCGAAGAGCTTATTTTCATTAAAATCAAAATAGGTGGATTCCCAATTGTTTAAAAGCGTTAACCTCTCTCCATTCCCATCCAACAACTTATAATCTCTAGCCCAGCTTTGAAGGTTCCTACTTGCCTCCCCCTTTCCATGGCTAGAAAAAGTATAAAGGAATTTTGGTGTGGTGAAAACTTCCTTTGGTTTTAAAGTATAATCAGAAGCATAATTATTTATTCCGGCAATAATTTTAAGATTATTCTGCATGTCTAATTCAAAATCTACTTTAAAGTTACCGCTGTATTCTAGCGCGCCAAAAAGCACATCACCCTCATTTTCAGTCGCGGGTTTGTCTAAAGAAACCATAAACACAGAAGGCATAAATAAATTTGCGCGAGTGCCGAGTTTAGTGTCGAGTGTTTTGATTCCATGTGTTAACTGGGTTTCTTCGGCTTGCATTTCCTGCGCCCAATCTCCATGATATTGTTTTAGCCAATAGCTTGCTGATCTAAGATGTAGATTGGCCGAAGCAAATTTATGCAGCGTCACACTCCCCATTTCTTGATGTTGAATTTCCGACCATTGCTCGATAACATTCTCCTTAAAATAACTTTTGTAAAAGAGTGTAACCTGGAATTTATATACAGGATCTTTTAAAACTACACTAAGTAAACTCACATCATTCCCTATTTTCTCTATTGAGTGACTTATGTATTTTAAGTCCAAAGAATTGTCGCCATCCGCATGTGTGACGGTAATAGCTGGTTCCATCAAACTCCTGGTACCCGACGGAGTATAGGCAGCATTTGCAACTCCACTTTCATCATTTGCCTGTCGATAAACATCGGCAACCTTATCATATTCAATAACCTGCTCGAGCTTTTTACCAAAATAAATGATGTTTAAATCCTTCTCATTGTTCACCTGAACGACTATTGCATTGTCTTTTGTTTCAATGGGGATGGTTATGCTTTGAGCCAATGCCGCAGTTGAGCACGCAAATAAGACTAATAACGGATAGATACTTTTAAAGGGAGATTTGAGGATGTTTTTCATGTACTAAATTGAGTTTTTTTTAAAAAAGTGGCAGACCATGCCATTCATTTAACTATTAAAGGACCGGTATTTTACCGAAATAAAAATTGGATATACGATTATAACTTGCTACACTCAAATTTTTACTGTTTACTGCACTACAAATTCATCAGCAAATAGCCAACCGGGTTTTCCTTCTCCGCTGTGCCCCTTAGGAAGCGATTCTAATACTTTAGCCGTTGCACGGACAAACTTAGCTTTAGTCGGCTTAAATTGAGCGGTGAATGTATGGATAACCTGCTTCTCGTTCAAGGATATTGGATTTTGGATTGTTTTTACTTCCTTAAAAGTAATTCCATCCTCAGATACTTCGAATTTTACCCATTGCGGCATAAAAATCCAATCATTGCTGTTTTGTAAACAACCTAAAGACATGCTGCTAATGGAAGTTTCACTACCTAAATCAATGGTTGCAATCAAATCTTTTCCGCTGAAGCCGTGCCAATATTTTCCTACGGCCATTGTACCCCTTACGCCATCAGTAAGTGTATTCGGTCCATCCGCCAAATAATAGCTACTTACTGGGTTTAGGTAAGAGACGTTTTTCCCCACGGCTTTATGCATCACATAACTCTGTGATGCCGGTTTTACACCCATTACGCTTCCATTCAATACGGTAACGGCTTTCAACAAGGCAGAAGAATCGATCGGTATAGGCGACTGAAACTTCTTACTTGCTAAATCAGGGTCTTTTCCATCAAGCGTATAAAGAATTTCGCCATTTACAATTTCTGTAGAGAGATTTACAAACAGCTTTCCATTTTGAGATTGAGGTTTGATGTTAACAGTATAGTTTCCTGGCGAATAATGATATCCCTTTTGTTCGAACCCAGTAAATTGATACGGCAATCTTTTATTAAAGTCTATCCAGTTTTTGTTTTCTTTTGGCGTCCACACCACTTCGGCGAGCGCGAGCATGCGCGGCAAAACCATATATTCAAGGTTTTCCCTGGTGATGATGTATTCTGCCCAAACATTTGCCTGGGCACCCAACACATACTTTTTTTCCTCCTGCGATAATGCTGACGGCACTGGCTCGTAATCATACACCATTTTTAACGTGTTGAAACCTCCGATAGCTAAAGGCTCCCCGTCAGGTCCTGCTTGATAATGATCGAAATACACAGGTGTTCCTGGCGTCATCACCACATCATGCTTCATTTTTGCAGCTTCAATCCCGCCAGATTCTCCCCTCCAACTCATTACTGTTGCTTCTGGTGCCAAGCCACCTTCCAATATCTCATCCCAGCCAATCATTTTTTTGTTTTTACCAATCAGGTATTTCTCAATCCTTTTAATAAAATAACTTTGCAATTCACCTACATTTTTTAAACCTTCTGCTTTAATCCTTGCTTGGCATTTCGGACAGGTTTTCCAAGGTGTCTTGTCCAGCTCATCACCCCCAATATGAATATATTTTGATGGAAATAACATGGCAACTTCATCTAGCACATTTTCTAAAAAGGTAAAAACTGAATCATTTCCTGCACAATATCCAGATGCCATGCCGGTATAATCGCCACCTGTAAGCGGAAGTTGTGGTTTTTGCGTACAGCTTAAATACGGATAAGATGCGATAGCCGAAGCCACATGCCCTGGCATCTCTATTTCGGGCAGGATGGTAACGTTTCTAGCTGCGGCATATTTAACGATGTCTTTAATTTGTTCTTGTGTATAAAAACCGCCATAAGTGGCAGGTTCTCCAGCTTTTGCCTGGGGTCTGGCAGACCAGATTTTATCTGTTTGATCTACACGCCATGCGCCAATTTCGGTTAATTTTGGGTAGCGTTTTATCTCAATTCTCCACCCTTGATCATCAACTAAATGCCAGTGAAAGGTATTCAGTTTATACGACGCCATCAGGTTAATGTACTCTTTTACCATATCTGGTGAGAAAAAATGCCGACATACATCGAGATGCATTCCACGCCATTTAAACCGAGGATAATCGGTAATTTCCATAGCAGGTATTTTTAAAATGGCATTTGTCCTAACTTGAGGCAAGGTTTGAAATAGCGATTGCATTCCGTACGTAATCCCCGCCGCGGTATTTGCGCTAATGTGAATGCCTTGCGGCACAACCGTTAGTTTATAGCCCTCGCTGCCAATTGCCGAATCAGCAATTAATGACAATTTAATGCAATTGGCTTCACTCTTTTTAACGGGTAAAGTAACTCCAGCAATATCGTTTAAATAGGCGTTTAAAAATTGTGCCGCAGGTTTTAGTATGCTTTTTTTTCCATCCAATTCAATTACTGTTTTAGCATTTATAACGAAATTACCGGCATTAACCTTTAAGCTTACCGGCTTTGGTATGATGTTAACTTCTTGTTGCGCAGAAGCAGCGAAATGCACTGCTGCGGTCAAAATAAAAACTACTAATTTTTTCATGTTTTGCTAACGACATTTCCTATTTGGCAACCTATAAGGTAGGCAAAAAGTGTTTATATATTATTCTTTTGTAAACTAAAAAGTATCTTTCATCCAATTATATGGTTTCCGCTTTATCCAATTTCCTCTGGTAAAATCGGGGAAATTTTGCGGCTCTCCGTTATTTGCTATTGAAACTTCAGAAAGTGGAGTGACCGCGCTCCATGCCGCTGCGTCATATGCGTCCATAGGGGGTGCAATATTTTGTTTCGCAGATTCTACAAACGCATTGATTACGAAGAAATCCATACCTCCGTGGCCGGCTCCAGTTGCACTTTTGCCAAATTTTTTCCAAAGCGGATGGTCATATTTTTCTAACCAATTGTCCATGTCCTCCCAAGCATCGTCCGTTTTGCTTAGCCCTTCTACATAGATGCGCTTCGTATGGGCATCAAACTCTGTTAAACCATTCAATCCCTGAACCCTAAATCCCAAAGAATAAGGTCTGGGCAAATTACAATCGTGCGTTACGATGATGGTTTCGCCATTTGCAGTTGCTATAGTGGTGGTAATTACGTCGCCCTGTTTCCATTTTAACTTAGCATTTGGATGATTCTCGCCACCATTCGGATGGTTTACAATATAGTTGTGAAGTCCAATTGCTTTGGTGGAATGAGACGTAAGTGAAATAAAACGATTGCCTGCATTGATGTTGGCCATTGCGGCAACTGGCCCCAAACCATGGGTTGGGTAGGTATCGGCATTTTGTTTTAATGAATGTTGTGTGCGCCAGTGTGCTTCAGAATATCCCTGATCACCAAATTCTACACCTCCTCCATAAGGTTGTTTGCCATTGTTAAATTTAACGTTCCTTAGATCATGTTGGTAGCCGCACCTAAAGTGAATAAGCTCGCCGAAAACGTTCTGTTTTACCATATTTAAAACAGCCATTACGTCTCTCCTATAATTTACATTTTCTAAAATCATTAAATGGGCGCCAGTTTGCTCATGTGTGTTTATTAAATCCCAACATTCTTCCATAGTATTGGCTGCAGAAACTTCTACGCCAGTATATTTCTTAGCCAGCATAGAATCTTTAGCCATGCGCGTATGCCACAACCAAGGTGTAGAAATAACTACTGCGTCTACATCCTTTAAATTCAACAGATTCTTGTAATCCGATTCATTTTTGCTAAATACCGATGCTTTTTTCTGACCTGCTTTAGAAATCATATTTTGCGAAAGCGCGACTCTTTCCGGGTCTACATCGCAAATGGCGGTAATGCGCACATCGTCTCGCAACAAAAGGTTTTGGAGATGCATAATTCCGCGCTGGCCAAGGCCAATCATACCCACCTTTAATTTACGATCGATATGGTTACTATCCATGGCGAAAGCTGCCGGAGCTAAAGCAATTCCCGCTCCCGCGATAACAGAATTTCTGATAAAGTCTCTTCTCGTACTCATAGTTTTTTGGTTAAAAAATCGTTTTGCCACCTTTTTTTTGTAGCTGGCAAAATTTTATTATATCTGACTCGTAAAAGTATTATTTTATTTTGATTTGCCTTCATTAAGCAAACGTACATGCAGAATTATTACCTCCTCTTTTGTGTGGGTTAAATTCCACCCAGATATTTTTGCTACAAATTTGAATCTTATGACTACTCCGGTCTATTTGGCTATTTTTTTAATCATATCGGCCACTGGAATACGAACAAAATATAAATCTCCCAGTCCTTCATAAACAAATCCCAAAGTGTTTTCATCTATTTTTGTAAGCGCCGAATAACCAAATAGATTTCGGTTGTCGATCAGCACTTGGTTTTCTTTTACCCAAGTTTCACCCGAGTCTGTGCTTGCTTTTATGCTTAAATTAATCCGTGCTAATGAAGAGTTATCGTTCCCAAAAAATACTACCTCTTTCTCCTTTCCCTTAACTTTGACTTTCGCACTGATAAAGCTAGCCATGCAGACAGGATCTTGCAATGCGCTGTACGAAGTATGATGCTCAATCCAAGTTTTCCCCATATCATCGGTAGTGGCCACACTTCTAAAACTTCCTCTATTGTCGCGCATATTTAACATAAGCGTGCCCGATATGGTTTCAATGACCTGACTTTCAGTCGTATTTGATTTTGGCCCGTTTTCAGTTTTCCAACTTGCTCCATGATCAGCACTGTATAAAATCGTACTATGTGGTATGGCATTTTCATCCCAATATTGAGCCGCGAAAACCAGTTTACCATCTTTCATGGCAATGCCAGCGCCAGGTCCATTGAAGAAGATATTCCAATTGGGATTCTTAACTTCTGCCGTAATGCTACGCGGTTTTGTCCAAGTTTCACCATCATCAGCGCTACTAACCAATACCAATTGACCAGTTACATCTGCCGACAAACCGGGTTTCGAGCCCGCTATGGATCTATTTCCTTTACTCCAAAGTGCCGCTACCCATATTTTATTCGTTAACGGATCGAAAAGAATTGCAGGATCCCCGACACCGTTATTTTCTTGCGGAGTGCCCATGTCCATAATTATTTTCATCGGCTGCCAAGTTCTTCCACCATCGCTGCTTTTACTCATACCGACATCAATATTTCCAGGCAAATCGCCAGAGGTTTCATAGCGAACGTCATACACGCTTAAAAGAGTCCCATTATTTGTCGTTGTGATGCCAGGAATACGAAATGTATTTACGCCGCCTTCACCAGCTTTTTTAAGCACTAAACCAACACGCTTTACCACACTTCCGCCATAGATTATTTGTTGTGATAAAGCGGCTCCGTCTCCCAGATTTTTCATCTGAAATAGCACTTTGGAATCAATATTTGCATCGTGTTTTAGGCTTACTGCCAGCCAGATGTAATGAATACCAGGCTCAAGGTTTATCGCTAATGGAATTTTAAACGCTGTTTGGATTGGTGTAAGAGAAATTGAGTTGAATTTAGTAGAGAACATAGGCTCATCACCATTATCATAAGCAAAAATCTGATCTATTGCTTTTAGCCCATCCAAATTTAAAATACAAGAAACGTTTTTTAGCTCAAGGTGCTTTCCTCCCGCAGGAATGTAGATTCTGATTCTTATTAAAGGATTTGTTACAACTCCTTTAAACAAAGGAACGACAGGAGCATAACAACTGATATGCAATTTAACCACAGCAAAAGTCTGCATTGAGCAGAAGATGATTAAGAAGCAAAATAACTTTGAAAGGTTTTTTCTCATATAAAATTGACATTATTTATATCCGCAGCGTTAAATTAACAGATTACGGTTTTGTATGAAAGATTTACTGCTCGATTGAAGACCGCCAAATTGGTAAATATACTTAGAGTTTTATTAAAAAGTTAAAAAGTAAGTGCATTAAAAGGATCGGCTAACTGTCACAACACCATTAAAAATAGCATTAAATTTCAAAATCCAAATCCTACCGCCCCTTATACGACAACTTATCAGGCCATCCAAAAACCTTTAAAAAACGGATATTAAGGAAATAACGTCAGAAAAATATTAAACGCTGTAGACGGAATGTGGATGATGTGACTTATCATTGTAATTTTAAGCATTTTAGCAAGAACTTTACCCTTCCATAGTCAGCTAAAGAGAAAAAGCAATAGCTAAAAGCTAACTCTGCGTTCCGCCGCAGCTTAATTATTAATTGCTGACACGATAAAAAACGCAAGTTTACTTTCTTTAGATGCTGTTTTCAACTCCCATTTACTTGGGATTGATGAAATGATTGTATCGTTTTGATGGCATTATAATTATAGCTTTTACATTCCTACAAACCAGTCGACATTATCGTCTTAGGTGCGGTAAAACCAATAGTGATGGATACGCTGTTTGTTACCTTACTAGTAAAGCATTGTAAATAGCCACATTAAAGCACCTCAGAAAAACACCACTTCCATCTACTTAATCGTTTTAGTTATTTGAGCTAAAAACATACGATTGTTCCAAATATTTGCTACTTTGGTTGAAACCAAATCTTAAACCTAAAAATAGCCCTCAATCATTCCATCAATTGTATGGAATTCTTATCTTTTTTTCTAATCAAATACGCCTTCCTCATGTCTAAAAAAAATTATCTTCTAATTTTTATTTCCGTAATTGTATTGCAGTTAATGCTGTATAGTTGCGCAAAAAAAGAACTTTCCTTAAATGCCGTAGAGATGACGTTGGATAGGTCAGTGGTATTTCTAACTCCGAGCAGTAGCGTCAGTGTGAACATTTCTTCAGGTAACGGCGAATACAAAGTCCTTTCGTCGGACGTAAACGTTGCAACTGCTAGTATAACGGATAACGTAATCACCATTAAAGCAACAACCAAAGAAGACAAAGCCAACGCCGTGATTGTTGTAACCGACAAAATGTTTAAAAGACAAAGCATAGATGTGGTTATTTCGAAGTTATTTGAGCTGACATTAAGCAAAACCGACGGTAATCTAGAAGTAGGTGTACCAGGAAAAAACGAGCTAACCATAGATATAAATACAGGTAATTCTGGCTATAAAGCCGAACTGATGGAAAACTCGAATCAATTTATCGAGCTTAATACTTCCAAACTGGAATCGCATGCTAAGTTTACGATTAAGGCCATTGCTGTTGGGATTGCAAAAATTAAGATTACCGATACCAAGGGTAAACAGGGAATTGTAACTATTACAGTTACTGCACCATCCACCCTACAACTTTCCAAAAATAACTTAACCTTATCTTCGGTGCAGGGGAGTGAGAATATTACGGTTGTATCCGGTAATGGTGACTATAAAGTTACTGTAACGAATCCTTTTGTAGCCAAAGCTTACGCCAACGGAAATCTAATTACCATAAAAGGCAAGATTAATGGAAGTACAACGGTGGTTGTAGAAGATAAAAAAGGACAAAAAGCAACGTTGAATGTAAAGGTTGAAGGCGCAGCTTTCGCAATGAATTTTAGCGATCAATTCTTTGGTTACGCCAACTTCGGTGACATTGCCGTTGTCGATGAATCTATAAAATCGCTGAAACAAGTCACCTTTGAGATGACTTGCAAAATTGAGAGTTACCGCGGACTGCAAACTTTTATGGGTTTAGAAGGACAGTTGATCATTAGAGGTAAAAATGACGACTACAGACCAACACATCCTTTACAGATTGTTGGCTTAGGCGACAAGATTGTGCTAGAAAGCACAAAAAGCTTTAACCTAAATGAATGGATGAATATTGCTTTAACAGTAGATTGCAGTAAACAGGAAATCAACGAAAAATACAAACTTTATATCAATGGCGTTCAGGATGTATTAATTGTGTCCAAACAGGAAAGTACGCATAGTTCAATTAATCTTGCTTCTAGCAATGATGGCAACAGGTTTGAAATTGGCCGCGCTGCCGGACAAGATTTTAGGGCGATGAGAGGTGCAGTATCCGAAGCCCGGGTTTGGACGGTAGCTCGTACCGCACAACAAATTAAAGATAATATGTGTGCTTTAACGGCCGGTACTCATACAGGTTTACTTACTCGATGGAATTTTACCGCAGGAACCGAGACTGGCTATATCCAAGACAGCAACGGTGGTAAATACGAAACCAATTTAATTATTGCAAATGCGAAGCTTGGCGGAAACTATACTCAAGTTAAAGTTCCAACAAGTGTATTTGTAAGCAAAGGCTGTCCTAATTAAAACCATCTCTCTCAACTTTTCATCCCTAATACAATTGAAATGAAGATAATATCGAAAATAATAACGCTATGTTTAATTTCCTGCCTGTTTGTTTTATCGTGCAAAAAAAACGAGATAAAACTACCAGAAGACACAGTTGGCAACAGCATTGCTTCCGTTACTAAATTGGTTGTGATGCCGACCGACGACGAAAATGAACTTGAGGTGAGCTGGACCAATCCAGATGACGATGCATTGATGAAAATTTCCATCGCCTTTTCTCCAGTAGATGGAGGAGTTAAAGCAACTCCAAACCCTCTCATTGTAAATGCCTCAAAGGGGACAAATCAAAAAGCCTCTATTACAGTTCCTTTGGCTATTAAATATACAATTAGTGTAGTCGCCATAAATAGAGCTGGCGCAAAGTCTGAAGCGCGTAATGTGGAGGCAACTCCATATTCTATAATTAGTCCAGACCTTATACCAGTTTTTTTAAAGCGGGCAGACACATTGATGACTTCGCTCGTAAAATTGTACCTCGATGGAAAAGAAAGAGACATATGGTCTTCAAATTATCCTTTCAAAGATGGTTTTTGGAACGGAGCTGCAGTAATTTGGGGTCACGGTGGTGCTTTTTCCGGCTACGCTGCGCTTAAAGAAGCTTCGGAAGCCTTTCCCGCTTACAAAGCAAAGATAACCAGTTTATATGATGTTAGATTGCTTACAGGAATTGATAAATTTAGAAATACCGCAAACAACAAACCCGAAGCCTATGCGGTTTATCCAGGGAGTGGAGATGAACGTTATTATGACGATAATCTTTGGGTTGGATTGGATATGATTGATTTATATAAACTGACAAAAAATCCTGCCTACCTTTCACGCGCTGAGATGGTTTGGCGCTTTATCTTAGACGGTACAGACAATAAGATGGGAGGCGGCGTTTATTGGAAAGAATACGGGAATTCTAAAAACACAGTTTCCAACGCTCCTGCCGCTGTTTTAGCGGCGAAGTTATATTTAGCAACAAATAATCCTGCGTATTTAAAGAGTGCTAAAGAGTTGTACACTTGGACCAAGACACATCTTCAAGATCCTTCAGATTATCTGTATTGGGACAACGTAACACTGTCTGACAATAATGATCCGAATTCGACTTTAATTATATCTAAAGAAAAATACAGTTATAATTCTGGCCAACCGATGCAGGCTGCTGCTTTGCTGTATAATATAACCGGCGATAGTCAATATTTAACGGATGCTCAAAATATCGCTAAATCGGCCTATAAAAAATGGTTTGTTCCGTTCAATTCTTATACAACCGGTAAATCTTTTAGAATTTTAGAGCCAGGTCATGTTTGGTTTCAAGCCATTATGTTTAGAGGATTTATTGAACTTTATAAAATAGATGGCAACAAAACATATGTAAAGGCCTATCAAAATACGATGGACAATGCCTGGCTTTCTAATGCTCGAAATAGAACCACTAATTTAATAAACGAAGACTTTAGAGGAGGAAGTACGCAGGCTAATTTCGACATTCTTCATCAGGGCGCTTGTTTAGAGATGATCTCCAGGTTAGCACTGTTGGAGCAAGAAGGTCTTTAACGGAAACTAAAAGGGCTACATCATATTTTAAGCGCAAATTTTTAACTATTGGAGAGCTAGGTGCTTTGATTGAACTAGGTTTATTAAAGATATCGCTTTGCAAATTAATGAAAGACCTTGCTTATCTATGCGCAGAATTCCCCATCATTTAAAACTAGACATTAAATCAGCTTTCAGACAAATGACCTGTATTCATAAAAAAAGCCCTTTAGATTGTCTCTAAAGGGCTCAAATTGTGGTGCCTGCTGGAATCGAACCAGCGACACAAGGATTTTCAGTCCTTTGCTCTACCGACTGAGCTAAGGCACCAACCGTTTTTGTGTCCGCAAATGTAGCGTTCTTTTTTTAATCCCAAAACTTTTTTGAAAAAAACCGGAACTAGCTCTGATTATCAATTGCTTAGTTTTTCAACTACTACTAAAATTCGAAGCGCTTAAATGCGATCAACGAAAATATAGGTAGTTTTAGCGTCTTTTTATGCAAGCATAGCTTTATTTTCCAACTAAAAATTCTAATTTAGCATATACACATATACACACATGTTAGCTCAACTCCTTTTCTTAATTGTTGCCTCAGTTGCTGTTGTGCTTTTCAGCTTTAATTTGCGGAAAATTCTGCGAAACATCAAACTCGGCAGAAAAACAGATCGTGCAGATCAACCAGATAAAAGGTGGGCAACGATGTTTCGGGTTGCGTTCGGACAATCTAAAATGATCGTTCGGCCTATCCCCGCCATTCTGCACTTCTTCCTTTACGCAGGTTTTGTCATCATCAACATAGAAGTTTTAGAAATAATTACCGACGGAATTTTCGGTACGCACAGAATTTTTAGCGAAATTGGAAACATCTACAACGTACTTATCGGTGCTTTCGAAATATTGGCGTTTTTGGTCCTCCTCTCCTGCATCGTCTTCCTCATCCGCAGAAATGTGCTAAAAATCAAACGCTTTTTCGGCCCAGAGATGACTGCTTGGCCAAAATCCGATGCCAATTACATCCTCATTATAGAAATCTTATTAATGTCTGCTTTCTTACTCATGAATGGCGCTGATGCCAAATTGCAGACCATGGGATTGTCGCATTATGTGGAAGCAGGTTCATTTCCAATTAGCAGCCATCTGTTGGATTGGTTGCCAAATAGCGAGTCCACACTCATCGCAATAGAACGCAGCTGTTGGTGGTTCCATATCGTCGGTATTTTTGCTTTCTTAAATTACCTACCCTATTCTAAGCACTTCCATATCCTGTTCGCGTTTCCAAATACCTATCGCTCTAATTTAAATTTGAAAGGAAAATTCGATAATATGGCTTCCGTAACGAACGAAGTCAAAGCAATGTTAGATCCGGCTTATGTACCCCAGGAACTGCCTCTTACTAAGTTTGGCGCAAAAGATGCAACCGACCTCTCGCGCGTCAATTTAATGAACGCCTATACCTGCACAGAATGTGGTCGATGTACTTCCGTTTGCCCAGCAAATATTACAGGCAAACTGCTGTCTCCCCGAAAAATAATGATGGATACGCGGGATAGAATTACTGAAATTGGCAAAGGTTTAGACAAAAACGGTAAAGATTTTACGGATGGAAAGTCCTTATTAGATGATTACATAACCCGCGAAGAAATTTGGGCTTGCACGAGTTGCAATGCATGCGTACAGGCTTGCCCGGTAAATATTGATCCACTTCAAATCATCATGGAGCTCCGTCAATATGCGGTGATGGAAGAATCTCAGGCTCCGGCTAGCCTAAATGCTATGCTCGGAAATATAGAAAACAATCAAGCGCCTTGGAAATATTCGCCTGCAGATCGGTTTAATTGGGCAGAGAAGGATTAAGGAATAAAGAATAAGAAGCAAAGTGCAACAACATTGACTAAACTATTTTATGGAAAAGCAAGTGCGGTAGCTATTTTCAAAGTGTATTCCCGCTTTCTGCTGTAGCCACTCATGCTTCGCGGGCTGCCGCGCCAATCGGGTTTAGGTACGCAGGTCTTTACAAGAAAGTAAAGTTGCAATACGCAAGTCGCCGGTTAAGTAAGAAATAAAGAACAAGGATTAAGGAGCCACGAACAGAGACCAAACTACAGTCTAAAACGACTCCACAACAATTATTAAACGAGAAAAATATGCAATTTACAGTACCTACCATGGCAGAGTTAGTGGCAAAAGGAGAAGCGCCAGAAATCTTATTTTGGGTAGGCTGTGCCGGAAGTTATGATGAACGCGCCCAAAAAATTACCCGCGACATTTGTAAAATCCTCCACCACGTTGGTATAAAATATGCGGTTTTAGGCACAGAAGAAAGCTGCACCGGCGATCCGGCAAAGCGTGCGGGAAATGAATTTTTATTTCAAATGCAGGCCATGACCAATATCGGAGTCTTAAATGCCTACAACATAAAAAAAATAGTGACTGGTTGTCCGCATTGTTTCAACACCATCAAAAACGAATATCCAGGTTTAGGTGGCAATTATGAGGTTATTCACCATACGCAGCTTATTCAAGATTTAATTGAAGCAGGAAAACTTAAAGCAGAAAACGGAGAAAGCTTTAAGGGCAAAAAAATAACGTATCACGATCCCTGTTATTTAGGTCGTGGAAATGGGGTGTATGAAGCCCCTCGAAAAGCATTGGAAGCCTTAGACGCCGATTTGGTGGAGATGAAACGTTGCAAAAGCAACGGTTTATGCTGCGGCGCGGGCGGCGCACAAATGTTTAAAGAGCCAGAAAAAGGAAAAAAAGACATCAACATAGAACGCATCGAAGAAGCATTAGAAACACAGCCTGTAATTATTGCTGCCGGTTGCCCTTTTTGCATGACAATGCTAAGCGATGGCATAAAAATGAAAGACAAAGAACAGGAAGTTAGCGTGCTAGACATTGCAGAAATTACTGCTAGAGCAAATGGGCTGTAGCCTTTATGCTGAAAGTTGATAGGTTACCTTGAATATTACGATATATTGGTTAGAGGGTTAACTTCTAACTCCAAAATAAAAATGTAACATTTAATGCGGTAACTGCGTCGAAACCCGATTTACCCTCTCAGCGCTCTAGCTAATTTCTTCGCAATTCGGTTCAATGCGCTGCACATTGAAAGAATAATTACTTCTGCTAAAAATGATATTCTACGCAAAATCAATCCTGAAAAAAGTCGATCCTCTCGGATTAAGCAACTTGAGTAATCCCTAACCTATTCGAACATTTTCATTTACAAGAACACAAAATATTCACAAATAATAAAATATATTTCTTAGCCTAGTCTAACTTTGTATATTTGCAGGAAATTAACTACCTGATTCTATTTTGTACTGCATCACATGAAAAATTTTTCGGCTCCTTCATTAAGCGAAGTCCATTCCTCAGTTAATACGAAAAAACGAGGATGGCGTGGCTTATTGGCTTTTTTAGGACCTGCTTATTTGGTAAGTGTTGGCTACATGGATCCGGGCAATTGGGCTACAGACATTGCAGGCGGTTCTCAGTTTGGGTATAAGCTCATTTGGATATTGCTAATGAGCAACCTAATTGCAGTACTGCTACAAACGTTGAGTGCACGTTTAGGTATTGTTCGCGGATTAGATTTAGCACAGGCTTCTAAAAATGCCTATCCCAAGTGGGCAAATATCCCACTGTATATTTTGGCCGAAATTGCCATCGCTGCGTGCGATTTAGCCGAAATTGTAGGTATGGCAATTGGTTTAAATCTCTTGTTTGGCCTACCGCTTATTTGGGGAATATCTGTAACCGCCCTAGATACTTTACTTCTACTATTTTTATTAAAAAAAGGAATGCGCCGAATGGAGGCTTTCATTATAGGTTTAGTTGCCATAATCGGAATTTCATTTGTAATAGAAATGTTTATTGTAGAACCTGTTTATGCTGATGTTTTGAAAGGATTTATTCCAAGTAAACTTAGCGGTGATGCCCTTTACATCTCAATTGGCATTATTGGCGCGACGGTTATGCCCCATAATTTATATCTCCACTCCTCTTTAGTGCAAACTAGGCAGTTTGAGAAAACATTTTCAGGTATGAAGAGGGCGATAAAGTTTAACTTCTTCGATACCGTTATTGCGCTAAACCTGGCGTTTTTTGTGAATGCAGCAATTCTTATTTTAGCTGCCGCCGCTTTTTACGTAAACGGACATTACAATATCGCTGAAATTCAGGATGCATCTGTGATGCTAAACAAAATGTTTGGCAAATCCGCACCTACTTTTTTCGCCATCGCATTAATTGCAGCGGGACAAAGCTCTACCATTACCGGTACACTTGCAGGACAGATTGTAATGGAAGGGCATTTAAACTTACGTATTCAACCATGGTTAAGACGTTTAATTACCAGACTATTGGCTATTATTCCTGCATTGTTCACCATTTTATACTTTGGCCCAGATGCACTAGGGAAGTTGCTTGTTTTGAGCCAGGTGGTATTAAGTTTACAACTTGGTTTTGCTGTTATTCCACTAATCCATTTTACATCAGATAAGGTAAAAATGAAAGCGTTTGCAATAAAAACCTGGGTAAAAGTATTGGCTTGGTTAAGTGCAGCAATAATTGTGTATCTAAACATTCAATTGGTTATCCAACAAATACAGGAGTGGGCCGCCGAAGCAGGAGACGCAAAAATTTGGGTTTATGCAATAGTCATTCCTGTGGCGCTTACTTGTTTACTTTTGCTTGCTTATGTTTTTTTTCATCCATTCTTTACTAAGGCAGAGGCCTTTAGAAAGCAGGTGCCTCATGGAGCTGCTACCACATTGGCGTTAGACGTAGAAGTAAACTATCATCATATAGGTATCGCTATAGATTTCTCTGGAAATGAACAAAAAATCATTCAAAATGCGCTAAAACAAGGCGGAAAAAATGCAAGTTATACTTTCATACATGTGGTTGAAAGTGCTGCAGCACGATACTTAAAAACCAACACACGAGATCATGAAACGCAACTTGATCAAGAGAACCTGACAAAATATGCTAAAATGCTTATAAATTTGGGCTATCAAGCTACTACGGAAATTGGTTTTGGAAATCCCGCCTCTGAGATTGCCAAAATTATCAATGAAAATAGCATCGATTTTTTGGTATTAGGGGCCCACGGACACAAAGGATTAAAAGACATTGCGCTAGGGACCACAGTTGATGCCGTACGGCACAAAGTAACCGTTCCAATTTTGGTTATTAGCTAAGCATAGTTTAACTTCCGTCTTTTTTGAAACAAAATCTTCTCAAAAAAATTAATGAAAAAAGCTCAACAATTTGTCGAGCTTTTTCGAACTAGAAGAAAACGAATCAAGTAATCTACCATATCTTGAAGCAACGCAAAATTTGCAAGCGGCACTTATTAAATATTTCTAAATTCTGTCTGTGACGTTTTTGATGTTTTGCCATTCGTTAAGCTTTGCTGTATTAAAACCCAATAAGTTGCATAAAGCTACAATTCCTGCAGAGGTTTCATCATTCAAGAAATCTATCTCTAAAGCCCAACCATTTTTTTGATAAAACTCAGTCAATAGGGGCACGACATTTCCCAAATGCTCTATTTTTTTTAAATATCTAGAGTTGTAGAAAACATACCTTATTAACTGACCTATTTTATTAGTTCCAAAAGTTATTTGAAAAATTAAGACGAGATACAAAAAGCGATATTATGGTTAAACACATACACCTATCTTGCAATCCAGACCGTTAACTTACAATAATATAACACTTTGCGATACTTATGGAGTTGTTAAGCAATCTCTCTTATTTGAATTAACTGATTGCCTTAAAAACGGCCTGCTCCAATAATTCTTAGCTATTCTTTCTAACTTAACCATGACTTAAATTTAATAATACTTTATAAATCTAATTTAAATATTAGTTAAATCTAACATTTATATAATTAACAACAAAACTTAATTAAACCCTTGTTAAAAATAATCTCTAAGAAATGTGTTTAATTAACTCTTTTAACCCATCAATAAATAAACATTTGTTAAGAAGAATTTTCCATCTTGATGACATAGGCGTTATTGCCGTATTACTAATTATGAGGACATACCATTTTTAAATCCTCTTATTGAAAAGCAGACTGGCGTAAATAATATAAACTTACTTCAGCTCACCGCTTATTTTGACAGCTGTAACCTTAATTTTATTTAAATCATCTACCTCTATATTTTTTAGTGGGATACTAACAGAGTTGGTCATGCTATCAACATCTCCCGCTCTATCGTTGTAAGTTTGTACAATCACATCATCGCCAGTGGTGCGCAAAATCAGTTTACCTCCCTGTGTCGTTCCGAAGAAATCTAAATCTTTAAATTTCGATAATTTAAAAGAAAAATATTCAGTTTTGCCCGAGCTATAGAAACGTCGATATCTGCAAAAACCTGTGTTGGTAACATTTAGTTCGTAGCGCTTTACGGTGTTTTGATCCTGACCAGTATCGTAATGATCAATTAATGTTTTCTGAAGATAGATTAAGTGATCGTTTAAAGGATTTGGGTTTGAAAAAGCGCAAAAAATCAAACCCACCACTGCAACAGCAGCAATTATTAAGGCTTTTGTAATCTTTTCCATGTAGACAACTTTCGACAACACTAAAATAAATAAATTACTAAATTTGTAGATGAGTTTTTCTCCACAATCTCGCGTATGGATCTACCAAAGCGACCGAAAATTTACAGCATTAGAAGAAGATATTGTTTTAACTAAACTTTCAGTATTTACTAAACAGTGGAAGGCACATGGCAATGAACTTTCTGCCGCCGCCGAAGTACGAGACGGTTTTTTTATCGTATTGATTGTTGATGAGACGCAAGCAAATGTAACAGGATGTTCTATAGACAGTTCTGTTAGATTGATTAAAGAGATTGAACGCGAACTACATGTAGATCTTTTTAATAGACTTAACATTGCCTATTTAAATGGCAATGAAGTAGCGTTAGTTACTAAGACGAACTTTGAAAATCTGATCAATCAAGGAAAAATAACTGGAGAAACGATTGTTTTTAACAACCTAGTGCAAACATTAAAAGAGATGGATAGCAATTGGAAAGTTCCATTTAAAGCGAGCTGGCATTCGAAAGTATTTAATCTGGCATCTAACTCCATTTAAATAGCGCTCAAATATTTTTTATTTAGCAAAACAATCCGGCGAAAAAAGCATTATATTACGTTATACAATGTTTTTTTTTATAAATGACTCGCTGGCTCAAAATCCCACTCCTCATCATTTCGGTTTTAATTGGCTTAATTATTTTAATTTGGCTTGCGGGCGCATTCTACATCAGCAGAAATAAGGACGCTGTGCTCGAGTCTGTTACAAGCCAACTGAACAAAAATCTCAACGGTAAAATTTCTGTCGTAAGCATGGAACCTACGCTGCTTAAAGAATTTCCGGGTGTATCACTTTCACTTAAAAAAGTGGTTTTGAACGACAGTTTAATTAACCAACATCATCATAGTTTAATTAATGCGGGTGACATTGGCGTTTCATTAAATTTTCTGTCGTTGATTGTTGGCAAAGTTAAGGTTAACAAAATAACCATAAACAACGCAACCGTTTATTTATATACTGACAGTAGCGGCTACAGCAATACAAGCATTTTTAAGAAAAAAGCTGCGACTCCGACTGGTTCCAAATCAACATCGACTGAAATAAACCGAATAGATTTTAATAAAGTAAACTTAATTATTGACAATCAGCAGCGACATAAGCTGTTTAATTTTGCTGTTGATAAGCTGGAGGGTAAAGTGAATTACCCAGATTCCGGCATGACCGGAGTGTTAGAAATCACTACAAAAATTAATCAGTTTGCGTTCAACACTGGCAAGGGTAGCTTTTTAAAAGACAAAAATTTAAGTGGCAACATTGTTTTCCATTATAGCAAAGCAAAAAATATGTTGGTTGTAGATCCAAATGTGCTTACCATCGGAAATGATCCATTTAAAATTGGTGCACAGATAAGTTTTGCAAACAAGGCGACTTCCTTTGCAATAAATATAGTAGCAGAACGAGTGCTTTTTAAAAACGTAGCCATGCTGCTTTCTCCAAACATTACCAAAAAACTGCTAAAGTTTGATCTTAAAAAACCTATAACAGTAAAGGGCGATATTATTGACGATGGAACTGGAAAATACAACGATCCACTTATAAAAGTTGGGATCATCGTAAAAGACAATATTCTTACCTTCCCGGCTGGAGAGGTGACAGAATGTAATTTTAATGGTTATTTTACCAATAAGGATACCGCAGGAGGGATTATCGGGGATGAAAATTCCGTGATCAAGTTATTGGCTTTCAATGCAAAATACTTTAATGCACCTTTAAAAATAGATACGTTTTTGGTCACTAATTTATCAAATCCTATTGCGACAGGTCTTGTAACTTCCAAATTTCCATTAAGCAACTTGAACAACTCTTTAGGTACAGACGATTTTTTATTTAAGAGTGGCTCGGCAGATTTGAGACTTTTTTGCAGGGCAGATATAGATAATTTTAAGTTTACCAAACCCTTAGTTTCCGGCAAAATTAACATCACCAATGCCGACATTACCTATACTCCCCGTAAGTTGCATTTAACAAACAGTGCGTTAAATTTGAGCTTCACTCAAAATAATCTTAGTATAACAAATGGTAGGCTTCAATTAGGCAAAAGCATTCTAAACTTAAATTGTTCCATAGATAATTTTTTGAAACTCTATTATAACGATCCAGATAAAATATTAGTTAAGTTAAATATAAATAGTCCTCAGTTATACCTTAACGAATTTTTACCTCTTTTGGGTCCAAGAAGCGCTCGCTCTAGCATCAAGGGGAAATCTAAAAACCCTGTTTCGAAGCAGCTTAGCAATGTGTTAGAGGTTTCGCAAATGGATGTAAACCTAAGGGTTGATAAGGCAATTTACCAGCATTTTGCAGCAACAAATTTAGAAGCTGATATTGCTTTGCGAGGTTTGGGAATCTATTTTAATCACATTAGCGTAAACCACGCTGGCGGTAAGCTATCGGTAAAAGGGAATTTAATTCAGAATAACGCATATAATGATTTTAAATTGAACACAACAATTAGCCATGTGAACGTTAAAGATTTCTTTTATGCTTTCGATAATTTTGGTCAAAACACCATTACAACAAAAAATCTTAAAGGTAAGCTTTCTGCTCGATCCAGTATTTCTGGGAAGATCTCTCAAAGTGGAAAAATATTTCCAAAATCAATTTATGGAAATGTCATTTTTAATTTAAAAGACGCCGCTTTAGTAGACTTTGCTCCCATAGCAGATGTTGCCCAGTTTGCCTTTCCCGGCAGAAATCTATCTAACATTGAATTGAAAAACTTGGATGGCACCTTTCTCTTAAAAGGGAGTACGGTAGAAATCAAACCGATGCAAATAAACTCTAGCGTCATAAATATTAATTTAAAAGGTGTTTATGGATACACTTCGGGCACTAATATTCAGATGGACGTTCCGCTCAGAAATCCAAAAAAAGACAAAGGTTTATCTAAGGGAGAAAAAAAAGACAATAGGATGCGAGGAATTGTACTTCATCTAAAGGCAGTTGATGAAGATGGAAAAGTAAAAGTAAAGTGGAACAAGGATCATGATTAGATGGATGGGTTGCATGTTGCGCGCAAACTGCGGCTATTGCAAGATTCATCGAAAATAGAGCATCAAAAAGCTGTCGCCCTCAACGGTTAACTAACTACATTTTCTTCTCAAAAATCTAATGGCCCTAATCTTTTCATATTTCTTAAGATCAAATATTGCCTGTGCAAAATATAAGGTGTTGCGTTTTTTGGTGTCCACCTAATCGGATTTGGAAAGCATGCGGCAATTAAAGCTGCCTGATTTTTTGTCAGGTCGCCGGCACTCCTATTAAAATACGTTTGTGACGCGGCTTCTGCACCATAAATGCCATCGCCCATCTCTATGACATTTAAATATACTTCCAAAATGCGCTCTTTACTCCAAAAAAGCTCCATCAACACAGTAAAATAGGCCTCAAAACCTTTTCGAATGTAAGAACGGCCAGGCCATAAAAATACGTTTTTGGCAGTCTGTTGTGAAATTGTGCTGCCGCCTTTAATCTTTTTTCCTTTTTCGTTACTCTTGTAAGCTTTTTCTAATGCTTTTACATCGAAACCCATATGTTTTAAAAAAAGTTGGTCTTCTGCAGATACCGCAGCACGCTTCATGTTGTCGGAAATATCGTCAAATTTTACCCAATGTTTTTCCAGTTTGAAAGGCTTTCCAGCTGATTTGCGTTCTACATTTCGCAGAACCATTAACAAGGTTATTGGTGGGTTGATAAACTTCAATGCGAAAACCCAAATAACGGAAACTAGCAAAAAATAGATAAAAATTTTGGTTACAGCACTGATGATCTTCTGAACAAAAGGATTTCTTTTTTTTTGATTTTTAGCAACTTTAGCCATTCAGCGAAGGTACGAAAAACGTAGGCTCAAATTAAAAGCAACTCGTACATTACATTAATTAAATGTATCATGTGGATTTGAATGCTTATAATTCGTGCTGCCCGACTATGGAGTTATTAGACAACACAAAAGTCCAAATTAATTGTTTAACCAAAAAAAGATTATGAACAACAAAGTTGCCCTCATTACCGGAGGAAGTAAAGGAATTGGTTTCGGCATTGCCGAAGCTTTGTTAAAAGATGGTTTTAAAGTAGCCATTACTAGTCGCAGTAAAGAAAGTGCAGAAAGTGCTGCATCAGAATTAAATAATGATGAAAACCTACTTGCCTTAATGGCGGATGTAAAAGATTATCAATCGCAAAAAGACGCCGTAAAGAAGGTATTGGAAAAATGGGGACAGATAGACGTGCTTATTGCAAATGCGGGTGTAGGACACTTTTCTTCTATTTTAGACATGGATGTTGAAGCTTGGAAAGACACCATCGATACCAACTTGACAGGTGTTTTTTATAGCGTTAAATCTGCAGTGGAAGAAATTAAAAAATCTAAGGGTTACATCATCACTATTTCTAGTTTAGCAGGCACCAATTTCTTCGAAAAAGGCTCTGCATACAATGCGAGTAAGTTTGGTTTAACAGGATTTTCACAATCTATTATGTTAGATCTACGAAAATACGGTGTAAAAGTGACTACGATTATGCCGGGAAGTGTTGCAACGTATTTTGCCGATCACGAACCAAATGCAGATACCGATGCTTGGAAAATTCAACCTGAAGACATAGGCCAAATGGTTTCTGATCTGTTAAAAATGAATGCCAGAACGTTACCTAGCAAAATAGAGGTTAGACCTACCACACCTCAATGATAGGTTTATAAAACTTTAATGGCGATCAGAGGTGTTAAAACACCTTGATCGCTTTTTATTATCTAAGTACTTTAACTGCCGCTGTAAATTGAGGTCATGGCTTGAAATTTATTGACAAACAAAATAAAGTTTTCCATTTACTACTGTATTCTGACCATATAAAATAACTAAAAAGAGTACGCCGACACAATAAAAAGTGTTAAAAAATGTTAATAGTACTAAATGGCTTAAAAAAGATATGAAAACTATCAGATCAATATTTTCACCAGCAGAATTGTTAAGGCGTCTTGGCCTTTCAAAATTATACTACTGGTTTAATAAGTAACATTAAGATTGCATTGACTCACTAATTGCATAAAATTGTTAAATTTCGCTAATACAACTAACTTAAAAGCGAACATGAAATTTAACAAATTAAAAGGCTTCCTCTCGGTTGCTGTAGTTTCGTTTGTCTGTACGGTGGCAAACGCCCAAACCGCTAGAAAATTTATAGATCAGAACAACATGGACCTAAGCGTAAAGCCTGGTGATGATTTCTATGAATATGCAAGTGGAACTTGGATAAAAAACAATCCCGTACCAGCAAAAGAAACCAGATGGGGAAGCTTTAATGAGCTTAGAGATTTTAACATTAACGCGGTAAAAACGCTGTTGATGGATGCTGCAGCCGATAAGGCCGCTCCCTCAGGATCTTTAAAACGTAGAGTTGGCGATTTTTACGCTGCGGGTATGGACAGTGCAGCCATCGAGAAACTAGGTTATACACCAATTAAGGCAGATTTAGAAAAGATTGATCAAATAAAAACATTGCAGGGTGTTTTAAATCAATTTGCCTATATGCGTACCAACGGAATTGGAAACGGTATTTTCAGCTTAACTGTAGGTCAAGATAGAAAAAATGTCAACAAGAACATGGTGAATCTTGGCCAAGGAGGTACCACTTTGCCGGATAGAGATTACTATCTAAAAGATGATTCAAGAAGTAAAAAAATTAGAATAGCTTACAATACGTACATGGTTACGCTGTTTAAACTGACCGGCGATAACCAGAAAATTGCGGAGGAAAAAGCGGCAACTGTGCTTAAAATCGAGACTAATTTTGCGGCCGCCCAAATGAGTAGGCTAGAAATGCGCGACCCCTACAAAACTTATAACAAATACACAGTTATTGATTTTGATAAAAGAACTCCTAATATTAAATGGGAAAGTTACCTCAATCAGTTTAACATAAATGGTCAAGATACCGTATTGGTTTCTTCGCCTAGGTTTTTCTCTAGTATGGACAGTCTGTTAACCGCATTTCCCGTTAAAGATTGGAAAACATACTTGAGCTGGAATGTACTTAAAAATGCTTCGTCACTTTTAAGCGCCTCTTTTGTAAACGCGAATTTTATTTTTACGCAAGCCCAAACTGGGCAAAAAATACAAACTCCACGTTGGCAGCGCATGTCATCGCAAACTGATGGTACTATTGGCGAATTTCTAGGACAACTCTATGTAGCCAAATATTTTAAACCTGAGGCCAAAGCCAGGATGAATGAAATGATCGTAAATCTTCGAAAAGCATTTGCCATTCGGATTAAAGGTTTAGATTGGATGAGTGGGGAAACGAAGCAGAAAGCACTTGCCAAGCTCGATGCTTTTACCCCGAAAGTTGGCTACCCAAACAATTGGAAAGATTATAAAGGATTAACGATTAACAAAAATACCTATTTTCAAAACATTCGAAATGCAAGTGTTTGGCAATACAACGACATGGTAAGCAAACTCGGCAAACCAGTTGATCGCACCCTTTTTGGAATGACGCCGCCTACCGTTAATGCCTATTATAGTCCAACATTGAATGAAATTGTTTTTCCGGCAGGCATTTTACAATTTCCATTCTTCGATCCAACTGCCGATGATGCGGTAAATTATGGTGGAATCGGTGCTGTAATCGGCCATGAAATGAGCCATGGTTTTGATGACAGCGGTAGCCAGTACGATGCGAAAGGCAACTTAAAAAACTGGTGGACTCCTGAAGACCGCAAGAAATTTGAAGAAAAAACAAAAGCACTTGGTGAGCAATTTGATACGTATACTGTCTTAGATACCATTCATGTTCAAGGTAAACTGACTATGGGAGAAAACATTGGCGATTTGGGGGGGCTTAATGCTGCTTACACAGCATTCAAGCTTACCAAAGAAGGCCAAAGCAACACTAAAATAGATGGCTTTACACCGGATCAGCGTTTCTTTTTAGCTTGGGCACAGGTTTGGCGTGGTAACATTCTTTCAGAAAGCGCCGCACAATTAATCAAAACTGATACCCATTCACCTGGCCCTTACCGTACCATCGGCGCTCCTGTAAACATGGATGCTTGGTATAAAGCATTTGAAGTAAAGCCTGGAGATAAACTCTATAAAAAACCTGAAGACCGCATAAGAATGTGGTAAAATTCCCTATCTTTTTTTGAAAGCGGGTTTTTAGTTTTTATTTGTAAATTGTGATATTAAATTTTTGATTTCAGATGTTCGTGCAAACACTAAAAACCCGCTTTCTATTATGCTCATTTTTCAAACCTCAATGCTTGACACCGAAATTTCTATTGACATTTTTCATCATGTCCATTTCTACAGCTGGTTTTAGCCAACATAAAATGCTTGGCCTCGATAGCTTGATAGATTTAAAAGATCCGGCTTGGCCCATTGTAAAAGGCTGGATTGCTACTGCAATGAACAAAGCGCAAGTTTTACCTGTGGATTCTTTAGAAGCAAAAGCGGCACTTTACCAATTACAAATAAGCACTTATTCTACTTTAGGAGGCGTTGTATTTAACACCGGCGGAATTTTAATAGACAGTGGATGGGTGCGCATTTTAGGATCCGGCAACCAAAAGCTGGAAAGAACGGTTCCTGGCTGGAATAAAGGCAAGACCATGAAAAATTTTGGAGATGAGCCAGGATTTCTACTTGTTGCAGACGATGCTGTCGGCGGCTTTTTTGCTATAAATTATGGTGCACTTGGCAAAGACCTTAAAAACCTCTACTATCTTGCCCCAAACAGTTTAAACTGGGAACCTTTAGGAGCGGGATATGGAGAATTCCTATTATTCTGTTTTAATTCAGATTTGTCAAAATTTTACAAAGACCTTCGCTGGAGTACGTGGAGCAGTTATATTTCTAAATTAGACGGAAATAAAGTGTACAGCTTTCGCCCCTATCTTTGGGCAAAAGATAGAAAACCAATTGATGAATCTGCTAAAAAACTGGTAGACGTAGAAGCAATGTATAAGTTTAATATTGCAAAACACGAGGAGCTTATGAAAAACAAAGAAAATGCCAACTGATAAGCTTAGCCAAATGAGCAACGAAGAGTTGTTGAAATATCAACAATCTATAAAATCTGTTACTTACATTTTTGCCGTTGTGTTATTCTTTTTATTCTGCTTAAATACCTACAATACATTTCACAAAGGCTTTAATGCGTTAAGCGTGCTGCCAATTGCGCTGCTGCCCATTTTAATTATAAATTTTAGCACTTTGCGGAAGATTAAGGAAGAGATTTTAAACAGAAATGCAAAATAAATGTGCGCAAATTCAATATGGTCAATCACTGTAAGCACAATGAAAAGCTAAAAAAGATCGCATAATGCTATTTGTAAAAAGGCATGTAAGTGAAATCTATAGACCAGCATAATGTTGCTGCACTTTTTTAGACAGCTTTGCTAGAACCAATTTTCTAGAGTGCAAAATCAACTGCTCTGTCCTTTTATCATCGAATTCTTCAAAATGCTGTACTTGTATCCAGTGCCGTTTAGCCAGATGGTAAGCCTGGCTAATTCCGGGATGTTCCGTTAAGCTTTCAAAATTTTCTACTTCACATTTTACCGAGAAACTACTTCCTCCCTCTAAATTTATGATGATAAAGATTTTATCTTCTACCATAAAACACAGCGTCCCCCATTTCATACCTTCGGTAGTACCTGGAATCCTCAAACAAAATTCCCGCAATGTTTCAATGTTCATTATTAATTTATTTTTAGCTAAAATATAAAAAATTTGGTTGATTTGCTTCAGCGGTAATCGAGCAACGCGTACCTTTAAAAAAATAGAAAAATGAATACCATTATCCCAACGGCAGATGGCTCTAATACCATCTTTAACGACTTTATTGGCGAAAATTACCATAGCAAACATGGTGCATTGCAAGAAAGTAAGCATGTTTTTATAGAAGCAGGATTAAAGTATGCGACGAAAGACTTAAATCAAATTTCTGTTTTTGAAGTAGGATTTGGAACCGGCCTAAACTTTTTGTTAAGCATGGATTACGCAGAAACCGCGAAAAAAAAAATAGATTTCACTAGTTTGGAAGCCTATCCACTTTCTACGGAAATAATCGGAAAGACTGCTTATCATCAATATTTTTCAAATGAAATCTGGAGCACATTCCTTGGCGCATATCCGATGGCATTTATGGGCAAACAGCAGCTTAGTCAAAATTGCAGTTTAGCTATTGTTGCCGAGAAATTACAAGAATTTATTACGGGCCAACAGTTTGATCTGATTTATTACGATGCCTTTTCGGTACAACACCAACCCGAAATGTGGACAGACGACCTGATAGACAAGGTGTGCGGATTTTTAAAAGTAGGTGGTATTTTTGTAACTTATGCCGTGACTGGCAATCTAAAAAGAGCATTGAAACGCAATGGACTTACCATAGAAAAACTGCCAGGAGCACCAGGTAAAAGAGAAATGTTAAGGGGGATAAAAGTTTAAACAATTTGAAGTCTTGCCAATCAATAATACAGCATTTGCTAGATAAAATTTATGTTAGAAGTAAATAATATAGTAAAAAAATACGCCAATCATACCGCTTTAGATGATGTGAGTTTACAGGTAGAAACGGGTAAAATATTCGGGTTGCTTGGACCGAATGGGGCAGGTAAAACCTCTTTAATTAGAATAATTACTCAAATTACCGCACCAGATAGTGGATCGGTTTTTTTTAATGGAAAACTCTTAACCTCTGCAGACATTAATAGAATCGGTTATTTGCCAGAGGAACGAGGATTGTATAAAAAAATGGAGATTGGAGAACAAGCCTTATATCTAGCGAAATTAAAAGGTCTTCCATCCGCGGAAGCGACGAAAAGAATAAAATACTGGTTTGGAAAACTTGATATGGGCGATTGGTGGCACAAAAAAGTGGAGGATCTGAGTAAAGGCATGCAACAAAAGGTTCAGTTTGTGGCAACGGTAGTTCACAATCCAGAACTGATCATTTTAGATGAGCCTTTTTCTGGTTTTGATCCCATAAACGCAGAGTTGATTAAGAACGAGATTGTAGAACTGAACAAGCAAGGCACTACCTTTATTTTTTCTACACACAGAATGGAAAGTGTTGAAGAACTTTGCGACAACATTGCATTGATACATAAGGCCAAAAAGATTTTGGATGGTAACGTACAGGAGATCAAAGCAACCTATCGCAACAATACCTATTTTGTAGAATATGCCGGAAATCTTCACTTCGAAAACAACGCTATTTTCGACGTATTGGAAGAAATGCCGTTGGCTGAGGGCAAAAAGGTTAAACTTCAACTACACGAAAATTACACTGTAAATAATTTATTAACCTTTATGATAGAAAAAGTGAGTGTTACTAGGTTGCAAGAAATAGTGCCCAGCATGAATGATATTTTTATAGAACGTGTAAAAAACTAAACATGAGTAAGATTTCCCTCATTATACAACGAGAATACCTTTCTAGGGTTAAGAAAAGGTCATTCATCATTATGACCTTTTTAACCCCTTTAATTTTTGCGTCCTTTTATGGGATGATTATCTATTTCTCCTACACTGGCATCAAAGATAAGTCAGACAGAATTGCGGTAATAAACCACAATAAAACGCTAACAGCACACCTAACATCAAATAAAAATCTACAATTTATTTATGTGAACGAGCCCTTTGAAACATTAAAGAAAAACCTGCAGAAGAGTGGTTTCGACTATATTTTGTACTTGCCAAATTTTGATGTGAATAAACCTGCCGGCATACAGCTCATTGGAATAAAGCAAGGAGGCCTTTCTTTAAATGGCCATATTGAAGATGCAATTTCAGACTTAGTTAGAAATTACAAATTAAAGCAATCTGGAATTTCACAATCAGCGTTGGATGGCCTAAAAACCGATGTCAGCATAGAAACTAAAAAAATTGGTGAGGGCGGTAAAGAAAAAAGTAGCAGTGCCGGCGCAAGTACAATTATCGCTTTTGTGGCAGGCGTATTGATGTTTATGTTCATTACCCTTTATGGCATTCAGGTAATGCGCGGTATTATCGAAGAAAAAACCAGCAGAATTGTTGAGGTGATCATTTCTTCTGTAAAGCCGTTTCAATTAATGATGGGGAAAATTATAGGCATTGCTTTGGTAGGCTTAACCCAATTTTTGCTCTGGATTGTACTAACAATTTCTATTTCTGGGTTTGCTGTAAGTGTTTTTGTGGATAAAAATGATGTACAAAAAATTGCCGCGTCTACGCAGGTGAATAATGTAAATCCGGCAGCTAAAAATTTAAAGGTGGCCGCGGGTCCAATGGCCGATCTCACGTCGGGACTCGCTGGTTTGGAAGTTGGCAAAATAACCGTTGTGTTTATTTTCTATTTCCTTGGCGGATATTTGTTTTACAGCGCTTTATATGCTGCGATCGGATCAGCAGTGGATAGCGAAACCGAAACCCAGCAATTTATGTTGCCAGTAATGATGCCGCTGTTATTGGGGTACGCACTTTCCTTAAGCGTGGTAAACAATGATCCATATGGAACAATTGCTTTTTGGCTCTCGATGATACCTTTCACTTCGCCAATCGCGATGGTAGTTCGCATGCCATACGGCGTTCCAGGTTGGCAATTGGCCACGTCTATGGCAATTTTAGTGCTTGGTTTTATCTTTACCGTTTGGCTTGCCGCAAGGATCTATCGCGTTGGCATATTGATGTACGGCAAAAAGGCAAGCTTTAAAGAGATGGCCAAATGGTTTTGGTTTAAAGGCTAAATATATTGAAAAACCCCTACGAAATTTTATAGAGTAGCCTATGCCTAGAATCTCATGTTGGTATCTAAACAATTTGCTTCAAATGGCGTTTATAAAAGAAAAAAATAAATGCGTACAGCCATTATAGATTTAGGTACGAATACTTTTCATCTCATTATAGTAGAAAAACTCGACAAAAAATTTGAAATACTTTACAAGCATACCGAGGCCGTAAAATTGGGCGAAGGCAGGATAAATCATAATCAAATTATTCCGGAAGCATTTAGAAGAGGCATAAACGCATTGATTCATTTTAGAAATGTCATAGACGATTTTGATGTGCGCGATGTTAAAGCAGTAGCCACATCGGCATTGCGCGGTGCAGAAAACAGGCAGGAATTTATTAACCTCGTTAAAGCCCAGACTTCCATAGACATCACACTTATTGCCGGCGAAATTGAGGCAAACCTTATTTATAAAGGTGTAAAACTTGCTGGAGCAATTACCGATTTATCGCTCATTATGGATATTGGTGGCGGAAGCGTTGAATTCATTCTTTGCGACGCCAACGAACTTTACTGGAAAAAAAGTTATGATTTAGGCGCAGCAAGGTTGATGCAGGAATTTCTAAATTCTGACCCCATTAATGAGCAGGATAAAAAAGGGATTCTTGGGCGAATTGAAGAACTTCTTCCCGAATTATTTGAAATATGTGGGAAACTAAAACCCAGAACTTTAATAGGTTCCGCTGGAGCTTTTGAAACATTCGCCGCCCTCATTAAAGAAAAGTACAGTTCCGTTTTGGATATTGATGATTCGAAAAGCTATACGTTTAACTTTCATCAATATATGGACATCTCCGCACAACTGATCGAAAGTACACATAATGAGCGCGCCAATATGCCCGGTATGATTCCGCTGCGTATAGATATGAGTATGATCGCCGCCCTAATTTGTAATTATGTTATTGGCAGGCTACAGATTGAGACGGTTAAGCTTTCTACCTACGATTTGAAAATGGGTCTGGTTGCCGAATTACTTGACTAATATTTAATCTTTCAATACTTTAAAGAAATCTTCTCGATAAGTGTCGCTAATCGGAATAAATTGTTCACCAATTTGAACCGAATTACCCTCAACTATTTTAATGTGTTTTAAAGACACGATGTATGATTTATGAATGCGATAGAAGGGAGGATGCGGCAATTGGCCTTCTAATTCTCTCAATGTTTGGTAAACGATAATTCTTTCCTGCTGTTTGGTAAAAATAGACAAGTAATTTCTCATTCCTTCCACATATAAAACATCGTTGTAATTTACCTTAACAAAACGGTTTTTTGCATCACCCTTAATAAACATAAAATCGTTAGGCAACTGTTGGTTCGCTAAAGTAACTGGCTGCTCTTGTGGCTTACTTCCATCGAGCAACAATTGAGCTTTGGTTACCGCCTTATAAAAACGCTCGTAAGAAATCGGTTTTAATAAATAATCAACTGCATCTAAATCGAAACCTGCCAATGCATACTCAGTATATGCGGTGGTCAATATAACCTTACATTTATCTCCACAAATTTTTAGAAATTGTATACCACTTAACTCGGGCATTTGGATGTCTAAAAAAACTAAATCTACTTCGCCGTCTTCAACCATTTTAAGTCCGACAAATGGATCTTGCGTGGTTCCGACGAGCGTTAAATTAGGCGTTTTCTTTATAAAGTTGGCGATAATTTCAGAAGCATAAGCTTCATCGTCAATGGCAATGCAACGAATCATTCTAAATTTCGATTTAGTTAAAGATAGTTATTTTTACCAGTTGATGGTAAGTGTGGTTTTGTAGGTATTTCCATTATTTGAAACCATCAATTCGTGCCTATCGGGATAAATAAGATTTAATCGTTTCTGAATATTCAATAACCCTACGCCACTTGAGGTATCTTTTTGATTCCGATTGATCTTATTGCTTACTTCAAACGACAGCGTTTTCAGATTTGCTTTTAACTTGATTTTTACTGGGCTACTCGGGTCGCTTACAACCCCGTGTTTAAAAGCATTTTCTACAAAAGGAATCAACAACAACGAGGCAATTTCCTGTTTCTCTGTTAAGCCATCTGTACCAAATTGAACGTAGAAATTAGGTTCAAACCTCATTTCAAATAACGCAATATAATTGTTTACATACTCCACTTCCTTAACTAAGGGAACAAAACCTGTAGCGCTTTCACTCAAGGTATACCGCATTAAATCAGACAATTTCAAAACTGCATCAGCCAACTTGTCAGAAACCGGAATGGCCAGCGCATACACGTAGTTTAAGGTATTGTACAAAAAATGCGGATTAATTTGAGATTTCAGAAAAGCCAACTCCGCTTTTATCACATCGTTTTTGAGATTTTTATTTGCAATTTCCGATCTAAAACTCTGTTGAACCGAAAACACAGCCATCGCAACCACGATGTACGACGTTCCCCAGTAAACATTGTCCCAAAAATAATAGGAGAACGTGGTACCTACGTTATAGTTCCGAATTGCAAAAAATTTTGGATAAACGATTTCCTCAATGCCATAACGTAAAAATATAAAAGCCAACAATGCCACGAACATCCCACCAATGAGCTTAACTATTTTATCTTGTTTTAGATAATTGGGATAAACCCACAAAAAACAGATGTAGAATTGAATAATCTGAACTGTAGTCATCGAGATACCGAAGGCAATACTTCGAAAGCCTTTAAAATCTGCAAAATAGGAACCATATGAATAAGCTAAAAAAGCAGTCCAACAAATAATGTGGATTAAGTATGCTGGAATTCGTTTCATATAATAAAAGTAGTAGCTTTTATTCAAACTAACTATTTTGTTATGCCAGCAACAAAGAATATTATCCCAAATGCGGTTATAACCGGACGAACACTAATTCCTGTCAAGTTGCAACTTCGCATAAATTTCGGCGTCTTTGGGATAATAATTTATAGAGACTTTCTATTTCTTTTCATCTTTGAAAAAAGAAATGAAACCTTAAATTCCAACTCATGAAAACCTTTTTATCTATTGCTTTCTCAATATTTACAATCCTTTTAACCAATTATGCACACGCGCAGACATTTGCCGTTACTGGAACCGTGCAAGACGAAAAACAAAAACCACTTCAATATGCATCTGTTTCTTTATTGCGCTTGGCAGACAGCAGCAATGTTGTGCAAATAACCAATAACGAAGGCAATTTTATGTTTAAAATAGTAAAGCCAGGAACCTATGTGGTGAAAGCTTTAATGGTTGGATTTGAAAAAAGAACCTCAGCGATTTTCAGTGTAACGCAAAGCAATTTTAAGGTTCCTATTATGACGCTATTAAACAGGACTCAGACACTGAGCGACGTGACCATAAAATCTAAAATGCCAGTAGTAGATTACAAAGCTGATCGGGTAATTATCAATGTAGAAAAAATGAATACTGCAGGAGATAATGCGCTAGAGGTGATTAGTAAAGCTCCAGGAATTCGGTTAGATAAAGATGAAAACATCCTTTTAAAAGGAAAAAAAAGCGTGGCCATTATGATTGATGGAAAACTAAGCTACATGAGTGGCCTAGAACTTACCACCTATTTAAAATCCCTACCTGCAGATGCGGTAAGCAAATTAGAACTTATATCTAATCCATCTGCCTCTTTCGATGCTGCAAGTTCGGGTGGGTACATCAATATAAAATTAAAGAGAAATCGCATACAAGGATTTAACGGAAACGCAAACATTGGTGGCGGCTATGGCAAATATGAAAAAGCTTATGGTGGCACAAATTTAAATTATAACATTGGTAAACTGAGCACTTTCGCACGTATTAGTACTGGGCACTACAACTCTTACAATCGCTTAAGTTTAGACAGAACTATCGGCACCGACCAATTTAATCAAATAAACTTTTGGCATCCAATTACACAAAGCACAAGCTATTCTACAGGTTTCGATTACTCTCTCAATGATAAACAGACCATTGGAGTCATGTATAAAGGCGCTACATCGCCTGATGAAACCAACGTAACTAGCAATTCCCCAAGTTTTAACTCACAGGGCGCAAAATTAGGGTCTGTTGCGATGGTAAATCCACAAAACAATACAGCGGCTAACAATGCCTTTAATTTTAACTATCGTTTTAACGTAGACACAAACGGCAGGGAATTAAATTTCGATGCCGATTACGTAAACTACGGAAGTTCGAAAAATGAAAATTTTACAAATTTTTATTACAACCAAAATGATCAATTGATAAATAATCCAATATATTTAAGAAATAACGGCCTTGGTCAAACTGATATTTTTGCGTTTAAATTAGACTACATCCATCCATTTAACAAAAATCTTAAACTAGAGACAGGGCTTAAAACGAGTTGGGTAAATACCAAAAGCAACCTTGCATTCGACTCTTTAAAAACTGCGGGTTGGATTAACGATCCGCGCAGAACAAATTTATTTTTGTACAATGAACACATAAATGCAGGTTATGCTTCCTTATCACAGACATTTAAAAAATTTGACGTGAAAATTGGTTTAAGACTGGAACAAACTATTGGCGATGGAAATTCTTCAGGTTCAGACGAGAAAATAAACTGCAACTATTGGCAACTGTTTCCAAATGCTGCTATTTCTTACAAAGCAGATGAACAAAATCAATTCACGGCCTCCTACCGAAAGAGTATTAATCGTCCATCGTATGGAAGTTTAAATCCATTTGCTTTTTACACCGATCCTTATACCGCAATCCAAGGCAATCAGTTTCTGCAGGCCACTTATTCAAATAACCTAGAATTTAACTATACCTACAGCTCTTTTAGATTGTTAACAGTAAGCTACGCCAATACAAAAGGCGGTATATCTCAGGTCATCTATCAAAATAACGATTCAAAGGAAAGTATAAGCAGGCCAGAAAATTTAAGCAATGAGAAAAATTTATACCTTGCCACCGGTTCTCCGATTGATTTTTTTAAATGGTGGAACAACAGCACAGAGCTTGCTGTTTCTTATGACCAGATTAATACGCCTGTTCAGGGCGCCGAATACAGCGCGGCGAAGTGGAACTGGGGAATTAGTACAGACAATACTTTCTCCCTGCCAAAAAAATATTCTTTAAGCTTGTATGCTTACTATCAGTCGCCATCTGTTTCGGGATTATTTAAAAATTTGGCCAGTTATGCCGTAAACGTCGGAGCAAAAAAAACCTTTTGGAAAGATAATGCAACTTTGTCCTTAAAGTTTAACGATATTTTTGCAACAGGAAAGTTTCGCTCGGTATTGCAATATGGCAACGTAAATACCTATTGGCAAAATGAATGGGAAAACAGAAAAGTGTCCTTAAGCTTCAGCTATAAATTTGGAAACATGAAAATGAAAACTGTTAAAAGCCGAAAAACAAGTACTTCAGAGGAAGAAGGCCGAGTAAATTAAGGTTTGAATTTTGAGATTAAGTAACAAAGCGGATATACAGTGTTTCTAACAAAATCGAAATTGCTTGGTACAAAAGAAATCTAACAAAAGATTTAAATAGAAGAATACGAGTTTGAAATCGCTTTTAAGGCAGCGTATAGTTTCTCAGTAGGTAGGCCCATTACATTTGTGTAAGAGCCCTCCATCCGAGTTACGGCGTTTAAACCGAACCAGTCTTGTATGCCATAACTACCAGCTTTATCAAAAGGTTGGTAGTTTTCAATGTAAAAATCTATTTCTTGTTTGGTTAATTCTCGACAGAAAACTTTCGTCGAATCAAAAAATGATTTTTTCTGTCTATTATGCAAAATCGTAACGCCGGTAAAAACTTGGTGTTGCTTTCCGGATAATTTAGCCAACATTTCTGCAGCTTCCAAGCCGTTTTCGGGTTTTCCAAGCACTTCATCCTCCAAAACCACCAACGTATCTGCAGTAATAATTAATTTTTCTTTTTCTACTTCAAATGCAGCCGCCTTGGCTTCGGCAATATAAATAACGATGTCTTCCGATGCTAAATATGGGGGATAGCTTTCATCCGTTTCCTTAACGTTTACTTCAAAATTTAAACCCATTAATTGTAGAAGTTCCTTTCTACGGGGCGATTTGGAACCAAGAATTATTGATGGAAGTTTTAACATTATGTTGGATTCTGTGGCAAATATAGCAATTGGTAAATTATAGTTAGAGTCAAACAAAAATGCCATCCCAAATAAATGAAATGGCATTAACTAACAGAATGTCGACTAATTAATTATTGTCTTTTCTACGCTGTTCCATTGCAGCTTTACGCTCATCTTGCCAAGCTTTATAAGCAGTTTTTTGATCGTCTGTCAATACCGCATTTATTTTCTTATCACTCTCGTCCCTTAAGGCGGTCATTTTTTCGCGCATCTCTGTACGATCTCCAGTTCCATCGCCTCTCATCTTCATCATCGATGCATTTTGCTGCGAGAAAATTGTGTCTACTTGCACTTTTTGAGCATCAGTAAGTTTGAGCTTTTGAGCAAGCATATCAACCATCTTTTGAGTTCTTTCCGCCGGCGTTCCGCCCATACGTCCACCATTTTGTTGTGCATTTGCATAAATTACGCCAGCACAAAGTATGGCACAAATCATCATTAATTTTTTCATGTTTTTTCTGATTATATTCAGGTATTTGGAGTTGAGAAAAGTCAATTGGTTTAATCAGCGAAAGTTTTTTTTCTTGGACGCAATTTCTGTAGGTTGTGATAAGCTGAAGCACATTAACCTCAGGAGTAGCTGCTTTCTTTTCTAAAAAACCTCAAAATTTCCAGGTTAGTTCTCTAAAAAAAGTGAACTAATTTGACATTATTTTCCAGAGTCGGAAGCATTTGCCTGCTCATCGTACCAATTGTGTTGAATTTTCATTACTTTTTCCACAACATCTCTAACCGCTGCTTTCCCTCCACTATGTGGAGATACAAAAATCGAAACTGCCTTGATTTCGGGAATGGCATCGGCCGGACAACAAGGTAAGCCAACAAGTTTCATCACATCTAGATCCGGAATATCATCGCCCATATACAACACTTGCGCAGCCTGAATGTCTTTCTCCGCTAAATACTTTTTAAAAATATCCACCTTGCTTCCAGCTGCTAAAAAAATATCCTGAATTCCAAGATTTTCAAATCTTTTTCTCATCGCAGCCCCATCTCCTCCAGATATAATACACACATGATAACCGCGCTTAACGGCCAATTGAAGTGCATAACCATCTTTTATATTAAACGTTCTAAGTGATTCTCCGTTCTCTATTGTTATTACAGAGCCATTGGTAAGCACGCCATCAACATCAAAAATAAACGTTGTAATGTCTTTTAATTTCTCAAGCAACCTTCCGCCCGGATCATTCGTATGAATTTTCGAGTTTTGATCAATCATTCTATAGCCTTATTTATAATTTAAGCGGCTGAATATTCAGGCCGTTCAAACCGTTAGTTATTGGTTATCCCTCCACTCGTAGCACCAGGCAGACTGGATCTGCTCCAAGTGTCCTTCATTACTTTGCTCTCGAGTTCCTTTAAAATTGGGAAGCGTTAATACCCAGTCAAGAAGTTCAGTAAACCTCACTCGATAAATTTTCGCCTCCGGAAAATCGTCACCAAATTTTTCGTATAGCGATAGGCCGATGTCTTCGTAATCGTTCCAGTAAATAGGTAAAGCAAATTTATCGTTGTTCATGTGTTTTTTTGATTACGTCGAAACTTCATAGCTACCTATTGAAGTGTACCCCTGAAATTTAAATCAAATTTCTATTATTCAAAATTTAGGAAATTAATGTCCCATAAAATCAGATTGATCTGGAATAGTGACCTCGATATCGCCACTAATTACGATGGCTTGGCAACCCAACCTAGAACTAATTTTTGGTCGAACAGCACGGTCTATAAAATCTTCTTCCTTGTCAGAAATTTCCTCAACATTGTCCATTCCATTAATTAAATAGACATGGCACGTACTACAACCGCAAACTCCGCCACAATTGTGTTGCAATTCGATGCCATTATCAAGGCAAACATCTAGCACAGATTCGCCAGGTGCAATGGGTAACTCTACTGTCTCGTGTCCCGCTTCTTCAAAATTTACTCTTATCTTAAAAATACTCATATTTGTAGGGCCAAAAGTACAAAGCAAAAGGCGATAAATATTATTTATACTTCGCTTTTATGCTTTCACTCATAGATTCATATACTTTTTGGAGATTCGGCGAGTCAGCCAACCATGCCAAATGACTTGCAATTGTTTTTTCATCATGTCTTGATGCTGGTCCAGTCTGCATGGCGGCAGGTGCACTGTCCATAACTTTAGCGGCTGTTTCAGTAATTAACGAATTTAATAAATTGAATGACAATCCTCTTTCTTCTAAAATATCTGCTGCAAGTGTGAAGAGATGATTGCTAAAATTACACGCAAACACCGCGGCAATGTGTAAAGCTTTTCGCTTTTCGCTGCTGATTTGAAGAACACTATTACTAAGTTGAGCAGCTAAAGCTTGTAGTGTTTGCAAACTGAAGGCATTATTTGCCTCTATACAGATTGGTATGTTATCAAATGCAAGCTGTCTGCCTTTAGAAAAAGTTTGAAGTGGATAAAAAACACCGAAATTTTCAATCTCGTTGGAAAAAATGTCTATCGTCGTAGAACCAGAAGTATGTGCAACAATTCCCTTTAATCCTTTTAATTGCTGTACAACTTCGAAAATAGAATCGTCTTTAACGGCAACTAAATATAGATCTGCGGAAGCCTCGAGATTAATTAAACGTGTAATAGCTTGCGCATTAACCTGAATGGCTAGCTTCTCTGCATTTTCTAGCTTCGGGCTGTATACCTGAACAATGTCTTCCCCGTGACTCCTTAGCGACAATGCAAGCTGAGTCGCCACATTTCCAGAACCCAGAATAACAATGCTCATGACTGGTGTATTTACTACAATAGGTTTGTTTATAATTCTAGCTAATAAGTGCCTCTTTTCGTCGTCTAATAATTGACATTAGAAAACCGATAACCATAATAATGGTTCCAGCCCAATACATATTAATGAAAGGAAATTCAATGGCTTTAAAAACAATCCAGTCTTTTGCCTGCTGTGGTTTTTCGAATATCTGTAATTCAACTTTCTTCTCATTAGGAAGTACGTTGCTAAAACGAAACTTTAAATCTAGGGCATCCACTTTTCGAGCAAAGTCGAACGTATTATTCCCTTTAATCATAAAAATAGGTTCTGTTTGATAGGTTTTTCCACCGGACTTTATCTCTAAAGGCAACCCTATGGCAAAATCGCCTTTACTTAGGACCAAGTCTTTAGCAGTAGGATTTTTATTAAACTGTTGTACCGTTACTACACCGCTAGAAGTATGAATGGTATCGCCGACAGCAACTTTCACAATTCTTGGCGCCTTGTAGTTTTCATCGTCAGAATGCCCTTCGTGTTCCTGATGATTGCTTTCCTTAATTGCAGCACTAGTAATGTGCGTATACACATCGTAGGTTAAATAATGCTTTGTATCTGGTGAAGCAATCAAACCCATCTTCGCATTGTCCTGCACGTGTGGGTGCAAATCAAAATCCTCTTTTACCTTCCCCGTTTTTGAATCTGTGGTTTTGAAATTCAACGTGTAAATGGTATTGGGCAAAATGGTTGTATCGGTTACATAAGTAACCGTGTACTTTCCCATTTTCTTAGGCTCGTTTTTGTACAACATAATGTTCTCACCCGGTTTTTCTGCCTTTTCGAAATCCTTAACCGGAATAAAATTATTTGCATTAATTGATATTGGCTTATTAGTAGCTGCAGAAATTAATGCGCCCAACACCAAAAATGCAAATCCAATGTGGGCAACTGCAGAACCTGCCAATTTAAACTTTCCACCAAATGCCTGGTATAAAATAGTGGTGTTAGAAAGCACCGCAAACAGACAGCTAAAAGTAATAAGAATGAACATGGTATTGGTGTAGATATTCGCTACATACGCCAAAACTGCCGTTAAGACCATGGAAATAACAATTGCAGAAATAATACTGCTGTAAAACCGTCTTGGATTAGTGCGTTTGTACTTCAAGTATTGTGAAAAACCAGAGATTAATGTGATCAATACTACAAAAGGTGCTTGCCATTGGTTGTAATACTTTACCGCATCTATTGGTGGAGAAAAATTGGTTCCAAAGGCCTTGTTAAATACCGGTACTGAAGTAGAAAAAATAACTTGAATACATGCGATAGTTACCACCAATGCGCCGATAAACATCCAAAACTCTCGAGAATACGTTTCCTCATCTTTAGTGGTAATTGGCAATTCTTTCCAACGGAGAATAAGTAGGCCAATAGCCAAAATGGCGAAAACTACATTGTATGAAATAAGGTGCCCAAACATTCCCATATCTGTAAAAGCGTGTACAGACGTGTCTCCAAGGATACCACTTCGCGTTAAAAAAGATGCATATAGCACGAGCAAGAAACTTAAAAATACTAAAGCTATTGCTGTAAAGTAAGAGTGGCCAGTGTTTTTAAAAGCAATCATTACGTGCAATCCGGCAACCAAGGTTAACCATGGAATTAAAGACGCATTTTCTACCGGATCCCAAGCCCAAAAACCCCCAAAATTTAATGCTTCATAGGCCCAAAAAGATCCCATTATGATTCCTGTACCAAGTACCATAACCGCAAAAAGGGTCCACGGAAGCGCAGGCTTTACCCATTCGCTGTAACGCTTTTGCCATAACGCAGCGATACCGTAGGCAAAAGGAACAACCATACTTGCAAAACCCAAAAATAAAGTTGGCGGATGAATTACCATCCAATAGTTTTGTAACAAAGGGTTAAGCCCTTTACCATCTACGATGAATTTTAGATAATTTTTAAAATTCTCTGGATTGGCGAAAACCACAGGGGCAAACGACTTTAAGTCTACCGCATCTCTCAACAAAATAAACGGTGAGCTTCCAATGCGCTCTCCAAAAATTTCAACACCCAATAGCATGGAGGTTAAAAATACTTGCGAAAATGCTACAACAGTCATTACCGGACGCTCCCAGGTTTTGGCCTTCCAAATTAGCAAACCACCTAAAAGCGACTGCCAAAAAGCCCAAAGCCAAAAACTACCTTCTTGCCCTTCCCAAAAAGCAGAAACAATATAGTATACAGGTAACTGTTTAGACGAGTGGTTATAAACATAATAATATTCGTAATAATGCCCTAAAATGAGGTAAAATAAAATTACCCCAATAGAAATAACGCTTAACCAATTGACCAGAAAACCAATTCGCCCTAAGTTTCTCCAAGACTTGTCCTCAATGTTTTGAGCCCTACACGAAAAGAAATAAGAAACTGTTGATAATAAGGATGCACAAAATGCCAACACAATAAAAAACTGACCGATTTGACCCGGTAACAGGTTTTCGCCTATAAATTGATTGTTCATTAAAATTAATTGTATTTTTCTACTTTGCCTTGGCTATTTACCTCAACAAGGTTATCGTTATATTTTGAAGGACATTTCATTAGAATCTTTGATGCGTAAAAGGTGTTTTTATCCATTTTACCAATTAAAACTAGTTTTTCAGAACGCTCAAAATCCTGCGGTTTTGTACCGTTATAAACCACTTCCCTTATTGTGCCTTTGTCGTCTTTCATATGAAAAGCAAAACGATTAGCATCTTTGGCAGCGTCATACTCTGTTGGTTTAGACTTGTCCCAATAACCCATTACATGCTCCTCTTTGTTAGACAAACTAGCCTGAGAAAAATTAGAATAAGAATCGGTGTTGGCATTCAAGCTAAATAAAATGCAGATAGATATCGCAATAGTTAACAACCCAACAATGGCACTTTTTTTCATAACCTAAGTGTTTAAAGCTGATACAAAGATAGAAAATAAGCCAAAGCATCGACCAACTTAATCTATTCTTGTCTTTAACTTGACAATTGTTTGATTTGTCAAAAACACTGCTATGATATTTTGATTTTTACTGAGATTTTCATGCCGTTTTAGCGCTCTGTAGATCGCTATAATGGACTGTTGATAAGAACACTGCTCAAAAAAATCCAATTTTACTCTGTTTTCCAGTGTATGATATTATCGGAAAAATCAAAATAGTAGCCGATAGAAAGCGCCTTATTCAATTAGGCTTAACCTCTAATCGCTTAATGAAGCTGTAGATTTGATCGAAATTAAAATAATTATCTAATGTTTGGGTGCTTTAACACGCCCTAACGTGACGCAATTTTCGGTTAGCGATTGGAGTGGAATCCCTTTTTTTAGGAACGAACAAAAAGATTGGAACGTAAAGCGCGACCCTCTTCAGGGGAACGCCCAAAAACCCTAAAACATTTTAGTTTTTCAAACAGTTTGATCATTATTTGGGCGCTTTTACACGCTGTCCATTGTATCTTTAATTGGCTTTTAAAGGCCAATTAGGAGGATGCCATTCTCATCGTTAGCGCACCTCTCAGTTCGGCTATTTCGCGGTTAGCGATTGCAGACGAAATCCTTTTTGCGAGGAACGAGCAAAAAGATTGGAACGTAAAGAGCGACCCTCTTCAGGGAAACGCCCAAATGATCTAAAAAATGTTTAGATTTATTTAAGCCCAAGAATATTAATTATTTGGGCGCTTTTACACGCTGTCCATTGTATCTTTAATTGGCTTTAAGGGGCCAATTAAAGGATGTCATTCCCATCGTTAGCGCTTAAGAGCATAGCAGATTTTGCGGTTAGAGATTGCAGAGGAAATCCTTTTTGTGAGGAACGAGCAAAAAGATTGGAACGTAAAGCGCGACCCTCTTCAGGGGAACGCCCAGATGATCTAAAAAATGTTCAAATTTATTTAAGATCAAGAATATTAATTATTTGGGCGCTTTTACACGCTGTCCATTGTATCTTTAATTGGCTTTAAGGGGCCAATTAAAGGATGTCATTCCCATCGTTAGCGCTTAAGAGCATAGCAGATTTTGCGGTTAGAGATTGCAGAGGAAATCCTTTTTGTGAGGAACGAACAAAAAGATTGTAACGTAAAGCGCGACCCTCTTCAGGGGAACGCCCAAATCATTTAAATTGCATCAAAATCTTAAAAATCTTAATTTAAATAAATGATTTGAACGCTTTTATATTTGTTAAGGCCATACGCCCAGCGTCATATAAGAAACTGCAATTTTATCTATAGAATTTACAAAAGCTGCTTTTCTTAGGGTTTCTATGGCAGGGGTATGTACCATTGTTTCCCGAATTTCGTGGTAAGAATGGATCATGGTATCCTCCAACCCAGAATTTACGAGCTCCATTTCGGAGGCACCTTTCACAATCATCATTCTATGTTCTGGCAAGATGGTTTTCCCTGTTAAGTTTTCCAAGGTATTTATTAAATTGGCATTAGAATTAGCTGCATATCGGTTTTCCATTCTACCAAAGGCAACGTGAGATAAATTTTTAAGCCACTCGAAATAGGATACGGTAACACCACCAGCGTTGCAATACATATCTGGAATAATCATCCCGCCCATCTCGGTAAAAATAGCTTCGGCTTCTGGCGAACATGGGCCATTCGCTCCTTCGGCAATAATTTTAGCTTTTATGTTGCGGATATTTTCAGCGGTAATTTGATTTTCTAATGCAGCGGGCACTAAAATATCACAATCTTGCTCTAATCCTTCCATCGAATTCTTAAATGTTTTCGCACCAGGGAAATCTGCAATGGAACCAGAGTTTTTTCTATGCGCGAAAACTTCATCTACATTTAAGCCATCTGCATCATAAATAGCTCCCTCAAACTCGCAGATGCCAACCAATATTGCGCCAAACTCTACCAAATATTTAGCAGAATGGTAGCCTACGTTACCCAATCCCTGTACAATTACACGCTTGCCTTCCAAACCTGCAGTAAGTCCAACTTTTTTCATGTCTTCGGCAACCGTTACACATTCCCTAACAGCGTACGCCACGCCCCTACCGGTAGCTTCTTTTCTACCCCGAATGCCGTGTAAAGAAATCGGCTTACCTGTAACGCAACCCAAGGCGTCTAATTGGCCGGGATTCATAGTCATGTAAGTATCTGCAATCCAGCTCATCTCCCTTTCACCGGATCCATAATCTGGTGCGGGTACATCAATCCCAGGGCCAATAAAGTTTTTCTTTATCAATTCTACTGTATAGCGACGAGTAATGGTTTCCAACTCAGCGACGCTGTATTGCTTGGTGTTAATCTTTATACCACCCTTTGCGCCTCCGAAAGGAACATTTACGATAGCACATTTGAAAGTCATCAATGCTGCTAAAGCCATCACCTCATCTTCGTTTACCATTTCGCTGTAACGAATACCGCCTTTGGTTGGACTCATGTGATGAGAGTGTTCTACCCGCCAGGCATCTATAACCTCTAAACCGTTTCCTCGGCGAACGGGAAACTGAAATCTGTAAACACTATTGCAGGCTTTAATCTGGTTTAATAAACCTTCTGGGTGGCTTGTAAAGCGCGCCGCTTCGTCGAAATTTTTGCAAACATCGGCGAAGAAATTGTTCTCATTAGGTGTTGTAGCCATGGCTGTTGTTTTTCTAAATAATAATAGTCTGAAAGCAAAATTGCCTAAAAAAAAGGAATATATCCAAACGTAAAATTACTTAGTGTATCCTTAACACTACGAGAATTTCATACTAAATATGTATTTAAAAGACCTTAACCTATTTTTAACCAAATTTTTCTTTTTCGATTTTTTTTAATCTTCTATCTAAAGAAAAAAGATAAAGTAGCAAACCAATCAAAATTATACCAACGCAGATGACAATAACGTAAATTTTGCCGTTCTCGCGAAGCTTATCCGCCATTTCTATGCCATTGTCTTGCGCAAACAATTGTACTGAGGCAAACATTAATACCAAGGAAAATAAGATCTTTTTCATGTTAGTTATTCTGTAATTTATGTTCGATGGAACGTAATCTATAACGAAGGGTGTATACCCAATACCCGATCAGAATCCAACCTGCACAAGCAGGATAGAAAACCATACGCATCCTACTGTCTAAATCGTAACTGTTAAAACCAGGGTTTCCTCCGTTGCCGGGATGAAGGGAATCTTGCAATCGCGGCAGCACAAAAAGCAACACAATCATCATTGGAAAAGCAAAGATGTTATAAATTGCAGAAATCTTGGCGCGTTTTTGCTCTTCATCTATCGCATTGCGAAGAATTAAATAGGCGAAATAAAGCAGCAAGGAAATCGCCGCAAAATTTTGCTTCGGATCGAAACTCCAAAACTGTCCCCAAGTGAATTTTGCCCAGATGGCTCCCGTAACTATCCCAAGCACTCCAAACATAATTCCTGCGTTTACACTTTCCGCAGCTTTCAAATCATAATCTTCGCGCTGAGTACTTAGACTTTTTATACTGTAAAAAACAGAAATAGAAAATAAAACCACCATTGAAAACCACATGGGTACATGAAAATATAGATTCCGGATCGTTTCGTTAAGAATGGCCAATCGAGGTACAGGCATCAAAAAACCGGCAGTGGTGGAATACAACACCAATATTGCAGCTATAATTTTCCACCAATTTTTATACATATCAATCTTATAAAATTTATTAAAACCTATTATTTCCAGCTTCAATTCATATGGAAACTTTTAAAATTTAAACCTGTTAATCTCTCCAAAGGTATGGAAATAACAACAACGAGGTTGCCACCGTTAGCACATTTACTATGGCGAGCATACCCATTTCATCATAACTATTTTCCCATGGCAACCCATCTACCGCATTTTTGGCCAACCTTATTAGTAAAATAAGTACCGGAATTATAATCGGGAAACTTAAAATAGCCATTAACATGCCACCATTCCCAGCCTTACTCGCAATGGCAGAAACCATAGTAAAAACGGTAGAAAAGCTGAGGCTTCCGAATACCACCGCAATATAATATAACAAAACATCTGGCGGCGTAAAATTATTAAAAACTAGGCTATAAAAAGCGAGTGCAATGGTTGTTAAAGCCAGCATCAACAAAATATTATAAATTGTTTTTGAAATTAAAATTGCAGCTGGACTAGCCAATACATAGCTATATAACTGTTGCCCTTTGGTTTCTTGTAAAAAACTTTTTGAAACGCCATTAATAGAAGCAAAAAGCATAATCACCCAAAATAGTGCATTCCAAGCAAGTGGATCTGAGAGACTAACGAACGACAAATAGCAAGTAAAAATAGTGGAAACAACGTATAACAATATACCATTAATGGTATATTTTGAGCGCCATTCTAATAGCAAATCTTTTTGGATGAGGTATTTGACCTCCTGGACCAGTTGCATGCCACAAAGATACTTTTATTGGCAAATTTTGATTGTTGTAATTGTTGGATTGTTGTAATTTTGTTTTTATAATGTCAGATACATTTACCTCTTTTATAGAAACACCCATCGGTAGGTTAACCATTGTGGCTAATGACGAATTTGTATGTGAAGTTTGTTTTAAGGATCATTTAGAAAATAAAATTCCCGACCGCTCTGAAAATCTCGACAGTAAACCGGTGTGCCCCAACAAACTAACGGCAATTGCAGCAAAAGAGTTGGAAGCATATTTTGCAGGCACGCATACTTCATTTTCTTTCCCGATAAAACAGAGTGGTACTGACTTTCAGCAAGAAGTTTGGCAAAAACTGTTAGACATTCCTTTTGGTCAAACCAAAAGCTATGCAAAATTTGCAAGCCATAAACCTTTAGCGATTAGAGCTATTGCCGCAGCAAACGGAAAAAATAAGCTTGCAATCATTATCCCTTGTCATAGGGTAATTGGCAGAAACGGTAAACTGATAGGCTACGCCGGCGGTTTATGGCGAAAACAATGGTTGCTGCAACACGAAATCAATATCGCGCAAATTGGACAGTCTGAACTAATATTTTAAAAACGGTTAAAGAACCGGATTTCTAACCCCTCCATTCTCATTAAACGAGGTTTCCGTAATTTTTTTCTTACCTACACTAAACACGATAAGTGCAATGCCAACAAGTACCACTATCCATCCCCACTGAAAATGAATGGTTTTGAAGAGCAACCTATCTACAAACTTATGCGAGGTATAATTTCCTGCCGTAAACCAAACAGCAAACAAACTTATTACATACCATACCAACAAAGTAATGCCTAAAAACCTAAAAGCTCCTCTCTTGTTTAAAAAAAGAAAAAAAGCTGTAATGGCCAACAAAAAATAAGTGATAAAGAATAGCCTACTATCAGATTGGTAAAGATTCCAATTCCCCTTAATGGGTACTTTTAAAACTGGACAAAAACCTGCAATAAAACAAAGCAGGATACCAAGCCAGGCCATAAATTTGTTGATCATTTTCTCCGTTTTATGAGTAACTCTACTCTTAATTGATTTATTTTTTTACGTCAATCTGCATCTTATCGGCAAAGTGTGCGCAATAATCGCGCAGGTCTTCAACGATTAAAGTTTCACCCGTCGCCTTTAAGAAACTGTCTCCCATGGTTTGCAACGTCTCATAAAAAAATCGTTTCATTTCATCAACAGGCATGTCTTTGGTCCATAGATCTATTCTCATAGAATTTTTGTAATTATGATCCCATAGGGCTAAGATCATAGATTTTACGGGCACTTTATCTGTTGTTTCTGCATCAGTACTTTCCCAAACAATATTTTCGGGCATATTGGTATCGTCTAATTCTACCGTAATTTTAATCTCAGCTTTTCTCATGGTACATCTATTTAGAAGGACAGAACCTCTATTTTTAAAAAATTTAAGGATGCAAAGATGTTCATTTTGCTTCCAAAACCGTAATGTCTTAAACTAATTTTTGTAAAATAAGCATCAAAACTATGGCAAGCGCTATAAAGATCGTTTCGACAATCCAAACCCGCTTTAAATCTTTTAACGTAAATCTAAAAATTAGGTCGGTAATAAATGTAACCACTGCCAAACAACAGAGTACAAGTAATAAAATTCCGTTTGTGTTGACTTGTAATGAAGTATTTTTTGCCGGATTTACAATGCGATAAGCTGCATATGCCAAGCTTATGGCTCCAACAACGTTTAAAGGTGTAACCCTGAGTTTCATTTACTTCTTTTTATCAAAACGTTTGCCTTTTTTAAAACTTTTTAGCTCCTTTCCTGCCTTCGCCTTTGCCTTTTCCCTATCCCTCTTCTCTATGGTAGCGGCGTTTTTCTTCTCATGGAACGCGCCTTGAAAATCTGGATCGTCTTTGCGCTTTTGCAGATCTACTTCTTTGGCAATTTGCTGACGTTCTTCATAAGCAGTTTCCTCCATAAATACTACTTCAGGAATTTCAGTAACAGGAATAAATTGTCTAATCAATTTTTCTATTTTGCGGATATAATATTTTTCTGCTTCGTTAGCAAAGGTAATGGCGTCGCCTTTGGCAAAAGCCCTACCCGTACGACCAATTCTGTGCACATAATCTTCAATTATGATGGGCACATCGAAATTTATAACATGGCTCACATCGCTCACATCTATTCCCCTGCTGGCGACATCGGTCGCAACCAAAACCCTAACATTTCCTTCCTTAAAACTATTTATGGAATTTATGCGTGTATTTTGCCCCTTGTTTGCATGAATAACCCGAACATTTTGGATGCCATATTTTCGTTGCATAAAGTTAAAAATATTGTCTGCCACCACTTTCGTTTTACAAAATATTATCAATCTGCTAAAAGCTTCATCATCTTTTAATAGATGTTGCAACAAATTCAGTTTTGTCTTAAAATTGGGCACGTAATAAAGTGTCTGTGTAACATTAGCAGCGGGTGTAGCCTGTTCTGAAGTTTCTATAACCACAGGGTTTTTTAAAAAATCTCCAGCTATTTTCTGAACCAAAGCGCCCATAGTTGCCGAAAACAATAGGTTTTGGCGCTTTCGGGGAACAATTTCTAGCACACGATGGATAGAACCAATAAAGCCCATATCCATCATTTTGTCTGCCTCATCTAAAACCAAAAACTTGATGCTTTGCGTATTAATGTCGCCGGTTAAATAAAGATCTAAAAAGCGGCCTGGTGTGGCAATCAAAATATCTATCCCTTTTGCAATCTGTTCTTTCTGTGTTTTTGGACCTAAGCCGCCAAAAACAACCAAAGAGCGCAAATCGGTGTAAGTGGAGAAAAGCTTTACTTGTTCTGCAATTTGCATCGCCAATTCTCTAGTTGGCGATAAAATAAGTGCCCGTGGACTATTCCCTTGGGCATATTTTAGCTGCATTAAAATCGGCAATACAAAGGCCGCAGTTTTACCCGTTCCTGTTTCGGCAATGCCAAATAAATCTTGGCCTGATAATACTGGGCCAATGGCTTTTTCTTGTATCGGTGTTGCTTCGGTAAATCCCGCATCGGCAATTGCATTTAAAATTTGCCTATTTAACTTAAATTCCTTGAACGATTTTGCCATATCTGCAAAGATAGGGTAAAAAAAATTTAGTAGTTAGATGTTCGTATTTAGGCAACTGGTAGCGCTGGCACGTAAAAAAAAACGAAACCTTGGAAATTAGATATTAAATTTTAGAGGAAGCAGGAAAGAGGAAGCGAAAGTAATCGTAAGCACCTGAGTTAAGAAATAATGCTTACACAAATTGAAAGTTATTGAACTTAGTCTCAAATCTGCTGCCTCAACGCACAAATCTAATGTATTTCCCTAACTTTACACCCATGAGCATTTACCTTATAAAAGCCGCCACAGTTGTAAACGAAGGAGAAAAATTAGTGACCGACGTGTTGGTCAAGGATGGTTTCATTGAAAAAATCGGTCAAAATCTTTCTTCGAAGAATGCCATAGAAATTAATGGCGAAGGGCAGTTCTTACTGCCTGGAATGATAGATGACCAAGTCCATTTTCGCGAACCGGGATTGACTCATAAAGGAGATATTTTTACCGAAAGTATGGCTGCGGTCGCTGGCGGAATTACATCTTTTATGGAAATGCCCAACACAGTCCCAAATGCACTGACTCAGGAGTTGCTAAACGATAAGTATGAAATCGCTGGGCAGACTTCTTTGGCAAATTATTCCTTTTACATGGGCGCCAGCAACGATAACATCGAAGAAGTGTTAAAAACTGATGTAAAAAACGTGTGCGGTTTAAAAGTTTTCATGGGTTCGTCTACAGGTAACATGTTGGTAGATAACGAGAATACGTTAGAAAAAATTTTTAGTAAAGCGCCCCTTTTGGTGGCTACACATTGCGAAGATGAACAAACAATAAGGAAAAATATGGCAGCGTTTAAAGCCAAGTATGGCGATGACCTAACCATTCAAATGCACCCGTTGATTAGAACCGCAGAAGCCTGTTATAAATCTTCTTCGTTGGCGGTAGAACTCGCAAAACGATACAATACTCGATTGCACATCTTACATATTTCCACTGCAAAAGAAATTTCTTTATTCGATAACTCTATTCCTCTAACAGAGAAAAGAATTACCGCCGAAGCATGCATTCATCATCTTTGGTTTAATGATGCAGATTATGCTGAAAAAGGCAATTTAATAAAATGGAATCCTGCTATAAAAACCGTTGTAGATCAACAGGCCATTTTAAAAGCGGTATTAGAAAACCGTATTGACGTAATTGCCACCGACCACGCGCCACACACTTTCGAAGAAAAAAGCCAATCTTACACTAATGCACCTTCTGGAGGACCATTGGTGCAACATGCTTTGCCAGCATTGTTAGAGATGCATTTGGAAGGGAAAATCACCTTGGAGAAAATTGTTGAAAAAACGGCTCATAGTGTGGCTAAATGTTTCGATGTAGAAAAACGTGGTTACATCCGCGAAGGTTACTGGGCAGACCTAGTATTGGTAAATTTAAACGACCCTTGGAGGGTAACTAAGCTTAATACGTTTTACAAATGCGGCTGGAGCCCTTTTGAGGGAAATACATTTAAAGCGAGCATTACACACACTTTTGTATCGGGCAATTTAGCCTATCAAAATGGAAAATTTGTGACGAACGAGATTGGGAAACGGTTGGCATTTGAGAGGTAGATTTTTTATATTTGTTCTGATAAAAATTAAGATTATATAAAACCTTAATCGCCCATCCAAAAAAACAAAGATTAATTAACCACTTTAATGGGTTTTGTTAACGTTATGAAAAATAGCTTCACTACAAAGAAAAGCCTCCACAATCCAGCAATTGTGAAAGAAATTTTAGAGGGAGTGGCGGAACGAAAATCTGAAAAACCTAGACTGTAGATCGATGTAGAAAATATGTGTAAATAAACATTTGACTAGTTGCATAATATTAATTTGCATATAATTTTGTAGTAAAAAGATAATAATGGAAGTTGAATTACATAAAAAAGCCACGAAGGATTTCGACCGTTGGAGGTCATCTGAGAATATTTTAATTCAAAATAAGATCAAGCAGTTAATTTTAGTCGTACAAAAAAGTCCACATCTTGGTAGTGGCAAACCCGAACAATTGGCACACGAACTATCTTTAAAATCGCCTGCAACAATAAATAAAGAGCATCCAATTGTTTATAGATTAGTTGGCGAATTGCCACACAGCTATTCTTTTAAAGGCCTTTACAAATAGTGCGTACTAATCCCACATTCAAAAAATTCGCCATTCTTTTTGGTCTTTCCGCACTCATTTATGTCTTGGGGAATTTTCCTGCTTTAGTTGAAAAATACTATTCTACCGGAGCTTATCTCTATATATCTTCTGTATTAAGATTTGTCTCCTCCATTTTTCCTTTTGCCATTGGCGACCTAGTTTATGCATTCCTAATATTTTTTGTGCTTTATCAAGTTAGTAGATTTTTTCTAAAAGCGAAGCGAAAATCAATTAGAAGAGTAGATCGGGTAAACATTCCAATCAAAATTCTAAATTTTGCATTAGCCCTTTATATTGTCTTTAAACTGGTTTGGGGCCTAAATTATAGTAGGATAAGCATTAGCAAAACGTTGGGCATTGGCGATGATAAATACAACATTAAGGAGCTTGTGCTTTTGGGCAATTATTTTGTACAGCAAAGCAATCTGCAAAAAGCTGCACTAGATTCTTCAAAAAAAGGTACTCCGTTGTCAATCGACGAATTAGCAAAGAAATCTGCCGCAGCATATCAATTCATGTCGACGAAAAATAAGGCTTTTTACTACCCTCAACCTTGCTTAAAGAAAGTACTGCTTCCATGGGCGGTGAGTAAATCTGGTATAGAAGGCTATTATGCGCCTTTAACAGGCGAAGCTAACCTAAATTTTAACTTACCGGAGTTTGCAAAACCCTATGTTTCTTGTCATGAAATTGCGCACCAATTGGGTATCGCTTACGAAGACGAGGCCAATCTGCTCGGTTACCTCTCGGCAATAAATAGTAAAGATACGCACTATAAATATTCGGCGAACTACGAAATGCTGCGCTACGTATTGATAGAAATTGCTATGAAATCACCAGAAGACTATAAACTCCTCCACGACAAACTTTCTCCAGCAGTTTTGGCTGATTTTAAAACCGAAAAAGAATTTTGGGCGAAATACAACGGTGCCATGTTTGGCTATTTGGATGCTGCCTTCGATGGTTTTTTAAAAATAAACAACCAGGTTAAAGGAACAGACAGCTACCAAGATATTGTAATTTGGTTATGGAATATACACAAGAAAGAGTTGATTCCTAAATCTTAAAGGCGATATACGGCTATCCGTGTATTGCTTCCCTTTTCCCGAAACTTTGGATGAGTTCTCCCTCAAAATCTAACCATTCTGCCCAACGTTTTTCTACATCTACATCCAGAGAATACTTACGCGCAAAATTTAAGAAAGTTGTATAATGCCCGGCTTCAGAAACCATTAACTCGTGATAAAATTTCGATAGTTTTTCGTCTCTAATGTTTAACGATAAGACCCGGAAACGTTCACAGCTTCTTGCTTCAATCATCGCTGCAAAGAGCAATCGATCAATGAAAGCCATATTTCTACTGCCATCTTTTTTGCTAAACTTCACCAATCTGCCTACATAATCATCTTTTCTTTCACGGCTTAAAGTGTATCCACGTTCCTTTATTATTTCAATTACCATCTGAAAATGCTGCATTTCTTCGATAGCAATGGCCGTGAGTTCATCTACCAAATCCTGATGTTCCGAATTTTGTGTTATAAGCGTAATTGCATTCGAAGCCGCCTTTTGTTCGCACCAAGCGTGATCTGATAGAATTTCTTCTAGATTAGATTCTGCAATATGTGCCCAACGCGGGTCTGTAGCTAATTTTAATCCTAGCATTTTTTAGGGTTTAGGGTTAGCAAAAATAAAAATTTAAACATCAAATTGTGTGCGAAGCTGTGAAAAGGGGTACTTTTGGATAAAAGATTACTTCATGCATTCAAAACGGCTACTAATTATTGGCCTCGTATGGCCCGAACCAACCTCTTCTGCCTCAGGAACGAGAATGATTCAACTGGTGAACTTATTTATGTCTAATGGTTATGAAATAACATTTGCATCCGCGGCAGCGAAAAGCGACTACAGTTTTATATTTCCGGAAACGGTAAAAGAGGAACATATTAAACTAAACGATGAAAGTTTTAATAGATTTATAACTGCCCTTAATCCGACTGTCGTAATGTTTGATCGGTTTATGATTGAAGAACAATACAGTTGGCGTGTGCAGCAAGAGTGTCCGGATGCATTACGGATTTTAGACACAGAAGACTTGCATTTTCTCAGAAAAGCTAGGGAAGAATCATACCGACAAAAAATAGATTTTTCGTTTGAACACCTATATACCGAAGAAGCTAAGCGAGAAATTGCTGCCATTCTTCGATGCGATTTATCTTTAATTATTTCTAACGTAGAAATGAAAATTTTAAGTCAGCAGTTTAAAATTGATCATTCAATACTATTTTACCTGCCATTTTTAGAGGAAAAGATTACGAATGACACTGTCCAGAATTGGAGTTCTTTTGAAACCCGAAAAGATTTTATGTTCATTGGGAATTTTTTACATGAGCCAAATTGGAAAACTGTCTTAACGCTGAAAAACGAGGTTTGGCCTAAACTGAGTAAATTACTTCCCAACGCACATTTGAATATTTATGGCGCATATCCGTCTCAAAAAGTATCACAATTAAATAATAACCAGGAAAGATTTTTTGTAAAAGGTAGAGCCGATGATGCAAAACAAATGCTTGCAAAACACAGAGTTTTATTAGCTCCAACAAAATTTGGAGCAGGTTTAAAAGGTAAATTTATAGATGCGATGCAAGTTGGAACTCCTTCTGTTACTACAACTATTGGTGCTGAAGGAATGGTTGGAAATTTAAATTGGCCGGGAATCGTTGTTGATGATTTAGATTCTTTTATCGAGGCGGCGTTTAGTTTGTATACAGTTGAAAGCATGTGGAAAATTGCACAGCAAAACGGTACAAAAATCATAAATGAACGATACTGTACGGATAATTTGATAGTACCATTCATTTCTCGTTTAAATGATTTAAGCCTACACTTTTCCAAACACAGGAACGCTAACTTTTTAGGTCAAATATTGCGACACCATACCTTACAAAGTAGCAAATATCTTTCGCTATGGATTGAGGAGAAGAATAAGCCAAGAAATTAAATACTTTCACAAATTAATATCGCTCACTTTTTTCTTCGGAAATGCGATAGAAGCTACTACACTTATTACCAAAATGGCTAGAATAACAATCAGCGAATGTTGGGTAGTAAATCCCCAAAAATGAAGGTAATTATGCAACAGCATTTTGAGCCCGATAAACGTTAATAAAAATGCCAAGCCAGTTTTTAAGTAGTGGAACTTATGGATGACATTTACTAACAGAAAAAACATCGATCTTAGGCCTAAAATGGCAAAAATGTTTGAGAAAAATACAATGTACGGATCTTTAGTCACGGCAAAAATTGCGGGAATTGAATCGACAGCAAATAATAAATCTGTAAATTCTACAATTAGTAAGACCAAAAACAAAGGTGTAACCATGGTTTTTGCATTAATTTTTACAAAAAACTTTTTCCCTTCGTATTTTGGGTGAATGGCAAAAATTTTCGAGGCCCATTTGACTACGGGATGATTCTCAGTGTCTATCTTGTCATCGTCATCAGAGCTAAAAAACATTTTAATGCCGGTGAAAACTAAAAATGCCCCGAAAACATATAAAATCCAACCAAATTTTGTAATCAACGCTGCCCCGACAAAAATAAAGATACAGCGCATAATTATCGCGCCTAAAATACCCCAAAACAAAACACGATGATAATATTTTTCTTCCACAGCGAAGGCAGAAAAAATTAATACAATTACGAAAATGTTATCTACTGAAAGTGCATATTCAATAACATAACCCGTTAAAAATTCCAAACCCAGATTTTGCTTGTAAATAGCAACACTTTGAGCAAAATTATCTGGTACAAGCGCAATATTGTGCTGGTGCTTAACAACGACCTCTTTTAATTGGGCAAAATTGTGTATCCCGTGCAGTTCTTGTCCTTCCGTAATAAGCACAAAATAAAAACCGATAGCCAAAGCCACCATGATAAAACTCATGATAGAGGCCTGTTTTAAACTAACAATATGTTCTTTTTTACTAAAAAGGCCTAAGTCTAGCGCAAGAATCAGCACAATAAAAAGAAGGAAACCAAGACTAAAAAGTATTTCGTTGCTCATTTATTTCTTTCTTTCTGTGGTATAAAGAACCAATTGCTCCAAGCCGGTTCTTGCATCACCCGCAGGAAATTGGTATAATATTTCAAATGCTTTCTGCTGGTATTCCTCCATCTTTTCATTGGCAGACACCAATCCTTTCTTCTCTACCACAAAATCTATAATCTCTTGTATTTTTTTTTGATCGTCCTGATGGTTTTTAACCAAATTAATGATGTGTTTTCGCTCCGCTTTTGGGCTGTTGTTCAATGCGTAAATTAGCGGTAGCGTCACTTTTTTTTCTTTGATATCTATACCTAATGGTTTGCCTACTTTGTCTGTACCAAAATCAAAAGTATCATCTTTAATTTGAAAAGCGATCCCCACATATTCACCGAACAACCGCATTCTTTCAATCATTTCTTCATCTGCAGCAGCTGAAGCTGCACCTGCAGCACAACAAGAAGCGATTAAAGAAGCTGTTTTTTGTCTGATGACATCGAAATATAGCGCTTCAGAAATGTCCATTTTACGCACCTTTTCGATTTGCAACAGTTCTCCTTCACTCATCTGTTTTACGGCTTCGGCAACAATTTTTAACAACCTGTGCTCAGAATTGTTTACGGAAAGCAACAAACCCTTTGCCAGCAGATAATCGCCAACCAAAACAGCAATTTTGTTTTTCCATAAAGCGTTAATGGAGAAGAATCCGCGGCGTTCGTAAGAATTGTCAACCACGTCGTCGTGCACTAAAGTTGCTGTATGTAGAAGCTCAACCAATGCTGCGCCTCGATGCGTAGATTCAGAAATTCCGCCGCAAAGTTTAGCCGCAAAAAAAACAAACATAGGTCGCATTTGCTTACCTTTTTGCTTTACAATGTAATGCGTAATTCTATCCAATAATGGTGCATCGCTGTGCATCGATTCTTCAAAGGTCTTTTCAAACGCTTTTATATCGGCAGCAATTGGCCTTTTTATTTCTTCTATTCCCGGCATGAAGTCGAAAAATTTTTTCGATGCAAACTTACCTTTATTAAGTAAGAAAACCTCGAAGGTTTGTACAACCTAAGTAGTTTAACTAAATTGTCTCTTTTTTACCTGAAATATTATGTACAATAATGTTGGCGTGTATTCTAGAATTTTCGATAAATAATTTGTGCGTATCCATTCCACCGCAAACAACACCTGCTAAATATAAGCCTGAAACGTTGGTTTCCATGGTGTTTTCATTATAATTTGGACAAGAACTTTCGGGAAGCGCTATTCCAAACTTGCGCAACATACTAAAATCTGGCTGGTAGCCTGTCATCGCTATGACGAAATCGTTTGCCAACGTCACATTTCCCTCTGGTGTTTTTATTTCAACCTCCTTTTCGTTTATCGAGATAAGTTCTGAATTGAAATACGCTTTAATAGAACCTTCCTTAATTCTGTTTTGAACATCTGGCCTAACCCAATATTTTACATGCGGACCAAGTTCGCTTCCGCGGATAAGCATAGTCACATTTGCACCTTTTCGATAAGTCTCTAAAGCTGCATCTACCCCAGAATTGTTAGCGCCAACAACTAAAACATTTTGAAAAGCGTACAAGTGCGGATCCTTATAATAATGGGTAACTTTCGGCAAATCCTCGCCCGGAACATTCATCATTAAAGGCACATCATAAAACCCCGTCGAAACCACCACATTTTTTGCTTCATACTGTCCTTTAGAAGTTGCTACTTCAAAAATATTGGATTCATTTTTCACCACATTTTCAACCCGCTCAAACAAATGGATGTTCAGTTCGAAACTTTCCGCCACACGGCGATAATATTCTACGGCTTCATTTCTGTTTGGCTTTGGATTTATGGTTACAAAAGGCAATCCACCGATTTCTAATTTTTGCGAGGTCGAGAAGAACGTCATAAATACCGGATAGTTATAAAGACTGTTAACTAAAGCGCCTTTTTCTACAATGACATAACTGAGATTTGCTTTTTTAGCTTCGATGGCACAAGCCATTCCAATTGGTCCTGCACCAATAATAAGCACATCAAAAATTTCCATGACGCAAATTTGCATAAAGGAATTGGAAAGTTGGAAGTTGGAGCGTTGTATTTACCGTGCTTGCAATAGAAATTACAGTTTGGTAGCATTCACTTATTTCTATTCCAAACTCAAGAGTTATTTTCCCAGTTTGTTGATAGTTTTTTTTGAAAGTCGAAAACTTGACGATTGTTTTTAAGCTCCTAATTCATAATTTGCAAAGGATCATTTGGCTGAAATTACAAATTGAATGAAAATCGCTTTGTGCTTTACCCGCTAGTTATAATATTTTGTTTTGCGGAACGCGATAGAAAACGGAATAGGTACAGTTGGTAATGGATGATTATATGGGCGCTTTTACACGCTGTCGATTATATCTTTAATTGGCTTTAAGTTGCCAATTAAAAGATGCCATTCCCATCGTTAGCGCAACACTCATTTCGGATATTTCGGTTAGCGATTGCAGAGGAAATCCTTTTTGTGAGGAACGAGCAAAAAGATTGGAACGTAAAGCGCGACCCTCTTCAGGGGAACGCCCAAATTATTAAAAAACTCTTTAAGATTTAATTTAGATCGATAATGTTGAGGATTATTTGGGCGCTTTTACACGCTGTCCATTGTATCTTTAATTGGCTTTTAAAGGCCCATTAAAGATTCTGTGATGAATTCCAAATAATTTCTATCTTTATTTTTCAAGGCGGCTTTGTGCCAGCCTGTTTAGGGCAGCTCCTTTTTTGTGGC
>NZ_JBSSEL010000023.1:0-67999 GCF_054061655.1 Pedobacter sp. UYEF25 | reverse complement strand
CTGGTCCGGGGAAAGAGCGACAAGGCGGATTCGAGAACTATCGCCCTATACGCTATCACACATACTCATAAGCTGAACCTTACCGCCTTGCCAGAACGGGCTCTGATGAAGTTGAAACTACTGTTGGTAGAGAAACAAAAACATAAAAAAGCAATCCTGAGTTTAAGCAGCACAGATGAGCAGATAGGTTTCATGCCAAAGGAACTCCTGAAGGATATTCTCGTAGTAAATCAACAGAGCATCAAAAAATTGAAAACAAGTTTAAAAGCAATAGATGAGATGATCACCGAACTGGTAAACAGTCATGGAGAACTTAAAGAGAAGTTTGATCTGGTCTGTAGCGTACCCGGAATAGGCAGGGAAACGGCTCTTTATCTGATCATGTACACCAAAAACTTCACCTGTTTTGATAACTGGAGGCAGATGGCGTGTTATGCAGGAATAGCTCCATTCGGTTACAGTTCGGGAAGCAGCATCAAAGGCAGAAGTAAGGTAAGTATGATAGCAAACAGAAAACTTAAGTCATTACTTACTTTAGGGGCACTGGCGGCAATAAGGCATGATAAACAGATCAAAGATTATTACCAAAGAAAAGTGGAAGAGGGCAAGAATAAAATGTTGGTCATTAATGCCGTAAGGTGTAAAATGATTAGCCGAGTATTTGCAGTAATCAACAGAGGTAATCCTTTTATAGATACTTTTAAATTTGCCGCTTAATTATTTGCTTTTTATCATAGAATACGCGAAATAGCCGAAATGAGTGGTGCGCTGATGATGGGAATGGCATCCTCTAATTGACCCCTTAAAGCCAATTAGAGATATAATGGACAGCGTGTAAAAGCGCCCAAATAATCCTCAACATTATCGATCTAAATTAAATCTTAAAGAGTTTTTTAATAATTTGGGCGTTTCCCTGAAGAGGGTCGCGCTTTACGTTACAATCTTTTTGTTCGTTCCTCACAAAAAGGATTTCCTCTGCAATCGCTAACCGAAATAGCCGAAATGAGTGGTGCGCTAACTATGGGAATGGCATCCTTTAATTGGCCTCTAAAAGCCAATTAAAGATACAATGGACAGCGTGTAAAAGCGCCCAAATAATCATCAACATTATCGATCTTAATTAAATCTTAAAGAGTTTTTTAATAATCTGGGCGTTTCCCTGAAGAGGGTCGCGCTTTACGTTCCAATCTTTTTGCTCGTTCCTCGCAAAAAGGGTTTCCAAGCAATCGCTAACACGCCGGGAGACTTTGCTAAAGTTGGATGTCTGATGTATTAAACCCGGCCGACAGAAAATCTAAAACAAGGTAGTGCCAAGCTAATTTGTCTCATTAGGCTGTTCACTTGTTTCTTCCGGATGTTGACTAGGAAGCACTTTTACATCTTGTTCGATTATGGAAGTTTTAGTGTGTACAGCATATTTACTAGGCCTAATTCCTTTATCATACTTTTCTGCGTATGCCTGCGTAAATTCTGCACCAAAATACAATATTACCGACGTATAATAAATCCAAACCAGAATTACGATAATGGAACTTGCTGCGCCAAAAGCGCTACCAGGATTTCCCTTTTGGATGTAAAGACCAATAACGTACTGGCCAAGACTAAAAAGTAACGCTGTAAAAATTGCTCCAATAATTGGTGTTTTCCACTTCATGTCTACATCTGGCAGCACTTTAAAAATAATGGTAAAAACTGCTGTTACCGCCAATAGGGTGAGGGCGGTATTTACAACGTAGATTATTAATGCCATGGTTTCTGTAGCGATAGGAATGACATGAGTAATGCTAGTTCGTTGCAGCAGTGTAGTGAGGTGTGAACCCAAACTTACTACAATGCTATTTAATACGAGCGAAACCAGCAGTAAAAACCCGAGAGAAACAATTAAAGAGAAAGAAAGTAAGCGATTGGTTAACATTTTAAGCCATCCTTTTTTTGGAATTGCCCTTACCTGCCAAATAATGTTAATGCTATCTTGAATTTCGATAAAAATCGCTGTAGATCCAATAATCAAAGTGACCACACCAATAATTAAACCAATGGTAGATTTGCCTGTTAAATTTGCGTGATCTACAAATCCTCTTAACTGGTTTGCAGCATCAGTGCCAACCATATCACTAATCTGACTAAACAGTTCTGTGCCAGGATTTATTTTATTGCCAAAGAACAAACTAGCCGCAGAGATGACGATTATAATTAGAGGTGTAAGTGCAAAAATTGTGTAGTATGCCAATGAGGCACTCAATTTCATTACCTTATCTTCTGCAAAGCCTTTACCTGCCGCCAAAAAGAGGTGGTATAACGCTACAAAAAAGTGCTTTATTTTTTTTAAAAACTTCATACATTAAAAAGGATAACCTATTCCGATGTTATAAATTAGATTTTCTCTTCGCCATTCGCTACTACCAAATGCAATATTGTCTATTACCCAACGCTTGCCTTCGGGCAGATACGGCTTTCTAACCGGGAAAGCAACATCTAACCTCACTACTAAAATTTTTGCGTCTACTCTAAGTCCTAATCCGGTGCCTACTGCCATTTCGCTTAACACGTTTTTAATATTAAAGCCAGAACCTGGTCTCAGTGGATCTTCTTTCCTCAACCAAATGTTACCTGCATCTACAAAGGCAGCACCTTGCAATACACTTACAATTGGAAACCTTAATTCTGAGTTTAACATAATCTTAATGTCTCCACCTTGATCTGCAAACGTATTGGTAGTTACCGTATCCTTATATGTGCCGGGTCCAAGGGTTCTGGCAGCAAAAGCCCTGATGTCATTACTTCCACCGGCAAAAAATTGCCGCACAAAAGGGAGAGAAGTGCTGTTTCCATACGCATATCCGTAACCAAGATCCAGCCTATTTGCCCACTTTAAATTGCGATTAATCTTAAAATAATCTCTAAAATCTGCCTCTACCCTTACGAATTGTGCCAGTGGAACATTCAATATGCTTTTCTGTCCTGTTGCATCTTTCGGCGTAAATAATCCCCAAACGTTACCGGCAGTCTCTAAACTTCCAAAAAAGTACATGTTATTTCTCCTTTGGTCTTCCATTTGGTTGGTAAAGGTGAAGTTGTAATTGCTCCCGATTAAAAATTGACGTTGCAGTGTATAATTTAGACCAGGATTGGCTGCTAAAAGACTGTCCCTGTTCGCAGAATCTATATTTGGCCTTACATAGCTTACGGAAATTGGATTGAAAACATGCTCCTTGTATTTGTTCTCTTTAAAATTATATCCAAACTCTCCTTTAAAGGCACTCAAAGAATATAAAGACCCTCTATTTAAAGACTGGAAAGAAAGAGACGCAATCGTTCTTGGAATGTAGGCATTGGTCGCATCGAACTTAAAGAATGGAACAATGAGCCTGGGGAAAGTTAACTTCGCATCTGCTGTTAACGAATAAGAATTTTGTTTTTGTGCAGTACCCTTAACTTGTGTTTCGAAACCACCGCTTACACTTACGTCCAGCTGTTCACCGGCATGAAATAGGTTTCTAGTGGTTTGTGTAACCTTGACTTCCGAGCCTACAAAATTATTAGATTTACTTGTTCCCAACACCGAAAAACTTAATGAGTTTTTCTTTAATGGTGTTAAATAAATATTTAAATCTAATTGATCATTTTTGCTACTGTCTAGCGGTAAAAATTCTGCTCGTACGTCTTGAAAAACGCCAATATTTACCAATCGATTTAAGGATTGACTATGGTCGGTTCTGTTATATAGTTCGCCTTTTTTAAAAAATACGAGTCTATCAAATAGGGAAGGTTTAAATGTTTTCTTATTGTCGTAGATGTTAAAATCGTGATAATTTAAAGGTGCGATTTTTCGCAGCATACTGTCTTTACGCAGACTGTAATTCGGGTAAATATTAATGTCTTTAATGGTGTAAGGTTTTATACCTACGTCTGGAGTTGTATTTTTTACCGCTACAATTACGTTTGCTAAATTATTTCCTATGGTGCTATCTACTTGTAGAATAAGATAATCAGGACTGAAATAAAAGAAACCTTGTTCTTTTAAATCATTGTCAATTCTTTCTCGTTCCTTTTTAAAAATGTCTAAGTCATAAAAATCACCAGTTTTTAATAGTGTTTTACTTTTGTTCAACGCAATAATCTTCGTCAGGCTACCAGTGTCTGTGGGAAAAGTAATGGTATTCAGTTTATATCTATCGCCGGTTACTGCCGTATAAATTGCTTTTCCCTTTTTTCCACTTATAACAGTATCTCCGTTAACAACTCCCTGTAAATAACCTTGACTTATAAGATAACTAGATAAAACTGCTTCATTTGTTTTTAGTTTTACTTCGCTTAGTAGGACAGGGGGTTCGCCTAATTTAGTACTTACCCAATGCTTAAAGCCTTTTGCCTTTGCTGGTTTCCCATAAATGTTATACACCAACAGTTTGTACTTTATACCTAAGATAGACTTGTTAGGTATTGGCCTGGTTTTGCTCTGTAAATCTTTTTTAACTGCTTTTTGATCGGCAATTTTTTTACTTGAGTCTGGATTAACCTTTATTTCGGCACCAGTGTAGAGATACTGCCCTATCGGAACACGTTTTGTGGTGCTGCAACCTGCCCAAACGAAACAGGCCAGTAAAAAATATATCGGTCTAATTTGTTGTCTCATTCTTGGCTTCTTGACGTAATGCTTTTCTTCTTTTTTTCTTGCTTTCAAAAATTTCTTTAAACTTATTGTAATCTACGACTAACGTAAATCCTAATCCCGTTTCTATAATCTGTCCCTCAATAATGGTTTCGGTTTGATTTCGGCGGTATGCACGTAATCTATATTTGCCATCGGCAGATAAAGCGTATTCTATATTTACATTGCCTGCAATGTCAGTAGACTTCTGTCCAGGCGTTTGAGGGCCTTCCACATTAAAAGTACTTCCTACACTTACGGTTAATCTATCATTAAGGAGTTTTTTAGATAAGCCAACTTCTAAATCTGTTTTCTGCTGCATTGAGCCGCTCGAGTAATCTTCGGATGAATTCACTCCAAAATTTAAATCAACTCCTTGAATTAGGTCGGAGGCTAAGTTATTTAACTGTTCAGTTAGCAGCTTACTCACACTTTGGCGTGCCAAAGTAGAAACGCCACCGCCTCCGCCTGCCAAACTCTGGAATGGATTATCTGCTATAAAGCGATTTAATGCCAACAATGCAAATACCTGCTTATTTAGGTCGTTCTCGTTTCTATTTACATTTTGAAGTTTAGCATATACCGTTCCGTCGAGTGCATTGCGTTCATTTTCGGGTAAATCCAGTCTAAACGAAATAATGGGCTTCAATAGCTCTCCTTTCATCATCAAATAAACCTGAAATGGTAGTTTGGTTTTAGCTTGGACATTGGTCGGATCTCCGATAAGATCGATAGGTGCAGCATTTACTTCATATACCGCAGTAAGGTCTATATTTGCTTGGGTTGGATCTCCAGTCCAAACAATGGTGCTTCCTTTCTGCAACTTAAACTCCTTTTTGCCAAGTGGCCCTACGGATAAATTGTAAGAACCATCTATGACCTCATATCTACCAGTTAAGCTAATTTTACCGCTTGGATCTATAGTTGCATTTAAATTTGCGCTTCCTTTTATATTCAAAGCATCTCCATTTGCCGGATCTACCACCACATTTAACTCTGCCTCTGGATCTATCACAACTTTTGCGACCAGATTTAACCCTTTCACTGGCGATTTAGGAACACTGTCTACCTTTAGCGATTTTTCGCCATTAAACGGTGGTGCGCTAGCATCTATAAACTCGACAATACCTTTTTGATCCATCACAGCAGGATCGCCCGTGGGCATGGCAAAGAAGAACTTGGTTCCCTTGTTAACAGTAACATTCATGTTTACATCAGGCTGATTTAAATCTCCACGGATTTTAATGTTGCTGCTTAAAAACACAGTGCCGTAAATCAAATCGTTATCTGCAGCGGTAGAATGTAACGCTCTAAAGTTGTCAGTTTTAATGTCTAAAGCAAAACGATAGTTTTTATAGTCTGCAGTGAGTACTTTGCCATTAATAGTGGCTTTTTGATTTAAGGAGTCGATGATTGTAAAGTTGTTAAACGCGATCCCTTCTGGGGTGAAAGAAATTTTCTCATTCGGCATTCTAAAATAAGAATTTACATAGGCTATCGTCAATCCGGCATTGTTAAACGTTAAATCCCCCAAAATTTTAGGAGCGGAAACTTCGCCCTTAACAGTTAATGCACCAGACAGCGTTCCTGTTCCATTTTTTATTTGGCCCGCCGATAAACTCTGCACTTTGCTTAAATCTATCTTATCTACGTTTACGGTCAAATCCAATCTACCTGCGGGCTTGGTGTAATAAAAACCATTTACCCTTAAATCGTGCACACCACTTAGCGCAACATTTACTTCAAATGCATCAGCTTTATTGTTGTTAACCGCCAAACGTAGCGTGCCCAACTCGTCTTTTAAATACCTTAAATCATCTATGGTTAAATTTGCCTCAAACTTTGGACTTCCTGCCAACTCCTTTACGCTTGCAGTTCCGTTTAGCTTTCCGCCAACCAATGTCGTGTCGGTTTCTGCAAACTTTGTTAGGGTCTCTAATTGAAAGTCTTTAAAGGTTAAATTTATGGGTGCATTTGGTTGAGTTGGATTGCTGTTAATGCTTAAAGATTGTCCGCTTTTGCTGATGTCAAATTGATTTACAAGAATCCCAGACTTTCCAAACTGAATGTAATTTTGCGGAGAAACAACCCACTTCTCATAATTCAATAATATCTTATTTGGATCTAAGCTAAATTTAAAATCTTTGTTAATGCTTTCAAAAATACCCGCCAAGGCATATTTAGTCTTTAACTGTCTATCCTTTAAAAGGATGTTTACATCTAGCTTGTTATTTGCAGCTGCACCATTAACTTCCGTGCCAAATAACTGAACCGATGGACTTATAAAACTCTTATTATTTAGCGCATAATCTAACTTTTTGTTCTTATTGTCAATATTTAAAACCGTGCTATCAATTCTAAAGTCGCCATACACAATTTGAGGAAAACTTCCTCGAATTTGTAAGCTGTCCTTCTGTGTATCGATTAAGCCATTAAAGGAAGCTGTTTTAAAAACCGTTAGCGTGGGTATAAAACTTTTTAAAGTTTTGCTGTCATACACTTGTACGGCAAATCTAAACCGCTGAGCCGGAATTTTTTTAACCTCGCCAAACGCATAGTATTGATTTATTTGATTGATGATGCCGTCTGCAACTTTAGTAAGTTGATACTTTCCATCAATCTTTGCGGCTAATATCTCAGACTTTAAAATTAACTCATTGGCAGTTTCCGTAGCCCTTGCCTGCACAGATATGGTGTCTAGATTAATTTTCTGCTGATCTTTTACCACTTGCAGTCCTGTAATATCGATACTTCCATTTAAATAGTCTGCATCGGCTGTAGCCAAGTCTACCCTAACTTTTCCGGCCGCCCTTAATAAAGTTTTACTAAAATTTAACGCTTGTAGGTCTACTCTTTTTAAATCAAGATCGGCCTCAATTGCTGGATATTTTCCCGCTAGGTTAACTTTGGCATTTAACGAGAAGTTTGCATTGGTATCTGGCATACTGCCTACAATACTTACTTTTTGATTTCCGTAACTTCCATCTAGCGTTAAGTTTCTGTAAGTATATTTGTTGTAGTAAGCGCTAACGACTGTTGCATTTAGCTTTGCATCAATCTTTTTTGGATCCAGACCTGTACCTACAATATTGGCCTTAAGGGTTACTCTGCCGAGTACAGAATCTTTTTTTAACAGTCTACCAAGGTTAAAATTATTTAAACTCACATCTGCAACATATTTTTCACGACCCTTCGGCCCAGACATTTTTGCCTTTAAATCTGCGCCACCCAAATCAGTTCGCACATTTATATTCGTATTAAAGTTGGTAAGTGAACCTCTAAAAGTACCTTTTGCATCTATCACGTTGGGTAAATTTAAACTTGGAGGTAAAGATTTTTTCGGAATAAGCACTAACAAGTCTGCTTTGGTAATGTGAACTTTATTCAATTTCAAATCTAAATACAGTTTGTTCATATCTGGCAAACCTTTAGCGCTGCCACTAATGTCTATTTGAGTACTAGTTAAGCCGTTAATTTGGAATTTCGGAATTTGAAGATTATTCAAATAACCATTTACAGATGCATTAACACTCAACTTTTTATCTGCATAATTTGCAGGCACAGCATCGCTAAAATAAGTGGCATCCTTCAAACCAATTACCGTATTCTTAAACACAATGCTAAGCTTTACCCGGTCTGGGTGTTTTGTTAAATCATCGAGAGAACTAAAATTTAGCTGCGTATTGTTTTGAATAGATGTATTTGGGGTTTTTAAAGTAAAGTTGTTCAACCTTATTTCTTTATCATTGTAAAGGACATTTCCTTTTAATACATCTAATTGAAAGCCGCTTTTATCTTTTAAAGATCCATTGGTAACATTTGCTTTTATGCCTTTTGCGGAATAGCTCAAGCTGTCGGCGCCTAAATTCAACCCGATTATTTTTAGGTGATTAAAATCTAAACCCGGTTTTGGCTTTGCCGTTAAATTGTCAAACTGAATGCTATTGTCAGCAAAATCAACTTTATTAATTATCAAAGAAAGCGGCGATGGCGTGCCTGCAACAGTATCTCTTTTTATCGAGTCTTTTACCGTTACTTTTGGTTGAAAGGCAAATAATACATTTGATTTTTTCAGATGCGCCTCATCTGCTGTGTATCCACTTTTTCCTAAATCCACCTTTAGATTAATGAAGCCCAGATCGTTTATGTCTGCAATGGCTTTTGTGGTAGAAAGTTCGTCTTGATAATTTACTTTCACTTGCTCAAAAGAAAAGTTTTGCACCTCGACAACCGGAAGCGAAGCAGATGCATTTTTACTGCTATCTACCTTTTTAACTACTTTATTAACCAATTCAATCAGCGGTTTTTGTTGTAGATAAGTAAGTCCTGTATTTTTAAGCGTAAGAGATTTAATCACATAATGTTGATTGGCTAAATCGAATTCTTTAATTTTTGTGTCGAATTTTCCAATGTAAATTTTCGCATCGTTACCAGAAACATCATCTCTGTAATGCAAGCCTATGTCTTCGAAATTTACTTTATTGACAGAAAATTTCATTGTAGAAGTGCTGTCTTTTTTTACCTGGTCTGCAGGCTTTTTCTGTTCGCCAGCAAAGGCATCAACAATAAAGGAAAAATTAAAAGTAGTATCCGGACTAACGCGGGTAACATTTGCCCTAACATGCGCTAAGTCTATGTTGTTAATTTCTACAGTATTGCTAAATAGTTTAAAAAGACTAATATCTAAAGAAAGTTTGCCCGCATAAAGAAGCGTATCTCCCTTCAAATCAGCAATAAAAAACTTACTTAAAACCACATCCTTTGGAAGCGCAATCTTAATGCTTTCTAAGCTGACCTGCGTATGTGTTTTGTTTTTTAAGTAGTTTATTGCTTTGTCTTTCACAAAGTTTTGTACCGCCGGAATGTTTAAAGAACCTGCTATAACCACAACTACGAGAATAATAGAGGCTATAATCCACAATAAAATCTTAAAGCTCTTGCGTAAATATTTATTCAACTTAATTGGGTTTGTAGGTTTTTAAAAGCGCTAAAATTATGCCAATAATTTAAATTCTTTTGCCAAAAATTAGTACATAATACCATGTGTAGCGAAAATTGTTTGGACTTTATGCGATTTTAATTATTCAACGCCGCCAATCCCTTCACTCAAACTGAAAAGTAGTTTTGTTTTTTTTGAGATCGTATGCATAAAAGCAGTATAAATTGTTCGGTTAAATCCCGACACTTTAAAAGCGCTACCATCCTTTTTATTATATTTACCGCTGCCAATTTTTTTTAATACATGAGTGAAGATTTACAACCAGAAGCAAACGATGAAAGTACACGAACCATTATCCCAATTAACGGACTTTACGAAAATTGGTTTTTAGATTATGCTTCTTACGTAATTCTTGATAGGGCAGTTCCGCACATTAACGACGGGTTAAAACCAGTGCAGCGCCGTATTATGCACTCCCTTAAGGAAATGGATGATGGGCGTTTTAACAAGGCGGCCAATGTCATTGGCAATACCATGAAATACCATCCACATGGCGATGCATCAATCGGTGACGCCATGGTGCAAATGGGACAAAAAGATTTGCTGATTGATATGCAAGGCAATTGGGGCGATCCGGTTACAGGAGATAGTGCAGCCGCGCCGCGTTACATCGAAGCAAGACTGTCTAAGTTTGCAAACGACGTAGTTTTTAATGCTGATACAACCGTTTGGCAGTTAAGCTACGACGGTAGAAATAACGAACCCATTACTTTACCCGTTAAATTCCCATTGTTGTTGGCGCAGGGCGCAGAGGGAATTGCAGTTGGCTTGGCCACAAAGGTTATGCCCCACAACTTTATAGAATTAATCGATGCTTCTATAGAGGTTTTATTGGGAAATAGACCAGACATTGTACCAGATTTTTTTACTGGCGGCATGGCCGATTTTTCCAACTACAATGAAGGTCAGCGTGGAGGTAAAATTAGAGTCAGAGCTAAAATTACAGAAAAAGATAAAAAGACTTTAGTCATCACGGAAGTACCTTTTTCTACCACAACAGGGTCCGTTATCGATAGTATTTTATCTGCAAACGACAAGGGAAAGATCAAAATCAAAAAGATAGAGGACAACACTGCTGCCAAAGTAGAAATTGTCGTCCATCTCGCTCCAGGCATCTCGCCAGATGTAACCATTGATGCGCTTTATGCTTTTACCGCCTGTGAGGTTTCTATTTCTCCAAATACTTGCATAATTAAGGATGATAAACCTCAGTTTCTGAGTGTAAACGACATTTTAATAGAGAATACCAAAAACACCAAAAATCTTTTAAAAAGAGAGTTAGAGATTAAATTGCATGAACTGCAGGAACGTATTTTCTTTAGTTCTCTACTCAAAATATTTATTCAAGAGGGGATGTATAAAAACCCCGATTATGAGAATTCGACAAATTTTGATGCAGTTGTAGAAGTATTACACCGGCTTTTTGAACCTTTTAAACCAACTTTATATCGAGAAATTTTACCCGAGGATTTCAAGAAACTGATTGATAAGCCGATGAGTAGCATTACGCGCTTCGATGTAAAAAAGGCCGATGAACTGATGCACAATTTGGAGGAGGAAATTAAAGTAGTAAAAGGACATTTAAGACATTTAACCGATTATGCCATCGCTTGGTATCAAAAGCTAAAAGACAAATATGGCAAAGGTAGGGAGCGCAAAACAGAGGTTAGATTTTTTGATAAAGTAGAGGCAACAAAGGTGGCGCTAGCCAACGTTAAACTGTACATGAACAGGGAGGACGGATTTATTGGTACAGGATTAAAGAAAGACGAATTTATTGCAGACTGTTCTGATATTGATGAAATTATCGTTTTTAAGGGAGACGGAAGTTGTGTGATTACCAAGGTTGCGGATAAAACCTTTGTTGGTAAAGACATTATCCATGCGCAGGTTTTTGCCAAAAACGATGAGCGGACCGTTTACAATATGATTTACAAAGACGGCGCGAGCGGCACCAGTTATATGAAGCGATTTGCGGTGGTTGGCGTTACAAGAGATAAGGAATACGATTTGAGTAAGGGCGGCAGCAAGGGAACGAAAGTTCTCTATTTTACAGCAAATCCTAATGGCGAGGCAGAAGTAGTTAACGTTGCTTTAAGACCGCATTCTAAACTGCGGAAATTACAATTTGACCTAGATTTTGCAGAGGTGGCCATAAAAGGTAGAGGAGCCAATGGAAATATTGTTTCCAAATATCCGGTTAAAAAAATAATATTGAAGAGTAAAGGTGTGTCTACACTATCTGGATTAAAAATTTGGTATGACACGTTGCTTAAAAGATTAAATGTAGATGGACGTGGAACTTATTTAGGGGAGTTTGACGGAGATGATAAAATTTTGCAAGTGCACAAAGAGGGCAGTTACGAACTTAGCACGTTTGATTTAAGTAATCATTTTGATGGAGATTTATTACTGATAGAGAAATTTAATCCCGAAAAGATATTTGCTGCAATTCAGTTTGAAGGTAAAACGCAAAACTATCTAGTTAAGCGCTTCGTATTTGAAATACAATCGGTAGGCAAAACGGTGTCTTTTGTAAGCGAGGAGCCGAAATCGAAATTGTTATTTTTAACTTCAAATCCTGCAGCAAAGGCAATAGTCGCATTGTTGAAGGGAAAAAGTAATACTCCGGAGACAGTAGAATTGACACTTGCAGACCAGATTGATGTAAAAGGTTTTAAGGCCAATGGAAACCGCCTTTCTCCACACGATGTACAGAAGATAAGTTTGGAGGAACCGGTGGAGATCGAGGTTAAGGCAGAGGGCCACGCTGAGCTCACAAACACTAAAGACCAAATCGAAGAGGATCCTGAGGTAGAAGCTGAAAGGCCAGAGAGTGAGGAAGCGGTTGAGGGCAAGCTTGAAAGACCGAAGCTTAAAAACCAAACGCATGGGCTGGCTGCGGACAATATTGAAAAGCAAACTGCTAAAGACCAAATCGAACGAGAAAAGATTAAGCAGGTTGATGCAACGAACAGTAGATCGTTAGAGGATCAACCATTAAAAAAAGAGTTAAAAAAGAATAGCGAAAAAGACAGCAAGTTTTCGGACTCACCCAAGCCTCCGAAAAAAATAGACCTTGAAATTACCAACCCAGACGATATTGACATGGACGACAAGGGCCAGCTTGGATTGTTTTAAATCCAGAAAATAAATTGCTCAACGAAGTTTGGCTTTTTCTAGTAAAATGGATTTTTGAAGCAAAGGAAAAAGTATATATTTGCCGTACTCAAAAGGGGTGCTGGTTTCTCTCGTATTTACGCGAGACAAATTGGCTGAGATTATACCCAATTTGGAGCGAAGATAGCGCGTGTAAAGGAAAAATTTCTATTTTGAACTTTAAACAACCAACATTAACTTCCAAATACACCTGATTCGGGTAATGCCGACGTAGGGATTGGTTATGTAAATTTCCGGCTGTTCTTAGCCCCTGAAACAGTTTTTTTATATCTGCCGAATGGCAATCGTTAAAGAAATGGATTTTCAGCATTGGTTTGAGCTTTTTAAAACACAAATTCTACAGACTTCTTGGCTCGAAGGCTTTGCGGTCGGTTTTGGAGTAGCCGAAGTGTTGCTCGCAAAACGAAATAACATTTGGTTATATCCCACAGGAATACTATCTGTAGTTTTGTCCATGTATTTGTTGCTTAATGTGCAGCTTTACGCAGAAACATTATTAAATATTTATTACCTCGTGATGAGTATCTATGGGTGGATCATCTGGAAGAAAACAAAGGCTGCTGGTGCTATGCAAGTCTCGTACGCATCTAAAAACGAGCTATTGATTGCCATCTCTATTTCGGCTTTCGGGTTTATCCTCCTCTATTTAATTCTCCGCCATTTTACCAATTCAGACGTGCCCATTTGGGATGCATTTGTGTCTGCAACTGCCTGGGCGGGAATGTGGTTATTGGCTAAACGTAAAATAGAAAACTGGATTTTTCTCAATATTTCCAACTTGGTGGCCATACCACTACTGCTGCATAAGCATCTCGCCATGTTCGCTGTGCTCACCATTGTGCTATTCATAGTAGCGATTTTTGGATTCTTAGACTGGAAAAAAATCATCAATAAAAAAGAAAAAAATAGCGCTTAAATGGATTTAAAAGAAAATAGTATCTGGAAGGCAGTGGTGCAAAAATATGCTGCTGAATCGGAAAAATTAGGTCAGTTACATCCTGCAATTTTAGCACAAGCATATAAAGAAAATTGGTTTAAATTATTTGTGCCAAAAATTTATGGCGGTGCTGGAAAGCAATTGCCAGAAATTCTGAGAATAGAAGAACAAGTGGCAGCTGAAGATGGAAGTTTAGGATGGATTGTTACGCTTTGTGCTGGCGCAGCCTGGTTTGCCGGCTTTTTGGACCCTAAGCTTGCAACAGCAATTTTTGCTGATGAAAAAGTTTGCTTTGCAGGAAGTGGTGCTATTGGCGGAACTGCTTTTAAAACGGAAAATGGCTATTTAATTAATGGACATTGGAAGTACGCAAGCGGGGCGCTACATGCCACCATATTTACCGCCAATTGTGAGGTTATTGCGCAAGATGGTTCTCAAAGCGAAGAAAAATCTGAAGTACTTTCATTCATTCTTAAAAAGGAGGAGGTTAAAATTTTAGAAGGTTGGGCTTACTTTGGATTGGTGGCAACCGGAAGCCATGCATTTGATGTAAACAATTTGTTGGTGCCTTTTAACCGAAGTTTTAAAATTAATGATGGCATCCAAGTCTCTGGCGATGGCTTTAATTATCCTTTTTTGCAACTGGCAGAAACAACGCTAGCTGTGAATAGCTTGGGCATGTGTAATCATTTTTTAGCGCTCATAAGAACTGTGTTTTTAAGTCGCTCTCAATTGAAATCTTTTAGCGAATCCGAACAACGTAATTTCGATGAAATCCTAAAATTAGCATTAGCGGAAATCAAACACCTGCGGCGCTCATTTTATCAGACATTTGATGAGTCTTGGAGCCAACTTATAGAAAGTAACAATATCGAAGAAAATAAGCTTTTGGAAGTAAGTTCCATAAGTAGGAAGTTGGCGCATGCTTGCTGGAGAAATGTTCAAAAACTTTACCCTTATGGAGGCTTAGAAGCAGCAAATAAGCATTCAGAGATTAATAGGGTATTTAGAGATGTGCATACTGCTAGTCAGCATGCACTTTTAACTTTCGAAAAATAGGTTGTGCTTGTACATCCTCTTTCAATTTAAACTAATTGTTTGCAATTTTATCAGGCATTAAAAGATGATTTATTTTTAAATGGCTCGGGAGGTAAATGGCACATTTAGTCCTAAAAAATATTTTTTACGATGTTTTTTTGGCTAGACAATCTAATAATTAGTTTTGGTGTGATGCTTATGGTTTTAGGTATAATTTGTGTATCGGCGTTGTCCATTTCTTGAAAATACAAATTGGCAACAGTTATACCCATGTAAAAGCTAAATTGGTCTATTGTGGTAATAGAGGGACTTGTAATTTCTGTAAAGCTCTCGTTAGAATAGCCACAAACGCCAAGTTCGTATGGCACCCTTATATTCATATTTGTTGCTACCTCTAAAACACCCAAGGCAGAAAAGTCTGATGTAGAAGCAAATATTGCGTCCGGCGGTTGCTGCAGATTCAATAATTTTCTAGTGGCGTCTGCACTCAACTCTTTTGTCCATGCATTTTCCATACGGAGTTCGGTTAGAATGGGTAAATTATTTTCTCTTAATGCACGTAAATAGCCTTGTTTTCTTTGTCTAAATATGGTAAGGTTTTGTGGGCCCTCTAACAACGCAATCCTAGAATAGCCCTGTTTGATTAGGTGAGTTACCGCCTCGAAAGATGCTTGTTCATTGTCGTTTATTACTTTGAGCGTTTCCAGCTCATCCGCTACTCGATCAAATTGAATGAGCTGGATGCCTCGATCGATTACATTTTGCAGGTGGTTATGATCGATGGTCTCTGCCGAGATAGAAATAACGATGCAGTCAACGTGCTGGTCAATTAGAGTATTGATGCACTCCACTTCCTTTTCGTACAGTTCGTTCGACTGACAAATTATGATGTTGTAGCCATTTTTATACGTTGCATCCTCTATTCCTGCAATTACATTCGAAAAGAAATTTTGGTTTATTCTAGGCACCACAACGCCAATTGTTTTAGAATGGCCGTTTCGAAGGTTAGAGGCGATGGTGTTGCGCACATAGTTCATTTCCTTTGCGGTTTTTTGAACCAGTTTTCTTGTCGCTTCATTTACAGCATTACTACCATTCAATGCCCTCGAAACAGATGATGGATTAAGATTAAGTTTTTCTGCGATGTGATATATGGTCGTTCTCTTCGTTGCGCGCATTATTGACAAAATTATTAACCCAAGCAGGTGACTGCATTACAATGTTATTTGATTTTACAATAATAACCAAAACAGCTGTTTAATTGTGGATTATTTGCACAGATATCAGAACTGAGCGGTAAACATAAGTATTCTCACAATAGACAATTGTACCCTATAAAGCCCATCTACCAAAAAAAATATTCTCCTTTTTAAAGGAATTGGAGCAGATCAATGTCTATAGTTAGTGGTGTAGGTGTTGGCGGATGCTGCAAATCCGCACATTTGTTTTGGAGGTAAATTTATCCACTGTATTTGCTGCAAAAAATAAATAATAGAATCATCTACAGCGCGCAGACTATTCACGCCAGCTATATCCTTCTCATTAAACGAAGGCACAATGAATTCTTTTTCCCGTACCACTTTGTAAACCACCTAGCTAAACGGCTAAAAAAAATATTTAAACAGTGTAGCGCGGAATAAAAAAATATTTATCCTCCTAGACCAGCGATGTCAATATTATCTACGGTAACAAGGGCATTATATGATCGTAACCCAATACTTCCTGTTTTAAACTCGTTATCTGCAGTAGTAATAACAGGCTCATTGTTGTTGTTTATGAACACTTCGAATTTGTTTCCAACAGCCTTGACCCGTACGTTAAAATTTTCTTTAATTTTTATCGGATAATCTGCAGAAGAAATTACGATCCATTTATTGTCGCTTGCCTTGCCAAATTCAATTTTGCCTCTTTCGGCATTAAATCCTAAATAATATCCGCCGTATGCTTCTGAGCCAATGGCGGGATTACTAACTCTAAATAAAAGTCCTGCATTTCCTGCTGAATTTACAGCTATATCGGCTCTATATTCGAAGTCGGAAAATTTAGTGGCGGTTGCAATGATTTTTGTTCCGTTTCCAGTACGTCCGTCTTCGTTTGGAGCCGCATGAATTGCGTTGTCTTTATAAAACCATGCCCCACCATAAGTTACTAGTCCTTTAGCGGCATTGTTATCAAATGTCTCCTTGTAGGATTTATTGGGGAAACTCGGAGTTCCTATTGTAGGAAAAATACTCACACGCAAACTTTCTGAACCAAACGGAACAAGCGTAATTTCTGTCATTTCCGCTGCTGAGCTTACTGGGCTAAAAGGAACTTCAAACGCGGCAGTTTTATTGTAATCGAGTGTCCAGGATGGGATTAATCTTGCTTTTACTTTCAATTGAACAGGACTTTGTTCTTGGATAAAAGGATTTTCTGGCATTTTACTTTTTACCACAAGGAAGTTTCCCGCCAACTGATCATCATTTAGCACAAGTCCGTAATTCCACGGGGATGCTGGAGTGATTTCAGTTTCATAAAATCCCTTAACTATCGATTCCTTTACATTTTTTTTAGATGGTTTTATCTTCAATGCATAAACAATCGGGCCACGTTCAATGCTAACAGCATTATTTACCTGTGTTTTTGAAACAACATCCATCGGGAAATTCAGAACAACGCTGTCATTAGTCTTCCACGTTCTGTTTATGGTAAATAATTCTCCCGGCTGAACGCCTTCCATAGGTTTTCCATTTAATTTTACTTCAGGTTTTGCACACCAGGCAGGCAACCGTAAAATCAGCGGAAAAGTAACTGTTTTATCAACAACAATCTTCAACCGAATCTGCTCCTCAAACGGATAATTCGTATCTTCTTCGATTTTGATTTTGATGTTTTTGCCAACTAAAGCGTTTACTTCCATTGGTCCATATGCGGTTACTGCCAGACCGCCTTCTGGTGTCGCCAACCAGCTGTTTTTTACAAAATATGGCCAGCCCATGTGCATGTTGTACCTGCAACATGGAAATCCTGAGTACGGCCCGGGAACGATCGAATTGGAATAATCCTGATTAAACCCATGAGGGCCCGGTACGCTGATGACTTGGTTTGGCAATGTGTAGTAGGTATGTTGTTTAAGGTCTTTGCTAAATTGAGCTGGAAGTGCATTAAAGGCAATTTTTTCAAGTTGATCTCCGATTTCAACATTGTGAAGAATTCTCGAGGCAGTTTCTAAACTCTGCATCCATTCTACCACGGTACATGTTTCGACTCCCTGTACTGAACTTTTGCCCGATAACCTTTCGGTGCCGGCAGCAAGGCCCTGCGGCTGACCATTATTTTCTAAAATGTGTGCAATACCTTTCTCCATCGCATCGCTGTAATAGGTAGATTGGTCTATCTGTGCGTATAATGCAGGGAATTTTAAAGCTTGCGCTACATTAACCATATGCTTTGGCTGGTAATCATTGCCGAAGTAATCAAACTTATTGTTATTGAAAATATCAGCCCAGGGGTAAGCCTGGTCTTTTAGTTTCTTAGCCAGTTGCAATAGATCGCTATCACCTGTTTTGTTATACACCCACAATGCAATTTCAATATTGTCGCCAGCTCTGGATTTGCCCCATTCCCTTAATGGATCACCATCCAGATTTTGGAGCTCATATTTAAAATATTTCGACAAAAAAGGAATAACGCGCTTATCGTTTGTCGCCTCATAATAACTTTGTAGCGCGTACATGAAAGGCATTCTTGGCCACCAATCCTTCATTTTTGGCGGACCGAATAGACCATTTTGCTGCTGATGCTGCAAGGTATATTCTATCCACTTTTGTGCTTTGTTTTTTAAAGAATCATCATCTATTGTGTAAGCCAAGGCAACTAATCCTTTAAGGTAATAAGGTGCTTTTTCCCAACTATTGCCCGGTCCACCTAGCCAATCTGCATCATTACCGAGGTCATCCTTTCCAGGATATAACGCTTCAGCATTGCCTGTAAAACCGTCTTTTTGGAGTTCTAACTGTTTTAACAACCACCCTTTAGCGCGTATGCTGCCCAAAGGCAGTTGAACATATACCTCTTTTTTAAGCGGCGAACGATTAAACGAATAATTTTGCAAATGAGCTTTTTGGCTATAAACTGTGTTGATGCAAAAACAGTAAAAAAAGGCAACGGGTAGGATGCGTTTCATGAAATGAAAGTAAAGTATAGCTGGTTAAGATTAGTTAATTCCGATTTTTTGGCGAATAAAAAATGCTGAGTCGTAAAAATAAGGTTTTATTTTTAATCAGCTGTCGAAAATTCAATCCCTTAAACTGTAGATGACAAATGACTTTGTAAAGCTCAAAAAATCAGGACTTCCATTCAGATTATTGTTAAAGTAAGTTTGAGCAGCGAGATCAGTTTTTCAAACTTTAATGTACACTTTCTTATAATTTAGCCAGTACGCCATCCCCCATAAAAACAATACGAAACAAACCGATAACAGCAATGAGCTATTTCTTTGATCAGTAAAAATGGGGCTAAAAATCTTATCAAACAATAAATTCCAAATCGTTACATGCAGCTGTTTACCATTTAGGTCTTTGCCGACATCTAGTTTGATAACGTTGCTTAGCTTTGGAAGCATAGTACTCATGATGTAGATAAAAACCGTATTCGTACCAAAAATTTCAAAAAAATGAAATATATTACTTTTAGTCTTTTTAAACTCTATCAGGTAAATCAATCCGGATAAACTAAGTAGCGCAATACCAGTGGTGTAAACCGCGTAGCTGCTAGTCCATATTTTTTTATTTATTGGAAAGGAGAAACCCCATACATAACCTGCTAAAATAGAAACGCAGCCCACTACTAAAAGAATCCTCAACATTTTGGGTATTTTACCTTTTAAAAGAATGTATTTACCTGCCAAATAACCAAATACAGTTTGAACGATAGCGGCAGGCAAACTCATCAAGCCTTCTGGCTCAAATGGAATACCTTCTCCCTTGTACATGTGGCTTTCACCGATCATTAATTGCTCGAAATGGGTACCAAACCATCCGTTAAGACTAAAGGGATCCTTAGGATTTACTGTAATGCATAAAAACCAGTAGGCAAATAAGATAACGAAACAAAAAATTGCTACTCCTTTGTCTTTAAAAAAGGCAATAATGAATGAGCTAAAAAGATAGCAAAAGGCAATTCGTTGTAACACACCAAAAATTCTAAAATCTCTAATTGAAGTTAATATTGGTTGACCTAAATTATTGTATGTGAAAAATGGAAAGGCATTTAAAAATACGCCGATAAAAAAGATCAATAAGCTCCTCTTGATTACTTTAAGCCAAAATTTCCTTTTGCTTTCTTGTTCGTATTTCGTGAAAGCAAATGCCATTGAATTGCCTACCGCAAATAGAAAAAAGGGGAAAACAAGATCTGTTAAGGTGCAACCATTCCAAATGGAATGGTCTAACTGCATATAAACATGGTTTTCATTTCCGGGGTTATTAACCAATATCATAAGGGCTAATGTAATTCCTCTAAACACATCCAGAGATGTAAAACGATTACTCATAATTGTGCGCTATAATGGAATTGTCCCGTTAAGTTTTCTTTAATAGATCTATTTTTCTTGGGCGGTTTGATTGCATACCTTTTCATTTAGATGAACATTCTTTAATCTCCAGTCCAATTAGTTAAATGCCATCTATAAAACAGCTTCGTTTTTAAACCCGTTAATAGCTGGGGTTTTGTGTTAAGCTCGGGTTTGCCTGCATTTCCAATAATGGGATTGGTAAGATTGTTTTTTGATCGGCCATGTTGTAATTTATTGGTATCGACGTGCTGGCTTTTCCACCAGAACAGATATACTTTACTTCTCCTAAATTATTCATGGTAGTTGCAGCAATACCAAGGCGGTTAAGATCATCCCAGCGCTGTGCTTCAAATGCCAATTCAAGTCTACGCTCGTTTAATATTACGGTGCTCATTTGGATTTTCGAAGTGGCTGAGATGGCAGTTAATTTTGCGCGACTGCGAACAAGGTTTAGGGTTACGGCAGCACCTGATAAATCTCCTAGAGCATTCTGAGCTTCTGCTTTTAATAAAATGATATCAGCAAGTCGTAATAAATAAACATGGTCGCCACCGCCATAATTATTAGGGTGCTTCTGCTTTACATTGAATGGAATTGCAATAGTTCCATCTGCGCAAGGGTTCCAATTTTCATCGCCCCAAGGCGTAGTTTCAAAACTGATGTTTGCAGTCTTTCTAATCACATCGCCCGAGGCTAAATAAGCATTGACCAGTGATTTAGAAGGAACACAATACCTTTGCCAAGCATCTGAAGGAACGCCCCCGTTATCATCGTGTGTTGGATAGAATAATTCGGTGCCCCAACATGCTTGAGGCGTACTGGCCAAATATGGGATTTCTAGAATAGATTCTTGATTGTAGTTGTGGTTTCCATCGAACAAATCTGCATAATTACTAAGCATTTCATATCTGGCAGAACTGGTTATTACAGCGTTACAATATTGCAACACTTTAGTGTAATCTCTATCTTTTCTTTGTGCCCAAATTTTGGCCATTAACGCATTGGCTGCGCCTTTTGTAGCCCTAACCTTATCTACCGACGGGCCTGTATACACATTTGGTAAGTTGCAATGGCAACTTGTAAATCAGCAGCAATAGAAGTATAGACATCTGCTTCGGATGATCTCGCGATTCGAATGACTGATGGATCGGTACTGTTAGAGTGTTTTTCTAAAGGCACACCTCCAAAAAGTTTTACCAGATGATAATAGTGAAAAGCCCTTAAAAAAGAGGCCTCTCCAATGATTTGATTTCTTCTTTGGGTTGTCAATGCAGGATCAGTTACGTTTTGAATGTTATCAATAACGATGTTACATTTGGCAATACTGGCATACAACTCTGTCCAAGCTCTGTAAACAGCTCCGTTGGCATTAGAAATGTTGTTCAAGTCTAATTGTAAGAAATCGGGGTCTCCACTTCCGCCCGCATAGGCATTGTCAGACCGAACATCGCTTTCCTCTACAACTTCCCATTGGTAGTAATTTGTTCCGATAAACGAACTGTATGCGCCGTTTAACGCTGATTCTATATTTGCCGCTGTCGTGTAGGCATTTGTTGTGGTGATAAGAGATTCTGGCTTTAAATCGAGAAATTTTTTACAGCCACTAACATGTATTAACAATAGCGAGGCAATTGCTAATTGGAATAATCTATACTTTCTCATCGGAATATTTCTTATTATTAAAATGTAATATCAAGGCCAAAAATAATGTCTCTCGTTTGAGGATAAGTACCAAAATCTACTCCTGGAGCAATGTTAGAACTTGTGCCAAACGCACTAACTTCAGGATCGAGGCCTGAATACTTTGTAAAAGTCAGCAGGTTTTCGCTGGTTACATAAAGCTTTAACCTTTTAATAGAAGCTTTATTTACCCACTTCTCAGGTAAATTATAACCAAGCGTTACCGATTTTAACCGTAGGTAAGATCCGTTTTCTATAAACCTACTTGAAATTAAGGAGTTGTAATTGGTAATATCGGTAGTTGTATTGGTTAAATCCTGCCGAGGGATATTGGTAATCTGCCCTGGCGTTGTCCATCTGTTTAATACCGCTGCAGATTGATTGCGAGGTTCCCACATTCCTTCCGAATAAATACGAGTGGCATTAAAAATATCATTGCCCTGAACGCCTTGTATAAATAATGCTACTGACCATTGTTTGTATTTAAGGTCATTAGAAAAACCGTAAGAAAATTTTGGATTCCCATTGCCAATCACCTGTTGATCGCTGGTTTGTAATCCATCTGCTGGATTAGCCATTTTGTAAATCAAGTTTCCAACTTTTGGATCTACCCCTTCTGCCACATAACCAAAAAATGAACCTAAAGGCAGCCCTGCTTTTGCAATAGACGAATTACCTCTACCATCTATAGGACCATCGTAAATTATTCCACCCTCTATATTTAAAATCTTGTTCCTATTAAAACTGATATTGAAATTGCTGTTCCATACCAATGGACCAGTTAAATTTCTAGTGCTCATTTCAAACTCGAAACCCTTGTTTTCTAAATCACCTACATTTTTTAATGCAGAGCCATATCCTGAACTTCTTGGAACCGGCGAATTTAACAGTAAGCCTGTTGTTTTTTTATAATAATAATCAGCAGTGACCAGCAATCTCGAATTGAATAAACCGATGTCTATACCAATATCTGTTTGCTTAGTCGTTTCCCATTTTAAAGTCGGGTTGCCGAGCGTTACTGGTAAATAACCAGCCACCACTTGGTCTCCAATAACATAAGAACCTGATGGTTGCACAGTACCCAAGTAAGAATAAGCCGGAATTTGACTGTTGCCTACTATGCCCCAACTGGCACGTAATTTTAGTTCGTTAACAGGGATATTTAGAGTTTGAAAGAAATCTTCCTTAGAAATCCGCCAACCTCCAGAGAAGGAAGGGAAATATCCCCACCTGTTGTCGGGCCCGAAAACCGACGAAGCATCTGCCCTTAGATTTGCAGTTAACAGATATTTTCCATCATAGTCGTAGCCTATTCTACTTATAAAAGATGCAGTAGAACTTGCTGCTGCTGTACCGGTTGCATTGTCGATTATGGAGCCGCCATTTACGGTCATAATGGTTGGGTTGGCAAAATTATGTGTTGATATATCAGAAACCGTTGAGTTCGTTTTAGACGTAATGTAGCCCGCGAGTAAGTTAAAGTTATGTTTTTCGATGGATTTTGTATAGGCTAAAGTATTCTCAGAAATCCAGTATTGATTATTGTTTTGAGAAAGTTCAGCTTGGCCGTTAAAAGTTCGTCCAGTAACAGTTTTAGTAGGATCTGCATAATAGTTATAAATGCTATTGTATTTCTCATACCCAAACATCGACTTTAGCTTTAAACCTTTTAAAATATTGGCTTCTACATATACATTTCCATTAAAGCGGTTGTTGGTATAGTTGTGCACGGTACCCGTGGCTAAACCAACTGGGTTGTCCAAATCATTCCTAAATGGATCTGTAGTGTAAGATTGCCCGTTAGGATTAAAAATACCAATTACTGGAGAGCCCAAAATTGCGTTCAGAATGGTTCCATTTCTCGAACTTTCTGATACATCAATATCATACCATCTATTGTAAGAGAGGCTTGTACCTACCTTAAATGTGTTGCTGATTTTATGGTCTAGATTTAGTTTAAAGTTAACCTTGTTCACCGTATTTGACAGCACCACACCATCTTGTTTTAAGAAAGCCCCAGACATGTAATAAGTTGTATTCTCGTTGCCACCTGTTAAAGACAATTGATACTTTTGCATGTTTGCCGTTCTAAAAAGCTCTTTCTGCCAATCCGTATCTGCAGTATATTTGGAAGCATCAAGGGACTGTCCCATCTCTTCCATTAAGCTTTTGTATTGGGCTGCATTGAGCACGTTACTGTGGTTCCAAAGTTTTGAATAACCATTGTAGGTTTCGAAGTTAATTTCTGTTTTTTGATTTTTCCCTCGCTTGGTTGTAATTAAAACCACACCATTTGCACCCGAAGAACCATATATGGCTGCGGAAGAGGCGTCTTTAAGGATGGATAAACTTTCTATATCACTCGTATTTATTTCGGATACATTCGCCATTGGAACGCCATCTACAATATATAACGGCTCGCTACCCGAGGTGATGGTAGATGTTCCTCTTATGCGGATTGCGAAACCCGCTTGTGGTTGTCCAGAAGAACGAATGACTTGAACACCGGCGGCCTTTCCTTCAATTGAACTTCCAAATTGAGTGCTCGGTCTATCGTCTAAATCCTTTGAAGTGATCACAGATATTGCGCCTGTAATGTCTTTTTTCTTTTGAGTACCATACCCAACAACTACAACTTGGTCTAGCAAGCCTACGCGTTCTCTTAAGATGACATTAATACTTGTTCCACTTATTTTAAGCTCTTGTGTTTGGTAGCCGATATAAGAAAGCACCAGCGTTTCTCCCTGTTGGGCTGAGACAGAAAAATTACCCTGATCATTTGTAACGGTGGATTTTCCACTCTCCTTAATCTTAACACTAACGCCGGGTAGTGCTAATCCCTTTTCGTCTGTAATTTTTCCAGTTATGGGTTCGGCTTGCCTAAGCTTTGTAGTCTCTAGGCTTATGGGGATAAATGATTTTTTAAGAATTATTGTTTTTTTAATAATCTTATAATTGATAGATGTTCCCTTAAAACAAATATTCAGCACTTGTTGAATTGATCCGTTCGCAATATTTATAGAAACTTTTTGAGTGGTATTAAGCTCTAGATTGTCGTATAGAAAGACATATCCAGTTTTCTGCTCTATCAATTTAAAAATGTTATCAATGGAAGTTTCTTGTTGGTTGAGCGTTAATTTTTGAGCATGGAGTTTAGCGTTAACTTGCAGCATCAGCCCAAAAATTAGTACGGTCGTCAGTTTCATTGATAAGATAATTTTTTTTGAATTTTGCCGCAGTTTGGGCACAATTTTAAGCAAAGAATTAAAATTCATACTTTTGGTTAGTTTGGGTTTAATAAATAAGATTTAACAGATCTTCTCGACTTTTAATTTTGGATCTCCAAAATAAAGGAACTCAAATTTTGGCCGGGAAGTGTTGCAAGCACGCCCGGCTTTATTATGTGTACCCTAAAATAAATTAATCGTAAGGTTTAATCATGTCTATTTAATTAGGGGTTTAAATAATGTATTAGCTATAGTTTTACAACAATTTTATCATTTTTTATTTCACATCTGATACCCGAAAAATTAAGTGCCTCTACCAATTCATTGGCCGTTACATTCCTTTGTATTTTTCCAGAAAACTCTTTAGTAGGTGTTTTTCCATCATACACCACATCAATATTATACCATCTTGATACCTGACGCATGACGCTTTTAAGATCTGTGTGATAAAATTGAAAGAATCCATTTTTCCATGCCACAGCTTGTTCAACATCCACACTTTTAACACTTATATTATTTCCAGCAAGTACGGCCTGCTCTCCACGAACCAGCAATACATTTTTATTTGTAACCGTAGAATTGATGGCAAAAACTTTAACTGAACCCTCCAATAAAGTCGTTTTAACGGCTTCTTCGTTAGAATAGCTGTTGATATTGAAATGTGTTCCCAAAACTTCAACCTTTTGGCGTTTAGTCTGCACTATGAAAGGTCTAGCTTTATTTTTAGAAACCTCAAAATAGGCTTCACCCTCCAATTCCACAATTCTGTTGTTTTTGTTAAAACGTATCGGATAATGTAATTTGGTTGCTGCATTGAGCCAAACTTTAGTTCCATCTGGTAAAACAACTTGATATTGACCTCCTTTAGGCGTTTCGATGGTGTTAAATGCAACTTCAGTTTTACCCGAAGTTCCTTTGGCTTTAATACTATAAATTAATTGCCCATCATCTGTTTTGGATACTTTAATTCCAGATTGTTCTGTTATCTCTCCATTCTTCTGGTCATTAAGCAAAATTACCTTACCATTAGTAAGCGTTAAAAATGCCTTATTGCTGCCTGGTAAAATTTCCTGGTGGTGCTGTACCTGTTGCTCGTTAGAAATAGGTTGACGGGTATTGAAAAAATATAAACTCGTCCCTGCAATAATGAGTATTGCTGCGGCAGCTGTTAACTTTGGCCATAGTCTTACTTTTGTACTATTTTGCTTTTGGATAGACTTATTTATTGAAGCAAATATTTTTTGTTTGTGTTCCTCTTCATCTTTGGCAATATGCTCCGGTACATCAAGACTTTCATCCTGGTTGGCATTGTACCAAACTGAAAATTCTTCCCGCTCGACATCTGTAATCGTTTTATTCAGCCATTTTGCTGCTAATTCTTCAAATCTGTGTGTTGCTTCTTGATGGTCTGCCATATTGCAAAAAAGGAATGTTCTTTTTCTTAAGTCTCTTTTAAAACCAAGAACCCTTAGTGTATGCAAAAAAATAACATAATTTTAATGAGCGAATATTTTACACGAACCTGAGTGTTGGAAAAGAAACTACTATAGAAGTGTGAAGAAAAATAAACTTAAACCGGCTTTTAGTTTTTTAATCGCCGTCGTTAAATGAGCCTCTACAGTTTTTTGGGAAATACCTAAGTCTTCCGCTATTTTTTTTTGTGAAAGGCCTTCTTCTTTACTCAATCTATAAACCAACTGACATTTGGTTGGCAAATCTGCAACCAGTTTAGAAAGCTGTCCTTTCATTTCTTCAAACTGCAGCCATTCTTGGGTTGAATTATCTAGAATATCATTGTCATTTAAACTGGCTAGGTATTTTTTCTGATGAAAACGTTTATTTAATGCCTTAATTACTTTGTACTTAACACATACCGCAAGATAAGCATTGAGATTAGATGCAATTTCTATGGTAGCTCTGCGAAACCAAATGGATAGGAAAATATTCTGAACTACTTCTTCGGCTTCTGCAAAATTACCAAGTTTATTACATGCTACTACATATAATTTTTTCCAATATCTGTTGTATATTTCTGTAAACGCTTCCTCGTTATCGAGTTTAAGCATAAGAACTAATTCAGAATCCGGACTCGAGGTTAGCGTTTTCATTTTACGAACTAAAACGATGCTTAAAATTAATAAAAATTGCGCGGAGAAAGCCAGTTACAGGTAAAATGATTATAGTAAATTAAATATTTTTAAGTTTCGGAATGCTCACATACAAGCTTTGAGCTTTTTTTCTGGCCATTTGCAGGGGTTTCCAGTACTACTCTTTCAAAAACTTAAAAGAAATAACAGACAATAAAATGAATCCTCAATTTGTTTTCAGCGAACGATAACCTGACGAAAGACAGCTTTAAAAGTGACGTCGGTTATGCATCAACCTTTTAATATGTAATACTTTTAGGTAGCTAAAAATTACTGAAATTGTGAATTCTCTCGGAATTTAAACTGAACCAGATGCTGTCTACTGTTAAAAAAGTTGCGACTTGTCTATCAAAAGAATAAATACAAAAAATGAAACATCTACTCGTCCTGACCGATTTTTCTGCACACGCCACACATGCAGCGGAATATGCCTATGCATTTTCCAAAAAAATAGATACAGATATGACATTGTGTAACGCAGTTCTTATACCCGTGGAGGAGCCGCAAGCAGGCCTTGTGGTCTGGCCAATGCAAGCCGCCCTCGTTCTGCGAGAAGGAAGTAGGAGTGGGCTTGAGCAATTAGAACAGCACCTAAAAACCAAAGATCAAACGCATGATAGAAAACCACGGATTGAAATCCTAAGCAAGTCTGGCTATCTTCAGGATGTAGTAAAACGAGTCGTTGCAACTCAACCTATAGATTTTGTGTCGATGGGAACGCATCGAGGTGACCTAGGAAGTTTTTTTTTCGGAAACCACGCGCGAAATATGATCAGTTCTCTTAATGTTCCACTATTATTAATTCCCGAAAAAATCCATATTTCGCTATTTAAAAAGATTTATCTTGCTTCTGATTTTAGCGACCTTCAAGGTGACAGTGTGGTTTTAAGGCAGCTTATTCCGCTCGCCAAGGCGTTTAAAGCTGAAATATTTATTGCTCACATTGCCCGCTCAGAAAATGGGGCAAACGATAGATTAGAAAAAGTGAAACTGATGTTGCTAGCATCTTGTTGCGACCTTAACTTTTCAAAGATCCACTTTATCGGCATTTATGAAGAAGACGAGATTTTAGGTCTTGATAAGCTTATGGCTCAGGCATCTATGGAGCTTTTGGTAATGATCCATCGCAACAAAGGATTTTTAAACGGCCTTTTCCATAGCAGCATTACTCAGAAACTGGCCAAGCAATTGGATTTTCCCATGCTTATTTTTAAGGCGCTCCCAGAAGCCCAACACATTGCCTAAAAATAGCACTTGGATTCTCTTGCTTTCTGTTGGAGATTTTTATGTCGAAGATCCAATAAAGGCGTGACGGCACTCATAAAATCCGCTGCGAGTTTAGTCGATCTTTAATGAAAATAAAATCAATCAATGATGGATTTATTCAACTTATTTCAGAAAGAACAGCGTGGTGAAGATACATGCCGTCTGTTCGAATCCGATTATTTAAATCAACTCTCTCGTATTGAAGAAAAATTTAAGCGCTGGAAAAATATGGATTTTTTGGCGAGGGCGGCCGTTTTTAGCAAGGTAGCAGTACTCAGTAGATGCTACGATGATACACTCACTAAATTGGTGGTACAAGAAATGGAAATTTTGCTGGAAAACAGCGAAACGGATTGTTAATAGCGCAATATTTTTACGCAATGGCTTCAGTTTTTGCAAGCACTTTTAGAACAATTTTCTTTAAATGTATTTCCTTTCCGGCATTTACATGCTGCTTTCTGAATTCAAATTTTTTGATTATTAGCGTATAATGTTCCAAAAGCCACAGAAAAATCGGTTACTATGTGTGGTTTAAGAATTGCTTAACGCAACTTATTTTCAGCGAAAGTGTGAGGCAATGGGAGTTGTTTTAAAACATTGCTGTTCATAAAATGTTGCTAAACTACCTTAATTAATCTTCAATAGCTCCACATGAACACGAACAATATCCTCGGGTACACGCCCAACCCTGAATTTAATAAATCAGTAGCTTATTTTTCGATGGAATTTGCCGTAGATCAATCACTTAAAATTTATAGCGGAGGTTTAGGTTTTCTAGCAGGTTCTCACCTTCGAAGCGCATTCGAACTTAAGCAAAATGTCATCGGCATCGGCATGCTCTGGAAATATGGGTATTACGATCAAGTGCGCGATACGGAAAATAATATGAAACCGGCATTCATCCAAAAAAATTATTCGTTTCTAGAAGAAACAGGGATTGTATTTTCTGTTCCGATACATAATGCTCAGGTTAAGGTGAAAGCTTACTTGCTGAAGCCTGAAATATTTGGGTCGGCACCTCTGTTCTTATTAAGCACAGATTTTGATGGAAATGACGAGGTAAGCAGAACCATAAGCCACCGTCTGTATGATCCAAATGAAACTACGAGAATTGCGCAATCTATGATTCTTGGTATTGGAGGCGGAATGTTATTGGATCAGTTAAACATTGAGCCAGATGTCTATCATATGAATGAAAGCCACGCTGTTCCGCTTAACTTTTACCTTTATTCCAAATTTAAAAATCTTGAGGAAATTAAAAGTCGGATGGTTTTTACAACGCACACACCCGAACTTGCAGGAAACCAGGCCCACGATTTCTCGTTGCTGACTGAAATGTCTTTCTTTTACCACATGCAAGAACATGAGGTAAAATTTATATTAGAAATGGAGGGCGATAAATTTAATTATACTCTAGCAGCGTTAAAGTTTTCTGGTAAAGCAAATGGTGTTTCTAAAATTCATGGCGAAGTCGCTAGAAAGATTTGGGGCGGCTATAGAGGAATTTGCGAAATTATTTCGATTACAAATGCCCAGAATCAGCATTTCTGGCAAGACTTGAAACTTTTAGAGGCATTGGAAAATAATCAGAGATCTGATGTAGAAAAGAGAAAAAAGAAATTGAAAACCCGGCTTTTTAAAGAAGTAGCTAACCAAACCGGAAAACTATTTGACGAAAACGTGCTCACGATTGTATGGGCAAGGCGTTTTGCAGCCTATAAGAGAGCAGATTTGCTCCTTCGAGACTGGGAGCGATTTGTAAAATTATTGAATCAAACAGAAATGCCGATTCAAGTAATTTGGGCAGGTAAGCCTTTTCCAGAGGATACCGAGGCAAATGATGTTTTTAACGAAATTATTCGCAAGACTAAGTTTTTTAAGAACTGTGCAGTGCTGGTAGGCTACGAGCTTGATTTATCTGCATTGCTCAAAAAAGGATCTGATGTTTGGTTAAATAATCCGAAAATGTATTGTGAAGCTTCGGGCACCAGTGGAATGACAGCGGCTATGAATGGCAGTGTAAATTTGTCAATCCCAGACGGTTGGGTGCCAGAATTTGCAGTAAAGGACGAAAATTGTTTTATCATAGAACCTGCTCCGAGCCAATTGTCTGAAATTGATCGGGATAATGAGGAAAATGCAAATTTAATGTGGATGCTTGAGAATAAAGTGCTTCCAACTTATTACCACAACCCTGTTAAATGGAATGAGATGCTTCAAAATGGTTTAAAAGGCGTTATTCCTGCTTTTGAGTCTGCGAGAATGGTAAAAGAGTATTATAGAGAAATGTACAATTAACATCCCTAAGGTGTAAAAATGGAGAATTGCTATCCGAATATTAAAATTTTGACTGCTTTGCTGTAAAAATAAATCATTAAATTTTTTTTAGCTCTTTCATCAAATCTTCTAAATAATCGGTTTGCAATTCTTGTATTTCTAAGAGTTTTTTGTTTTGATGAATGAGTAAATGATCCATTTTCTCGCTCAATAATTTTATTTCAAGTTCAGCCTTAAGGTTAATTTTATAGTCGTGTTCTCCCCGTTGCCTGTCTTTTTGCTCTTGCCTATTTTGGCTCATCATAATTATCGGCGCTTGGATTGCGGCCAAGCAAGAGAGGATTAAGTTTAATAGGATAAATGGAAATGGATCGAAAGACCTTGAAGTTAACCACCATATATTTATCACCATCCATATAATGATGAAAGAGAAAAATAGGATGATAAACGACCAGCTGCCGCCAAATGTTGCAACTTTATCCGCAATTTTTTCCCCGAAAGTTAACTTACTTTCAAGCTCATCTTGGATGTCTTCTACCAAGATGGAATTGTTGTTAACAGCGTTTAGTACGTCGAGATCTATGGCTGCTAACTCGCCATTTTCTTGAACGATGAGCGAAGTAAGATACAAACGTCTGTATTTATTCAATTCTGCTATGGTGATGTTGCAGCCAAAATCAAAATCGGGATAGTCTTTTTTAATCAAATTAAAAATCCCTTCTCTTAAATCTTGTGCCTTAATTTCTTCGCCGGCCTTAATTTTTAGATTCGATAGATGACTTGTTATCATGGCAAGTTAAAGTTGAATGTAAGCTTTGCTAAATTAACAAATATATGCGTTACCTGTAATCTAAAGTTGCCAATTTTGTACAGGCAACTCACAGATTCACTTGCGCTCCCTATTGATGCAGGCTTTGGAATTAATTGCTAAGGTTTATCATTTGAATAATTCGTTGCAGTTTCCATCCAGAATACTGCAACGAAAAATTACTAACTAACCAAAAGGCTTTAATAACCAGGATTTTGAGTGAGCAGATTGTTAATCTGAAGTTCTCTATCTGGAATTGGAAAAATCAATTTATTTGCGTTGACATTAAATGAAGATGGCAACAACCATCCATACAATGCTTTTAGCCTAACTCCTTTAGCATTGGATACCTCTATGGCTTTTCCAGTGCGGATCAGATCTGTCCAACGATGGTTTTCAAAAGCCAATTCATGTCTTGTTTCATCGGCTACATTGTCCATTGTCGCTATTGCAAGTGCAGGCAATCCTGCCCGCTGCCTAACCTGATTTAAGTATGGAAGTGCCAAGCCGCTTTTGCCTTCCTGAACCAAACATTCTGACAGCAATAATAATGCGCCGGAATAACGGAATATTGGCCAATCGTCTGGCGTGTTAAATTCTGTGGTGTATGGAGGATGAAAGTATTTTTTGATCATGTACATATTTGTTAGGCCTGCTTGAGGAACAAATCCCACCGGACTTTTAATATCTTTAGCTGTAAAATCTTCCACACCACTTATGGTACCTTCAACAACAGCAATTGAGGCTGGCAGTCTCTTATCGCCTGTTTCATAAGAATTTACCATTTCTTGGGTTGGAACATCCCAACCACTAAATATGTTCATCGTGCCTCCGTGATAGCCTGTAAGTACTTCGGAGTTTAGTGTTTTTGGGATGAAGATCCAAGCAAAATTACTTTGCTGTCCGCTTACCAAGTCAGATAAGTATTGCACCTCAAAAATCGATTCTGCACTATTTTTATTCGCAGGATCAAATACGCTTGCGTAATCAGGCAGCAGTTTATAATTCATTTTAGTAATGTCTAGCAGCTCAACTTCTGCAGCTGGGTAGTTTTTAGCAGGCTGCGACATGTAAGTATAGGCCAATAACATTTTTGCCGCTCCTTTAGAAGCTCTTCCAGTTTGAGGGAAACTCGTTACTACGGGGAGTTTAGGAATGGCAGCAGTAAGATCCGCAACAATTTGTGCATATACTTCTTCTACGCTGTTTCTTGGTTTAAAAGCCTGCTCTGGAGCTGTAATCTCTTCAAGCTGCAGAGGAACGCCGCCGTAGTGTTGCACTAAATCGAAATAATAATAGGCCCTCAGAAATAAGGCTTCGCCAGAGATCGCATCTTTAGCGGATTGGTCAAAATCTACGCTTGGAAGTCTGGTTAAGATAGTGTTGACCATCGCAATGCCTGAAAAGGCAATCCCATAACGGTTCCCAGGCGAATTTTGCTGGGCGCTTGAATTGGCATCATCCAAAAAAGTAGCTAGTGACTCCGTACTGGTTTCAAGACCCCTGTTTGCACCATAGCGCGTAAAAAACGCGTTGTCAGAACGCATCTCATCCATATAAATAGCGGTATGTACTATTCCACGTAGGGGCACGTAAGCCGCTGATAATGCTTGGTCAAATTGTCCTTTATCTTTAAAAAAAGTGGCAGAACTTAAAGAGGTCTTGGGATTAAGATTCAGGAAATCTTTTTTGCATGCCGATAGGCTCGCTATAGCAATAATTATTAAAAATTTTTTCATGATAAATCGCTTAAAAGTTAAAGTTTGCGCCAATCGTATATGTCTTTGCTATTGGAAAGGAAGTAAAATCCCGTCCTTGGTTTAAACCGTTTAAACCTGCATAACCTACTTCTGGGTTCATTCCCGGATATCGAGTCAAGGTAAAGGCATTCTGCGCACTCAAATAAATCCGCGCACCTTTAAAATAAGGGGTTGGCTTTACCTTAAAAGTATAACCTAAAGTGATATTCTTCGCCATAATGTAAGATCCACTAAAAACCTGTCTGGTAGTGAAGTTACGGAAATCGGCAGTCGTTCCCGATCTTGTTCTTGGATAGATTCCATCGCCAGGATCTTCTACCGATCTCCATCTATTTGTAACACCTTGTCTCACATTAAATACTCCATCCAGATTTTCTGTCGATTGAAAGGCATCATCTGCAATGTCATTGCCCACGGTACCGGCCAATACTAAACTAAAATCAAAATTTTCATAACTCAACTGGTTGGTTAACCCGTAAGTAAAAGTTGGGTTTGGATCGCCAATAAAAGTACGATCGTGATAGTCGATAATTCCATCTGGAACACCATTTGGACCGCTTACATCTTTAAATCGAGCGGTGCCCACCATGGCAGAGGCATCATGTGGCTGTGTATCAAACTCTTGCTGCGTCATGTACACACCTGTATTTATGTATCCGTAAAACAGGCCAATCGGGTGACCAACAGCTGTCCTATTGTCATCCCAATATTCTTGGTAACCTCCGATTGGTGCGTCGTTGGTGCCTAATTTCTTTACTATATTTCGATCAAATGAGATGTTGAAGCTAGTATTCCATTTGAGTTTGCCTGTGGTGTTTCTGGTTTGTAACGAAAATTCATTTCCCCAAAAATCAAAACGACCTATGTTGGAGGTAACATTGCTAAAACCAGATTGTACAGGAAGATCAATTGCGTACAATAAACCATCTGTTTTCTTCCAGTAATAATCGTAAGTAAAACTAATTCTGTTATTTAATATGCTTAAGTCTAAACCAAAATCATAACCTGCGGTAGTTTCCCAGGTTAGGTTTTTGTTGCCAATTCCATTAAGCGTACTGCCCGACGAGAGCTGATTATTAAAAGTGTAATTACTTTGATTTATACCCGCTAAGTACGTGTAATTCCCAATGTTGTTGTTTCCAACTTTACCATAACTGCCTCTTATCTTCAACAAATTAATTTGTTTAAAATTCTGCATAAAGCCCTCATCAGAAATAATCCATCCGGCAGATACCGATGGGAATGTTCCATATTTGGTATTAGAACCAAATTTGGAAGATCCATCTCTTCTCACGGCTAAAGAAAGAAGGTATTTGCCACTGTAATTGTAGTTAATCCGACCAATCATAGAAAGCAACGAAAAATCGCTAGCATCTACATTTCCAATCCTCGTGGCGGCCACATTTAGATACTGGATGTTGTCGTCAGGAAATTGGGACCCATTAATATTGCTATTTTCGTAATTTACTTTTTGAGCGGTATAACCCACAAAGGCCTCTAAGTTGTGTTTCTCCTTGAACGTTTTAGTATAAGTCAATGTGTTCTCAGAAAGCCAAGATAAGAAGTAATTTGTGTTGTAACTTCCTGATGCAGAAGAAGCTGGAGTAGTTCCTCCAAGTATCGTAGAAGGGCTAAAATTTCTATTTATCGCGTTTTCTGTGTTGACGTTTATACTAGTCTTAAATTTTAAACCATCAATAATCTGATAAGTAGCATATGCATTACCAATCAACGTAAGTGTTTTAGTAAGATTAACTGCCTGATTTAAAACTTGATAGTAATTAGGAGTCGAAAACATTCCCGGAGGTGCAAATCCGATAGGATAGCTGCCGTCGGCATTTTTGTAATTCAGCGTTGGATCGGTCAGATAAGCCACTTGGATAATGTTACGCCCTTCTCCTAAACCAGGTGTAATGTTTTGGTTGCGATAAGTGACACCAAGGTTGGCACCCAGCGTAAGTTTATCGTTTACCGTATAAACGTTGTTAGATCTTGCCGTAAATCTTTCTGCCCATTGGTTAAGCATCACCCCATCCTGGCGGTTATAATTTAGGTTTACTATCGATTTAAGGTTGTTGGTGCCACTGGCAATTGATAGGTTATAATCTTGAGTCGGCGCATTTCTGAGCAGCACATCAAACCAATTGGTTCCATCACCTGGCTGGTATTGGGAAGGATTTTGATACTGCGTAGGAACACCCCCCGTGTAGCCCTCATATTTGGCTGCATCTTCATAATATTCTTTTTTAAACGCTGCAAATTCGGGTGCATTCATCAAATCAGGTCTCCCTCTTTTTGATACCGTCTGAATGCCGGCATAACTGCTTAATTCAATATTTGTTACGCCTGTTTTTGCTTGCTTTGTAGTTACTAAAATTACTCCATTAGCTGCTCTAGAACCATAAAGAGAAGCGGCAGAGGCATCTTTCAGTACGGTAATACTTTCAATTTCATCCGGACTAACTGTTTGCAAACCGCTTTCAGTTGGAAAACCATCAATTACAATGAGCGGGCTGTTGCCAGCATTAATCGATGCTGCGCCACGAATCCTAATGGAAAGGTCGGCTCCGGGGGTACCAGAATTCTGATTGATCTGGACACCAGCAAACTTTCCCTGAAGCTTTTGTCCGACATTGGCCACCGGCATGTCTTTCACTTCAGCAATGTTTAATTGACTGATAGAACCGGTGATTTCACGCTTCTTCTGAGTGCCATAACTTACTACCACAACTTCTTTTAGGTTTTGGGAAGAAGAACTTAACTGGACGTTGATCAATAAGGAATTGCCAATTACACGTGTTTGATCTATGTATCCTACAGATTTAAAACTCAGCGTAGCGCCCAAAGGTGCCGTAATCTGGTATTTTCCTTTTTCGTCTGTTTTAGTGGCCTGCGTTTTTCCTTCTACGGTGATGGAAACGCCACTTAATGGGCTCATACTTGTCGCATCTACAATTGTGCCATGTACAGGAACTTGCGCATATAATAGATAAGGAAAGCATAAACAAGCCAGCAATAGAATTAGTTTTGGAGGCCAAGGGATTTGGAAAGTGAGTTTTTGTTTCATACAAATTGGTTTAAATGGTTAGGTGGTTGCGATAGCTAATATTTACCGCAATACTTTTCTGGATTAAACCAGAAAAGCAAAGGTTTTTCTTTAGGCCTCTCATATTGAATGGTATTACATTTGATTAAATCAAATATAATCCATGACCAAAATGAAAAAAATGTCTAAGCTGTCCTTTTTTTTGTCCTTTTTGATATTTTTTTCCGCTGGTTATTTGGAGCCACAAGCGATGATGTTTGGGGAATTGACTAACATTAGGACATTACTATTTAAAAATATCAAAAAGTTTAAAAACAGGTCAATTTTCAACAATATGTTTAAAGAAGATAATCTATATTTTGAAAATTACCGTAGCCAAATTTTAAATCAATCCAATAATCATGTCCAACCAAGTTCGCTTTATCTTAACCGCTCCATCTTTTTTCTTAGAAAATAAAATCAGTTTTCGCCAGGTTATAATTGTGAGCATCCTTGCTATGATGTTGTATGCGACAGCTGGCAAAGCTCAGATGAATTACAAACCAGTATCGGGTACGGTAACCGGGAAACCAATCGCATTTTCACCCGATCCTTTAAGCAATGTGAAATGGGCTGCGCCAAAAGCTACAGACAACCTACAGTATTATGTCCTCAAACCTATTTCATTTACCACAAAAGCTCCCAGAAGCTTCGACATGACACGCTTTAAGAGTAAAAATGAAATTGTGGTAAACGGTACGGGCGACATCCGTTTTGATTTCGGGAAAGTTAGCGCAGGATGGTTGGAATTTGATTCGGAAGATTTAGCCGACTCGGTGCAAATGAGCATAAGCGAATACAATGAACCAGCAGTATTAAATATTGGTACCGAGCATCATTTCAAAACGGCTAATGTAACTAAGAACGGAAACACTTATCGCCTTAAACTCAATAAACTGTGGTATGAAGGCGTTAGGTTTGGGTGGATTCATATCCGCACGCATAAAAAACAATGGCACATAAAAAATGTACGACTTATTTGCCAAATAAAACCAACAAATTATTTGGGAAGTTTTGACTGCAGCGATAAAGAGCTTACCAAAATTTGGTACACCGGTGCGTATACGGTAAAATTAAATTTGCTTAAAGATTATTTCGGTGCAATTTTAATGGACAGAAGCGATCGACACTCCTGGACGGGAGATGCTTTTCCGGCACAGGCAGCTTCGATGGTTGCTTTTGGGAATTATGATTTTGTTAAAAAAAACCTTCACAATACGGCCGACCTAAGTAACGATATTGCAAGCTATGCACTTTATTGGGTGCTGAGTTTGATAGACTATGTAAATTACACTGGAGATACCGCGTTGGCAACACAATACATTGCCAATGCCAGTAAGAAGCTTGATTTGGCTTACGATCAATTTGGCAAATCGCCAAAGATAAATTTTTATGGTTGGGATGAGCGGCTTGGTGGTGGATTTGAAAACCCTAACCAAGAAGCTCAAAATGCCTATTCCATGCTGTCTATACGCGCTTGGAGCGAATTTGGCAACTTAATGCAAACGATGGGCAACACCACAGAAGCTGAAAAGTATAAAAGTTATGCGCACGAGAAAATGCAAACGATAAGAAGCCACGATACTTGGTTAGCCACCTTCGGTTTGCATGCGGCCGCTGATGCCATAAATACCAGCCTTACCACCGGTAGTGAAAATAAAATGCTGTTTGACAACAATTTTACCGACCGGGTAAATCGATTGTCATATTCTTCTTTTAATGAATGGTTTATCATATCAGCAATGGCTAAGGCCCAGCATTTTGATGAGGCAATCGGTGCAATTCACGATTCATGGGGCGGGCAGATTCGTTACGGTGGAACCACTTTTTTTGAGGTTTATCGCCCCCAATGGAACAACATATTAGGTGAAAACGATGCCCCGGTAAACAACCAAGCAGGCTATACGAGTTTTACGCATCCTTGGAGTGCCGGAGTTGTAAAATGGCTGTCTGAAGAGATTTTGGGCATAAAGCCCATCACGCCTGGCTTTAAAACTTTCGCAATAGTGCCTCATCTTGGCAGAACTTTAACGTCTGTTTCTGGAGATATACCCACATTGAAAGGCAATATCTCTGCAAGTTTTGATGCCAAAACAGGAATTTCGAAAATTACGATCCCCGTAGGAACAAAAGCCGAAAAAATTGCGCTTCCATTAGGCAAAAATATACCAGCATCTTTAACCATTAATGGCAAATTACAGTGGACAGCCAACAATAAATCTAACGCACAGATATCTATTGAATCTGCTGAAAATGAAGACTTTTTAGTGATGCATAACTTAAAACCTGGCCAATATTTATTCGAAGTAAAATATAAATCGCGTGTGCAACGAAGCCCAATAAAAGAACTTCCGTGGATATATAAAATAAAGTCTATTGATCAAGATAGTTTAACTGGAGGAAAATGGACGGGTAAATATGGCACAGATGGATTCGTACTTTTTAATGCGTTGGAAAAAGGAAAGGCCAATACGAAAATGCCTGCATATTTAGACACAGTAATGCTAAATAGATATCAAAATGTACATGCAGCTATTGCGCAGTCTGATGTTAGAATATTACAGAACGGCACCATCGCAAATAGTTTTGGAGCAGTCCAAACGATAGATTATAACATTTGCGAGCAATCTATGACGATTGACATTCCTGTAAAAGATAATAAGCCACATCGAGTTTCACTGTACTTTTTAGATCAAGATAACTTGGGACGTCGCTCTGCCATTGAAATATTCGACCTTAAAACCCTTAATTTAATCGCACCTATGGCCTACATAAAAACCTATAAACAGGGTAAATATGTGAGCTTTGATTTCACAGGGCCAATACGTCTCCGTGTCAATCAAGTTAGAGGAATAAATGTTTCTTTGAGTGGACTTTTCTTTGATAAAGCAAAGCTGAATGATCAAGAAAAATAGATTTAAACCCTATTTAAATTTTGGTGAAAAATTGCTATAGCCAGCTCCATGTGGCTGACATAGCAATTGTTTGGAGGAAAAAAATGCATAATGCTGCTTGCAGAGACGCATCGTGTTGCATGCGCGAAGAGAATTCGCACCCGCGCGAAGGGAAAAGCTAGCTAAGAGCCCTTAGCAGTGCTGGATAAATTGAAGGGCGTTTTGGGTAAGGTTGGAGCCTGACTGGAGAACTAAAATTTTAAAATTTAAAGAGGCTCTTAGTATTATTCTATTTTAAAGCGATCCTCTCAAAGCCGTTGTGTTAAGAGGATGATTCCAAGCTATTCGCGTGGAATCATCTTCCTTAAATCAAATTCATATACATGAACGGGACAAACGTTTCCCTAGAAAATAATTTCTAAACCATGTTGAGTTACTTCCTGCCAACCTGTGGAAATTGAGATATCCTTAACGTTGTACATCCATAAGGAACCAAGGTAATTTTTTCATCGTGTCCATCGCTTTCCAACCCGTAAATATGGCTATAAGGCAGAGGCCCGGCCATTTCATTGTATAATTTCCATGATGGAATTTTTCTACCTACAGTTTTAATAACGATAGGCGCATTTTCCTGATTCCAAGGATACAACGTGTTCTTTCCAGTGGACTCTATTTTAAAATATTCGTTTAGTTTTGCATCGCTAACTTCATATAACCCATAGTTCCATGGAGTTGTCGGGCGAACTTCAGTATAATTACCGAAAGTTGCAGAATCAACTTTATTGGTTATGTTTTTGAATTCTTCGCCAATTTTAAGGGCATAAGTAATTGGTCCACGCTCGATGGCCATAGAATTTTCGTACCATTTAGTTTTGAAGATATGCATTGGAAGAACCAACTCCAACACATCTCCCGATTTCCAGTCTCGATCTATTTTAACTACTTGATTGCCATTATGTTGGGAAATTACCCTGCCATTTACGTTTACAGTAGCTAAAGTACACCACCTTGGTATCCTCAAGTGAAAAGGAAACTTAACCGAATTTTTAGTTTTAATGGTAAACTTAATACTTTCCTCAAATGGGTAAGAAGTCTCTTCTGTAATCGTAACAGGGACATTCCCTGCAACTTTTGTGCTGACTTCACTCGGCGCATAAACCAATGCGGCAATCCCCTTGTCTGGCGTTACATACCAAAGGTTTTGTGTGAACTTGGGCCAACCCTGATGCATGTTTGAGGTACAACAAGGATATCCAGTCAAAAGACCGTAACAAACATCAGTACCTCCATGATTATCGCCAAAATTATGCATCTGACGAGTGAGCATGACTTGGTTTGCCTGCTGGAAATATTGATGAGTCGAATAATCATCTGAAGCCTGAGTAGGTAGTGCATTAAAAGCAATTTTCTCTAATTGATCTGCGTAATCAACAGCTCCTGTTATTTGCAACGAACTTTCTAACGTAAACATCATTTCTACTGCAGCGCAAAACTCGCTACCTTGAGTTGGGTTGTTCCCATGCAATGCCTCATCACCACCATATAAACCATTGGCCATACCGTCATAAGTCCTCAGATTATCAAATCCTTTTTTTGCCGCATCAACGTATAATTTTTCAGGATGTGCCTGATAATAAACCAATGGCTCCTTCATACCCTGCGCTAAATTTACGGTATGAATGCTGCCCATTTTTTGTAGCAAATCGGTATTTAAAAAAGCATTTGTAAAATCGAATGTCTGTTTGTGAATTAGCTCTCCCAAATCCAGCAGAAACTTGTCGCCGGTGATATTATACAACCAGTAAACAACCATTAAATTATCTGCACCACGGTATTTTGCCCAGTAAGTCCAGTTGTCAAGTGGCTTTTTAGGAAGTTCGTTCAATTGGTACTTAAAATAATTGGTCATGAGCTTAATCACCCTTTTGTCTCCTGTAGCCGTATAATACTGCTTCAGCACTTTTAGCATGACCATCTTTGGCCACCAATCCCGACTATTGTCTCTTTGTAGCCCTTCTTCTTGTGGGTAATCTTTTGATGGGCCAAAATATCCATCTGGCGTCTGGCTTTTTAGCGACCATTCGATCCAAGGCTTTACCTTTGCAATAAGTGTTTTATCATTAAGTATGTAAGCGAGTGGAAGTAAACCATCTATCCAGTATGGCCCACGCTCCCACTGATCACCATCGCCACCCAACCATCCATTTCGCTGGTTCATCAATGGATAAAGTTTATCCAGATTACCTGTTGCGCCATTTTTTTGGCGGACAAGCATTTCTTGGAGCCATCCTTTTGCTTTTATGGCACCCAGTGGCAGCTCCTGATATGGGGTTTCGATTAAGCCAGGTTTAGGTGTTATGTATTGGGCATTAACGCTCAGGGAAAACAAAAACAATGATAAAAAAAGAACACAAATAAATTTCATATCGGTATATTATAAATTGAGATCAGCAGATTTAGCTTTCATAAAATTTTAAAGCTAAATGCATAAATTTAGATTAATTAAAACCCAGTTTATCAAATCTCTTCAACAGGTCTGGAAAAATAGTTATTCTCCACTCAGTACTTCCCAGTGGAACTAGGGTAATTTGCTTTTCCTCCCCCTTCTCAATCAAAGTCGGTAACTGAGGGGTATATGTGTCGCGGTATAACTGCCAGTTTGTAATGGCAACTGCGTTCAGTTCTAGTTTCACCGGTGTTTTTTTAGGATTCCATGGATCTGAAAAATCTTTCGAGGATAATACCTTCACGGTGGCATGTTCAACAGGCGCAAAATTCCAGGCACTAACAGGCGTCTTAAATGTTGAATTTGTTAAAAGTCTGCAATCCCGTAATGTCGAAGCCAAAGGCAAAGTGACCATTTCCTACTTGAGTAGGCCCTTTAACATTTCTGTCGGTAATGTGTAAGTTATGCCTGTTCACCAATGCTTTTCTGTCTATTTTCTGACCCAATACCTGAAAAGGCGAGACAAAAAGATAAAGCATCCCTAATGCCGTTAACTTTAGGTAAGTTTTATAACAAATCATTTTTTTTTGTTTATGAATTAAGTTCATATCAATAAAGTTTTAATTCTAAATATCTTGTTAGAAATGTAGAATTGATTTTATATAAGTAACCACGATTTTTCCCGCGAAGTTGATAAATTTCTGAAAACATGAAAGAGAATCATAGAAGTAAATACAAATTTATCTTCAATCAATAAACTCTAATCCAAGCAATTGCAATTAAAATAAGGCCTTAGAACTAAGGCTAGACTATTTACATCTTCCCCATTTTAGAAAGGCCGAATTGCACAACCTTTGTGATTTATTTTTTTGATATAGTCTATTTGTATCTGACTAGTTGCAGTGTTCATAATATATCTGGTTAATTGAATGTATAATCAATAAATCAAAACTAAAGAATCTTACTACTAATCTATTTTACTAGAAAGATATAATATTTACACTTTTTGATATTATGGATTTATTACAAGGATCTAGAAAATGTAATTTTGTGTGTCATTAATTTACTTCAAAGAAATAACTCCAAGCTTACAATAAGAATAGTATTAACTCTATTTTATTTGTGAATGAAAAAGCTTATGGCGCACTTAAAGCCCACAATTTGCATCATAGTAGAAATTTTCGGCCTCTAATTATTCAAGAACAATTAAGCGGAAAACTAACGTTCCTATTAACTCATTTCATCAATTGAAGATTCAAAAATCTTACCAATATTTATATTTCTTCAACAGGAGCATAAAAAAATTTACACCGAATTTGGTCTGGTCAATACGGATTTAATGTTCCGGTTCGTTTTGCTTTAATTGCAGGGTGTTGAACTTGCGCTACACTGAAAAAACAACTGAGCAATAAAATAATTATGAAGAAAGTATCAATTTAAATATTTCATATAGTTTTAGTTAGATAGAGCATTTATTATACACACAAGACAATGCTACAATCAGACTACTACCGTATACCCAACTTGTTATTTTATGTACTTTTTGATAAATATTCGCTTCGTCAAATAACGGGAACCACTTAAAAAAAATTAACTTTTACCCAAAGGAAACAGTTTGTGTGCAATTGGCATAGATCGAAGGGTATTTTTTCGGTTGTCACTCAATTTAATAATATTATCTGGCAGAAAGTGCAAATAATAGCTGCATTATTGCAAGGAGAAAACAGTTAAAACTCTTTACTTTCGCAAAGCACTTAAACCAACACCATCTTCCAAATTGTTTCTTATGAGTTACTTAGTTTGTAAATCTGTCTTGCAATTTTACTTGAAGAAAGATTTAAATCGACTTTGTTTTGCTGTTCTTTTTCTACTATTTTTTGCTTTTTACGGAAATCGGGCAATTGCGCAAATCAATGATTATCCGCCTATTTCGGCAAAGAAGATAGGAACTCTAAACCCGCACTCCCCAGATCCAGTCTTTAATTATAAATGGGCTGACCCAAAGGCTACAGATGGTTTAGAGTGTTATACGTTAGCGCCCGTAAGTTGGACGCCTTCAAATTCGCAAAGTTTTAATTTCGATGATTTTAAGAAAAACAAGGTCATTACTGTAACGGGTAAGGGCGATCTTCGCTTTGATTTTGGACAAACAAATGCAGGATGGCTCGAATTCGATAGCCCAGATTTTAGCGGCGAAATTGAGATGAGTATAAGCGAATACAATCAACCTCCCGTTTATCCATCTAATTACCCAACAAAAACATTAAAGCCTAAAAAATATGGAAACACCTATCGGTTAGAACTGAACCCCGATTTGTATGAAGGGGTACGGTTTGGTTGGATTCATGTAAAATCGTTCTCCAAACCCTGGCATATCAATAACCTGCGATCGGTTTGCCAGATCAGGCCTACCAATTATAAGGGAAGTTTCGCCTGTAGCGATACCTTGCTCACTCGCATTTGGTACTCGGGTGCCTATACAGTAAAGCTCAATTTGCTCAAAGATTATATGGGGGCAATTTTAATGAATCGAGGCGATAGGTTTTCGTGGACCGGCGATGCACATCCCGCTCAGGCTGCATCAATGGTTGCATTTGGAAATTACGACTTTATAAAGAAAAATATTGCTTATACGTCAACCCAGTCCAACGGCATTAAAAGCTATGCGCTCTACTGGGTTTTGAGTTTAATTAACTATTACCGCTATACTGGCGATGCCAAAACGGTTAAAACCTATATCGATAATGCTTGTGAAAAGTTAGATGATGCGTATAAGGCATACGGATCAAATCCAAATCTAGAATTTTACGGCTGGGACGAACGTTTGGGAGCGGGTTTCGAACATCCTAATACGCCAGAACCTCAGCGAGCCTATAAAATGCTTTCCATCAGGGCATGGAAAGAATTTTCTGACGCTATGGGCATTTATGGTCGAACAGACCTATGCGACAAATACAAAAACTATGCGTCTGAAAAAATGCTTGCCCTCAGGAAAAACCCCGAGTGGTACAAGCCCTTTGGTCTTCATGCCGGTGCAGATGCTGTTACCACCGGTCTTTTAAGCAATAATGAAGAGCAAGAAATTTTTAAAGAGCGTTTTACCGACAGAGTAAATCGAATTTCTTATTCGCCTTTTAACGAGTATTTTATCATTCAAGCATTCTCACAAATGAATAAATATGATGATGCTTTGAGTTCTATTAGAGATTTGTGGGGAGGACAAATAAAATATGGAGCCACCACCTTTTTTGAAGATTACCGTCCTTCATGGAATTTAGTGGTAAAGAAAAATGGCCCAATACCTAACAACCAATGCGGTTTAACCAGTCTTTGCCATCCTTGGGGTGCAGGTGTAACTAAATGGCTCAGCGAAGAAGTGTTGGGCATAAAACCGACTTCACCTGGCTTTGCCACCTATGATATTCTTCCGCATTTAGGCCGAACCCTAAACAACGTATCGGGAAAAACCCCAACTCCACAAGGTGATATCAGCGCAACTGTTGATGTTTCAACCGGTTTTTGTACGTTTTTTACGCCTGCTGGTACCATGGGGCGGATTGGCATCCCGAAGGTTGAAAAAAACATCTCTTCCATAAAGGTAAATGGCAAGTTGGCTTGGGATGGCGCCTACCATTCTATTAATGGCCTTAGCGGTGCGGCAGAAGATGCTCAATTCGTATACTTTAAAGGTGTATTACCCGGAACCTATAATGTTGTTGTAGCCTATAAAGGTACAACGCCACTTTACGCTGAACCAAAAAACTTATATGCCGCAAATTATATCGGAATTGATTCTACAACTAGTGGAAATTGGGGAAAAAGCTACGGGAAAGATGGCTACCTGCTATGCAACTATAATGGCGACGGAAAGGATAAAAAATCCTTGCCTTCTTATGTATCTTCTATTAATTACTATAAGATAAAAGGAAACAACCAGCCTCTAAATTTGGTCTGGAAATCAAACACAAATGATCATAGGGCACTTGCTCCAAATAAAAGCAACGCTTTTCCAAGAACTGCCGCCTGTTTATTTGCAATGGATGCAGATCAAATTGGATATACTTTCACCACTTCGGTAGTGATAAAAGGCATACACGACTATAAAGTTTCACTTTATTTTGTAGACTGGGATCGTAAGGGCAGGCAAATTGAAGTTGAAATGTTTGATGCAGAGCATTCCGAACTGATTGCGCCAGTAAAAATTGTGAAAAATGCTACTGGCGGAGCTTATTTGACCTATGCATACAACAAATCGGCAAAATTTAGAATTAACAAGGTAAGAGGCGACAATGCGGTATTAAGCGGAATATTTTTCGATCCAGCAATTCCCGCCAATAACAGTTCCCGCTATTAAGGAATCATACATTATGTGCAGCTGTAGTATAGCAATTGAATCTTGATCTTAATTTGAGTTATTAATACTTGCCGATGGTTGTTAAAGTTAGTTGCAACAAATTTATCATTAAGTGCAAAAAATAACCTAATTTGTATAATTTATAGCGCTCTAAATCTAATAAATTTGGTTTTTTAACCATTTATTCACTGAAATATGAAAAGCAACTTAAATGCAGAGCAGATTGCCACTTACCAAAAGGATGGCTTTTTGGTGATCGAAGATTTTTTAAGCCCTGAGGAATTAGACAATTGGAGATTAGCGTTAAGCGAGGCAGTAAAAAAAAGGAATGGCAATAAAATGCCCGATCGAAAAGAAGTTTATGGCAAAGGCGATGACGCCGATAAATCCTACTACGACAATGTTTTTGACCAATTACTTAACCTCTGGCAGGATAATGATTCTATAAGGAAGATTATGTTGGATGAGCGCTTGGGAAAAATGGCTTCAGAGCTCTCTGGGGCAGACGGAATACGCATTTGGCATGATCAAGCGCTAATTAAAAAACCATGGGCCAACCCAACTTCTTGGCATTTAGATACACCATACTGGTCGTTTAGTGACAGGAGAGCCTTATCTATATGGGTAGCACTTGATGATGCAACCTATGAAAACGGCTGTCTTTTCTTTATTCCCGGCTCTCAAAAAGGCACTAATTTTAACAACCCAGGGATTGGAAAAAACATGGGCGTTATATTCGAAACCTATCCTGAGTTCAAAACCAGCAAATCTGTTGCTGCGCCTATGAAAGCCGGAAGTTGTTCTTTCCATAACGGGCTTACCATCCATGGAGCCCATGCAAATATGACCTCAGGATTTCGACGTGCCATGACCTGCGCCTATATGCCAGACGGCAACGCGTTTAATGGCAATCAGAATATTTTAAGCGACGAAGAAATTTCAAAGCTTAAAGTAGGTGATACCTTAAACAACGACTTGCTGAATCCTTTGATTTATAAGAAGAAAGAATAGAAAGTATGCTTTTAAACATATTTGATTTCACCTTCGCCTAGCATTAATATCCTAAGTCGGGCAAACCAAGGCACGTCCCGATAATCAGCACTTAAAAAACAACTATGAAGTCTATGAAGTGTTTTTTGTTTTTTTTCACTCTTCTTCTCTCAACAGCTCAAATTTTTGCCAGCGATAAATTTGGAGAAATTGAAAGAAATCTGCCAAAAAAAACCATTACCATAACTACTGCAGATAAAAGCCTCGTTCTTGTTATTGATTACAATGAAGGATGTTTGGTAAAAGAATTGCGGGTTAAAGGAAAAAATGTGCTTTCAAATGGAGGCATTGAGTCTGGAATTATACTTAGTTCAGGAACTTTTACTGCTTTCAATGCCTCCTCAAAAATAAAGGTTAGTGAAACGCCAACTTCTATCAAAATTTCAGGGATTGAATATGGTGACTCGCAATTAAAAGTGACTGAAGATTGGGATTTTAAACTAGCCGGAAATGCCATCAACTGGAACATTACTCGTGAATACAGTACAGATGCGTTTCTAAAAGACAGTTACTTTCCCCGATGGAATTTTGCCGACCTAAACGTATGGAAAGGTGGCATTCTTGATAACGGGGGAATGGTATGGTGCAAATACTTAAAGAAAATGGATGACACCTATGGAGTTCATACCGGAGGAGCAACGTTCTGGAACGCGGAGTCTGGAGATGCCCTACGTATTTCTCCCAGCTTTCAAAAAGATCAACATATTGCATCAAAATTTTCTCATTCAACCGATGGTGTTTTTAGTTTTACCCAAATTTTAGCAGATAAAGCACTTGACCAAGAATATAATTTAAGTCGCTTTGTTAGCGGAAAATCAAATGTCTTTGCTCCGTTCAAGGTAAAGAAAGGTAAGACTAGTACAAGCCTCAAAATAGAATATATTGATTATTTTAAGGAATACTCGAGGGGAAATTTACCCGGAATTGATTCCCTTTCGGTTAGAGAATTGCTTAACACCACCGGACGCTATGGGGTGGTTGATAATAATATTGTTGGCGCAAATGGCTGGCTTACCAACTGGAAATGCTTGCACGAACCTTTTTTCGCCCAAATAGGCATGGCACTAGATGATCCAAATTATGAGCGAAATATGGCCTCAACATTAGATCAAGAGCGCGATCAGGCCATGTTAGCAGATGGACGTGTACTATCAAGATGGCACGACATTCCGGGCGATGAGATAAAAGGCACATACAATCCAAAAACAGGCTATTATGAAGCAATGTGGGGTTACACCGTAGATTCGCAGACCGGTTATGTAATAAATGCGAGTGAACAGTTTGACCTTTCTGGTGATGTAAACTGGCTACGAACGCATAAAAGTCATTGTGAAAAGGCACTAGATTGGTTGATAAGACGTGATTCAAATAAAAATGGCATCTTCGAAATGGTAAATACGTCCATTAAGCAAAAAACAGCAAGCGATTGGTTGGATATTGTTTGGGCGAGTTATGAAAATGCATTTGTAAATGCGCAGATGTACGAAGCGCTAACTTTGTGGTCTGCATGTGAGAAAACTTTGGGCGATGGACAGAAATCCGAATATTACGCAAAGTTAGCCGAACGATTAAAAATAGCCTTTAACAAGCCTATTGAACAAGGCGGTTTCTGGGATGAAGATAAAGCACAATATGTGTATTGGCGAGACCAAGACGGGAGTGTACATGGCGATAATTTAGTTACGCCTGTTAATTTCGCAGCAATTGCATTTGGTTTGTGCGATGATCCGCATAGAATTGCACAAGTACTCAATCAAATAGAAAAACGAGCCCTCGCCGAAAACCTTTTCCATTGGCCACTATGCTTCGATTCATTTAAACAGGATGAAGTTAGTGCAGGAAATTGGCCCTTTCCTAAATATGAAAATGGAGATATATTTCCTTCTTGGGGTTATCTTGGCGTTCGGGCTTACGCAAAGTACGATAACACAATTGCCCTTAAGTACATTAAAAATCTGCTGGCCCAATACAAGAAAGATGGGCTCTCCTCGCAACGCTATAGCCGCGAAACACAACTTGGTTTAGGGGATGATGTTCTTGCGGGCATTTGTACAAGCATCACCGCATTGTATCGTGACATTTACGGTATCCGACCAAAATGGAATCGCATGGGGATTGAGCCGAATTTAGACAAATCACTTAATGGCACTCAGTTTAATTATTTGTTGCGGGGTAAGGAATATCATTTTTTCTTAAATGTGGATGGCTATCAAATTTCTGGCGACAGATTTTCTGTACACAGCAATGAGGCGTTTGGCATAAGTAAACAAGGGCGTGTATTAAAATATTTTAATCAAAATGAGGAGAAAAATATTTTAAAAATCGAGGCTTCGATTAATATTGGGATCAACCTAGACATGCTAAAGTGGGATGCCGATCAAATTCAGGCCACCATTACTTCAAAAGGCAGCTACACAGTAACCATTACGGGGCTCGATGCTAGCAAACATTATAAATTGCTAGTTGATGCAGTGGAGCATCCAAGTGTACTTAAATCTGATGGTACTATTTCGTTTAAAATGAATATTTTAGAAAAGTCTACTTTCGAAGTCGTTAAAAAATCGTAGCAATATATCTATAGGTCAACATATAAATGAAAATACCAATTCTTTGTCCATATTGGGGACATGAACATCTAAAAATAGCCGAGTTTTTAAAACAAATTAGAACTGTTGGTTACGATGGTGTTGATGCGTGGGTTCCCGAAGATAAAAGGGAAAAACAAACATTATACAATTATCTGGATAAGCATTCTTTGTTTTTTGTTGCACACCAGCACCGCGCAAATGGCGCTACGTTCTTAAAGTTTTGTAGCTCTTTTAAAGCGGAACTCGCGCTTTGCGCTGAAGCCAATCCAGTATTGATCAATTCTCATACCGGACATGACTATTTTTCAAACGATCAACTGATAACGCTAATTGAAATAGCAAAAGAATTTGCTGCAAAAAATAATGTAAAGATTTGTCATGAAACCCATAGAGGACGATTTGGATATTCACCTCAAATGATAGAAGCGTTCTTCAATAGGTTTCCAGATTTGGAAATAACGGCCGATTTTTCTCACTGGACATGCGTTACGGAAAGCATGCTATCTAACTTCGAAGAAATTTTGAAGGTTGCAATTTCCAGAACTAGGGCCATTCATGCGCGGGTGGGCTTTGAACAAGGCCCTCAAATTACCGATCCGCGAGACCCAGCATGGAGCTATGCACTAAGTAGTTTTCTGAAGTGGTGGGATGCTATTGTAGCAACTAATATTAAAGAAGGAACTGAAATCTTACCCATTACTACGGAGTTTGGTCCTCCGCCATATATGGCCAAAATTCCGTTTTCTAATGTGCCGCTTTACAATCAGTTTGAGCTTAATTGCTTTATGAAAGACCTCCTGCGAGAGCGATATACACACCTCAATTAATTATTTTGTGCGCGGTAAGATTTTGGCGAAACGCCGTGTTTTTTCTTAAAAAGTCTAGAGAAGTAAAAGACAGAATCAAATCCTGTCTGAGTTGCAATTTCGCTAATGTTAAGAATGGTTGAGTTTAAAAGATCTTTAGCCCGATTTAACCTGAGATTAAGGTGGTATTGATTGGGCGATTCGCCAGTTACCAACTTAAAGGATTTTCTAAAAGCAGCGTAGCCCATAGGAAGCTGTCTTGCTAATGCCTCCATATCAAGTGCATTTTCAAAAGATTCGTGAATAATGAACGTAGCTTTCGATATCAATTTACCAATCGGATTTTCGCTATAGCCAAGACTGCTTGATATGGTATTTACATGTCCCAACAGTTGTAGGGAGAGGCCTGCAATTTGTTGCGGGTAACCCGGCAAAGAATTCTTTACCGTTTCTAAGATATTTCTAAATAAAAGCAGAATTTCTTTGTTCGGACCAATCTTCACCAACGGCTCTGTCTCGGAGAAAAAATCCTGAGACATTAACTGTTTTGCATACAGTCCATTAAATCCAACCCAATATTCCTCCCAACCAGAACGCACATCTGGCTTATATCTGTGTTTAACTCCTGGGAATAAAAAAAAGCAACTTCCCTCATGTACATTGGTTTCGGGCGTAAGAGCAGACGCAAAAATACCTTTGCCGCTGGATATAAAAACGATATAATAATCGTCAAGAATTCTGCCCCTGTTCCACGTAAGGTGGTGGCTTTCCGGATGCTTTTCAGCCGGATATTGTGCTGCGGGCGCTACTTTGGGATAACCGATAGAATTGACATACATTCCCCAGCTTTCTTCTGTGTGAGTAATGTTCAAATATTTAAAATAGTTTTTGCTCATCAGCTTCGATTGCTATTTGGTTAAAAACGCTAAAAACAAGTTTAAAGATAACGAAAAACAACCCTAGAGTTAACCTTTGTATAAATTGATGGAATAAAAATACCACGCGCAACAGCTGAATAGTCGTCGAATTTTAAAGGCAGAGGCTTCTAAGAACAGGTATAAGCACTATTCCTAACTCAAAATCTATCAATAGATCATAAATAAATGTTATGTTTTGTATAACAAACATAAATAAAAATTAATGTATTAGTTTTTTCAGATTTGCGGAGTTAAACAATTTCAATAAAATGATTATGAATGCTAATGCTTCAGATGGTGCTCGTCAGCCAGATAGTTTTTATTTGCGCATTCATCCGATTAAAGAGGACCGTTCGTTAAAGTTCGTTACAGGGACAAAAATTTTTTTGTGGCTTTTGTTCTTTATGAATGCGCTGTTTTTAACTTCAAATTTTTTCGATACCATCAATTGGGGTTTTGCCAACCTCATTCGCATAAATGGCTTTACGCTGTTAATTTGGACAACTGTTACGTTTTTTAGTGCAATTCTAAACACTTATAGCGGCTATTACCTTAAGGGGTTTAAGTATCATCAAAAGTTTATTGCCTTAAGTCTCGGTTTCACCGGCTCCGTCATGCTGTTTGTGGCAAGTAACCATATTGCTTTATTGGTATTGTCTTGGTTTGCGATGGGTGTTTTTATATCTAGTTTAATTGGTATAGACAGCAATTGGAAGGAAGCACAGGAAGCTAGGAAATTTGCTCAGAAATACTTTTCATTCGGAACATTTTTTTTGTCGGTAGGCGTGGGATTATTAGCTTTTCAAACTCAATCTTTTACACTAGAAGGAATTATGGACAATCTGCAATTCACATCAAAAACAATACTTATCGTCTCGTCCCTATTGATTATTATGGCGGCAATAATCCAGTCGGCCATTTATCCTTTTCACAGGTGGTTGCTTTCTGCAATGACAGCCCCAACTCCTGCATCTGCTTTAATGCACGCTGGCTTTGTAAATGGGGCAGGGATCTTACTTGCGCTTTTCGCGCGCCTAATTTTTGCCTCAAATACTCTTTTTATTTTGCTTGTGGTTGGCGGGCTTACGGCTATTATTGCTCAATTTACGAAACTTTTACAGGTAAATGTGAAGCAGAAATTAGGATGCTCAACCATTGCACAAATGGGATTTATGATAATGCAATGTGGTTTAGGTTTCTTTAACGCTGCTGTGGTCCACCTCATCCTTCACGGTTTTTACAAGGCATATTTGTTCCTGTCTTCAGGTGAAACCATACAGCAATCTAAACCAGAAAGACCTGAAAAAATCGTTATTAAACCATTGCAAGCTGTTGTGGTGCTCTTGTTCGGGCTTTTAGGAGCATACTTTTTCGCGACACTTACCGGGAAAGGCGCTGAGCTAAACAGCGGCATTTTCCTTTTGCTTATTGTAACCATAACAGTTGGGCAAATCACATATAACATCGTTAAACAAAAAAACCTCACCATCTGGCAAAAAGCTTACATTCCACCAATCTTATTTCTAACTGGCATAGGTCTGTATGCGTTAATCTACAAAGGTGTAACGGCTTTAATGGCTACAATGCCAATGGTTGATGTGCCTTTGCCGATAACCATTACGCAAATCATCTTCGGAATGGTATTTCTTATCGGGTTTTTTGTAATGAAATTGGGTATATACCGAAAATTCTATTGGCTTTATGTAAAGCTCATCAACGATTCACAGCCGCATCATAAGACTATACTAATGTTTAAAAGAAAATAAAATGATCACTAAGAATTTTACCGAACTGATTGGAGAAGCATCTAATGTGGTTGGGAAAACTTTCCCCTTATATGCTTTCGTAACTTCAAATCCATTGGCTGGATATGAAAAGGAATCTTTTTTCCATGCCACAGAAAGTGCCCAAAAATATAGTGGAGGTTCGTTTTATCCGCAGGCATCCGTGTATCAGCAAGCGCTCGATGCCGGTGAAATTGAGAGGGATTTATTGAAGGATTTGCTGGTAGAACATGGGTTTATCGAATCTCCAGCCTTCTATTTACAGGAAATTCGGAAATCAAACCCTATTTCCGAAGAAAACGCAAACCATCAGTTAGATACGATCATGGTAAAATGGTTAACCGCATTTTTGGATGAGGGCACGGCCGAATGGGAGATGCCAAATAGGGAAAATGGCTTTTTTAATGCTTGGAGAAGCCTTGCAAAGTATGATAAACAAGTAAGGATGGGCGTTTCAGGGGATATTCCTACATCAGCAGAGGAAGCTTTACAGAGCGCTTTGAAAGCCTACTCCGACGAACACCATTTAGGAATTTTTGAATATCATATTTCGGCATTGCCAGGCTGGACCGGATATATAAAATATAGGGTAGAGAACAATACCGATTGGCAACAAAAATATCCAATTTTATTAACAGACTATCTCGCAGTAAGACTTTGGTTATGTGAAAACATCGGAGGCCAAATGATCGCTCCCTCCAGAAATATGGAGGAGCAAACAAAGAGGGCAAAATTACAATATGTTTGGCTAACGGCTTGGGAAAAGAGTCTACAGAATAATTTGGTGCAAAAGATCGTCACAAATGTTGTAATAAAAGAGGACAAGTTACCGGATGCTCAATTGGTTTTTTGCATCGATTCCAGATCCGAATTAATTAGAAGACATATTGAAGAACAAGGGAATTATGAGACTTTTGGCTTCGCAGGTTTTTTTGGGATCGCTGCAGACTACAAAGATTCGGGTACCGGATTTGTCAGAAAATCATGTCCGCCCATTGTTCCTTCTGCTTACATCATTTCTGAGAAAAGCACAAACTGTAAATCAACTGAAATGGCAAAATTTAGAAAAGCTTCAGAAGATTTAAAATTCCAGAATTATTTTCTTAAGAGACTTAAAAATATGCTGCCCTCTGCATTTGGTTATGTAGAGGGTTCGGGATTAATTTACGGCGTTTCTTTGGTGTTAAGGTCGTTGTTTCCTGCTAGATTATATCTTTTTAATCAAAAAAACGAGACTATACACGAGCACTTTTGCGATACTAGGCTAGATTATCGTAATGAGACAGATGGAAGCCTTTCAGGAATTCCATTATCCGAGCAGGTTGCTATTGTACATTCGGCATTTGCGATTATGGGTTGGCGAGCGTTCGCAGCGCTGGTTGTCTTCGCCGGCCACGGAAGTCATTCCAAAAATAATCCTTTTGCTTCTAGTTTAGATTGCGGAGCCTGTGCTGCAAGTCCGGGAAGAAATAACGCAAGGATGCTTGCTGGATTAGCCAATTTACCCGAAGTCAGGGCAAGTTTGGCAAAGGACTTTAAGCTGTTTATTCCTTCAGGTACAGTATTTATTGGCGCAGAACATAATACCACTACAGAAGCCATTACCCTGTTTGATCAACACATACCTGCATCACATCTAGAGGAATTGAGGGCCTTAAAGGCAAGCTTGAAGAAAGTTCAGGAAAAAGCAATAAAGGAGCGAAGGGGCGTGAAGGAGAAAGCATTTAATTATGTCTACAAAAAAGCCAATAACTGGGCAGAAACTAGACCAGAATGGGGTTTGGCCAAAAATGCAGCCTTTATTATTGGCCCAAGAAGTTTATCTAAAAACATTAATTTAGAGAATAGATGTTTTCTACAATCTTACGATTGGAAAATGGACAATTCCGGCGCTTTTTTAGAAGCCATTATGCAAGGGCCAATGACGGTAACTCAATGGATTAATAGTCACTATTACTTTTCTACGGTAGACAATGACAGGTTTGGTGGAGGATCAAAAATTACGCATAATGTAAGTGGACAATTTGGAGTGGTACAGGGGAACGGAGGAGATCTGAAAATTGGAATTCCATTACAATCGGTTATGGCCTCAGATGAAAAGATGTTTCACCAACCTTTAAGACTCACGGTAATAATTGAGGCGCCTTCAGAACGATTGATAGAAATTTTGAACAGAAATCCAGCGTTAAAGAATTTAATTACCAATCACTGGATTTATCTGATGGTGATGGATCCAATAACAGGCGCGAAACCAAGAATTTTTATGCCATAAAGTAACTTTGCCCAAGGCCACAGAAAAAAATTATGCTGCGGCAAGATTCGATCGATGGTTAGCCGAGAGCAACCTCAAAATAAAAAAAATAATGTAGAAGTGAGATGAAAAATTACGATCGGGTAATTAATACTGCTCATACCAGTCGAATTTTTGATGGACAATGTTTTCTTTTTCTTCCTTTAAATATTTCAAAAAATGCGAAGCAGCGGGAGAATAATTTTTACCTTTTAGCCATATCAAGCTCCAAGTAGAAGTAATTGGCAGCCCTTTTACGGGTATAATCTGTAGGTCTTTATTATTTAACTCATTTTTTATGCCAATTAATGGCATAATTGAATAGCCCATACCAGCAATTACGGCTTGTTTTACGGCTTCATTTGAGGTAAGTTCCATCTTTTTTAGAATAGATAAGTTGTTTTTATCCATAAAGCCTTGCATGGTCTGCCGCGTGCCCGATCCTTTTTCCCTAAAAATAATGGGCAAAGTGTTAAGCAAGGATTTATCATAGATGGTTTTATGGTACTCGTTTTTTAAACCGCCAACCAAGTATAATTTATTTTGCAAAAGATCTAGCTTTTCAATATTTAAATTAGTTGGTAAAACGGAGACCAGCGCAAAATCGACCTCGTTATTTTCTAAACTGTTTAAAACTCCCTTTTTATTGGTTACGTCAATCTGTAGTTCTACTGCATTGTGTTTCCCTATAAAATCTGTAATAAAGAACGGCATTACGTATTGTCCGGTTGAGACCACAGAGATTTTTAACTTGCCAGTAAGTTGTCCTTTAAAAGCCTGTGTTTTATAATTAATTGCATATACTTGGTTAAGTATGTTTTCTGCGGCCAGCGCAAGTTCCTTCCCAAATTCGGTAATGTAAATTTTACGGCCAATAACCTCAGTCAAAGGAATATCAAACTGTAACTGAAGGTTACGTAACTGTATAGAAACCGCAGGTTGCGTTAAATGTAATTCTTCTGCTGCTTTGGTAACACTTTCGGTTTGTACTATTTTTAGAAAAATCTGAAGTTGATTAAGGGTATAATTCATAAGAATTTGTTATGCTAAGCATTACAAACATAAATAAAAACTAATGAATTCGAAAATTCATATTTGTATTGGTTTCTAGCATCAGGAATCCAGTCTGTGTAGTCAAACTTAAAAATATGAAAGAAAATTTTAAACTAATTGAAGGCGTTTTTAGCGCAAAAGAAGCAAAAGAAATTTTATTGACGCTTATTGGAGAAAAAATAAAATTCCATGAGTTAAAAAGCTTTAGTGATGAGGTGAAAATTGGTAGAAAAAACCAAGGCTCTTTATCAAAGATTGAAGAATTGAAAACCACCCGATTTAATCTAGTTGCCTTTCTCAAAGGATCTGAAATCAGTGATGAAAATTTTCTTGTTCATGCTTTTATAGAGATTGAAAAAGTTATTTGAGGTGGCCATAAAAATTAGGGTAGAAAGTTGCAAACCAGTAGCCATGAAATAAATGGGTTAATAGAGATTTTTAAGTTTAGTTGACTTGAAAAAGGCTAGATTAAAGATTCTTATATTTTCTTCCATCAAACGTTGAGCGATTTACGTGTTATTTCCGCGCTTTTTACTGATTAGCAGTTAACCTCGATGAATGTCAAAAAAATGGCGTTTGCTTGTGACATTTATCTCCAGAAAATTGGACCTTGTAGTGGTCTCCTTAAGGTCTCCTTGTGGTCTCCTTGTGTTCTGCTTTGGTTAAAGGGGGTATGACCACAACAAGACCACAAGAGTACCACAACAAAACCTAATGTTTTGGGTTTTGTAGGGCCTAATCAACACAATAGCGAATTGATTGGAAAACAAGTTTTTTTTATGGATTTGTTGTTTCATTTGCAAAAAAAACTCACATTCTATTTTGGCGTAAACTGATTTACTATTTTACCACAAACCGACCACTTGACTTTTTGGGGGCGGTCAAAAGGTTGTAGCGTCGCCAAACGTTGGCGTAGTAAGTCTTATTTTTGAATTTTTTATATAGAGCTTATTTCCAAAAGCCGTCAGGTCAACAGAAGAAATGCCGCAGAATTGTCAATACCCTTAAGGCACTAAAATTTTTTGATCCACCAATCGCTTATGTTGTCAAGACTCTTCTATTCATTTTTTGCCCAAATATTTTCTTACTGGAATGTCGTAAAGCATCATTACCAGATAGGCAAATGCAATCAATAATATAACACCCGATACGACGATGAAAGTTAAATGTATGGTGTCTGGTTTGTGGCTAAGGTAATAATTGCCAAACATCCATAGCGCGGCATAATGCGTCATATATAGTGGATATGAGATTTTCCCCGAAAAAATGCAAATCTTTTTTAAGCAAGGTTTTAAAACGGCCCCGGCGCCCAGAACGATAAGTGAAGGAAAGTAGAAAAGTACTATTAAAGGCTCAATGATCCAATTCCACTTTGAGGAGGGCATAATAAAAGCCAAGGACAATAATACCGCTATACCGACAAACCCCAGTTTGTTCTTCACAATCAGCTTAGAACGGTAAATTAAAAGTCCCGCTAGAAAGGAATAGGATATTCTGATGCTCCCATCCCAGAAAGTTGGCCCACTCCATCCACCCAGCAAGTTGCCTGACCGATAGGCTACGAAAAAAATGGCGCAACCAGAGACCACAGTTAACAAGAGCAGGTAATTGCGACTGAGTTTATATATAATTGAACCATAACATATGCTGGCGACATATTCCCAAAATAGAGACCAGGCCGGTGCATTGAAACTGAACAGATTAAAACCACGATCTTCGATAATGGGGAGGGGAATAAGGAGTGTCGAACAAATAAAAGTAAGAACTATTTTACCAGTGCCGTACAACTGGGGATGACCGCCAAAAGGATCGAATAAAAAAGCTAGCAAGCCAAAAACGGATCCAGCGACAACCAGTGGATGCAGCCTAATCATCCGTGAAAGGAAAAACTTTCGAAACCCCATGGCTGAGATGCGATCATCATACGCATAGCCGATCACAAATCCCGAAAGACAGAAAAAGAAATCAACCGCTAAAAAACCGTGACTGATAAAATTCTTGCTTGGTTCATAAACCCATTCCATGAAATGAAATACGACAACAGCTAACGCAGCAACTCCTCTTAATCCGTCGAGAATATGGAAGTGTGGTTTTGATTGAGGTACCTTAAAAGTTGTTGTTGTTATATCCATTTTTTTAAAGGTGCGTCTCGTCGGAACAATCTATTGGTTGATTAAGGTTGAGCAAAAGTGTCCCAAAATATCTAAATTAACGTAACAATCAAAATTGGGAAGGTTAAATCCGATTCTGGAAATTCAAATTTTATCAGTTGGTTTAAGTGACTAGGAGTTTACTTCAAGATCTAGCGCAAATTTGAAATACTAAAAATCTTAAGACCTAAACTTTTTATTTTCTCAGCATGGAATTTAGCACCATTTGTTGCGAATTGAGGCAAATTTCAGTATTTTAATGTCAATAGAAAAGCCTGCAGTTATCCGATTTGAAGCCTATTAGTTTTTTTTAGCTTTTTTTTTCGAATTCCTCTCGTAAAATTTTCGAAAACCTTTTTCACAGATTTGCGCATAATGTCCGCTCATTGATCGGATATAAATAGCTTTTTTCAAAATTTTTCATTGATTGCTGTGGCTGATAGTTGGTATCGTTCGTTAATTTAATAGCAAATTAGGGTGCTATATTTATAAGTGCCAGGCTAGAAACATTTTTTTGTAGAGAAGAAGCAAAAGAAACTGTATCGGCTTTTTTGTTTGCGCAGTAGAGCTAAATTCGGCTTATAACAACATATTTATATATCTTTGCTTGTAAATGCTTGGGGTGTTCTGTAATGTGTAGGACTGAGAAAATACCCAATGACCTGATTTGGATAATGCCAACGTAGGGATGCACACTTAGGATATTTCTTGTATTCGAGGTACTACCTATTGGCCAATACAGGTTTAATTTTTAGAGATTATACCAAAATGGAAATAGAAAAAATAAGTCAACAACTCGTTCACGAAAAAACAAGAACTTGGCAAGGAAGATCGGAGTGGTTTTTTAACCGCAAACACACAGATACTTACGAAGATTATTATGAAGGTCCGTACAGCCGTGCCGAAGTTTGGCAGAAAAAGGTGTTGGAGCAACTTATTTCTAAAGACAGACGCGTAAATAATTTACTTGAATTTGGGTGCGGCACAACGCGTTTTACCAGATGGTGGAAAGACATCGGAATTGAAGCCACCGGTGGAGACATTTCTCCATTTATGTTGTCACAAGCTTTGCATCGTTTTGATGGCGATTTGGTGATGGCAGATTCTCATTTTCTACCATTTAAAGACAACACTTTTGATGCGCTAGCTTTTATTACCACTTTTGAATATTATAAAAATCCTGTACAGGTAATACAAGAAGCTGCACGGGTTGGCAAACACGGTATTATTATGGGCATGATGAATCGAAATACGCCAAAGTTAATCAGGCGAAGAACACAACAGTTTTTTGGCAGGAATGCATTTTATAAAACAGCCACTTTTTACACGCCTCAAAAATTGATTGCTATAATAGATAAAGCTTTAAAAGGGAAAAGTTATTCTATAGAGTGGACAGCAACCGGACTTCCCAAATGGTTTCCTGTTCAACAGTGGGACTTACCCCTTGGAGACTTTTTTGCGCTTTACATAAAATTTAACGAAGAAGTATGAAAAAGCAAACTGGGAAAGTAACACATTCTGATTTTAGGCAATACCTCGAAAACAAATATGGAGCGAAAAGACAAGAAGTTTTGGCCGGGCCCGAATTTGGCGTAGACGTATCTATTGTTAATTTGGCCAATGGCCAAGCGATGGCCATGGCTAGTGATCCCTTGTCTCTTATTCCCTCACTTGGGTTAGAGGAATCTGCTTGGCTATCCGTTCAACTTGCGGCAAATGATATTGCTACAACTGGTTTTTCGCCTATGTATGGACAGTTTGTATTAAACCTCCCTGCTAGTTTCCCCCAACAGGATTTTAAAATCTATTGGGATCATATCCATCAATTTTGCACACAATTGGGAATAGCCATTACAGGTGGACATACCGGATTTATTGAAGGTCAAAACTCTACCATTGCAGGGGGGGTAACTTTAATAACCATTGCGGACCAAGGCGAGTTTTTTACCTCAAAATTAGCTGCGCCAGGCGATGTAATTTTAGTGACCAAAGGATGTGCTATTTCATCTGCAGCGATCTTAGCAATGAGCTTTCCACAAAATGTAAAAAATAAAGCCGGCATAGAAAATTATCACGACGCCTGTGCTTCCTTTTATGATATTTCTGTTATGAAAGACGCCTTAACAGGCGTGGGAAATAAAAAAGAAAAAATCATTACTGCCATGCACGATGTGACCGAAGGCGGGGTTTTGGGTGCAATTTATGAAATGGCCATTGCTTCAGGCAACGGTGCAACAATTGATAACGAAAAGCTTCCAATTGAAGAGGCGCAAGCGAAGGTATGCGAGGTTTTTTCAATAGATCCTCGATATTGTATCGGAGCAGGCGCCATGATCATGACCTGCAAAAATAAGTCACTACCTTACCTGTTGAAGGAATTTGAAAAAGCGAGTATTTCTTGTACGGCAGTTGGAGAAATAACTGAAAAGCGCAATGGCATAAAGCTTATCGAAAAAACAGGGATGACAGATTTGAGCTATCGTGAAAAAGACCCATATTGGGCAGCTTTTTTTGAGGCATTAAAATCAGAATGGAAATGAATCGAGCTAGAAAAACGATCATGTCGGGTATTTACTTGATAGTTGATCCTGCTATGGAAGCGGATACTTTGTTAGATAGGTTAAAAAAGAGCCTTACAAAAGAAATCGCTGCGGTGCAGATTTGGGATAACTTTAAAAACGTTCATGATGTTGATGCAATTATTCAGAAAATTTGCTCCTTGTGTGTGCAACAGAAAACGCCAGTCTTGATAAATAATAGATGGGATTATTTAAAGAAGGTAGCGTTAGATGGCGTTCATTTTGACGAGATTCCAAACAATTTTGAGGAGATAAGTGCACAAATAGACGGTAAACTTATTGGGCTTACTTGTGGTAATATTTTGGAAGACGTAACGTGGGCCGCAAATAACGACATAGATTACATCTCCTTTTGTTCCATGTTTCCATCCGCTAGCGTTAACAATTGTGAGATAGTTACCCACGAGACAGTCAACCAGGCAGCGTTAATTTTTAATAAACCAATCTTTTTAGCCGGTGGAATTAATCCTAGAAATATAAACCAATTAGAGGATTTGAATTGCCATGGTATCGCCGTAATTTCTGGCATTATGAATGCAGAGAATCCCATCCAAGCCACAGAGGAATATCTTAAATACTTTAAAAAACTAAAATGAGAAGGAAAACCATTGAAAAATTATGCTGTCCTTTTGATAAATCTGATTTAACATTAAGGATCATCACTAAAGATGAGCAAGATGAGATTTTGGAAGGCATTTTAGTCTGTTCAGGTTGTAATCGCGTTTATCCAATTGTCTCCGGAATACCCATAATGAACCCTGACGAATACAGAGATTTTGAGCGCGAAAGACCTATGTTAGAGAAATGGGAAAAACTTCTAGATGCTGCAAAACAACCAGAAGAACTTAATCTTAGGGATGGGCATCAATTGCTATAAACTTAGATCATCGGCATTTAAAGCTCATTTTTTATAAACCTTTCTTGCTTTAGTTAATCAGTTTTTAATACCCATTAACTTTATGGGAAACTATGTGCTTTTTCGAGTTTTGTAAAAATAGAATAGCTGTAAATATTTAAATTACTGGTTTTTAAACGTTTTTCATATTGTTTTCTGTAGCCCGTAGGAGAATCTGTAACTGCTTATTTTTACTATTTGTTAAGGTGGAAAGAGGGCGTTTGAATGCCCAAAGAAGGCATTTGTACCTGGTATTGAATGAACATAGTTAGCCCCCTTTTTTGTTTGGAACGATTTTGAAGAGCTTGTCTTGGTATGCTACATTCGAACCTTTGATGCGCTTATTGTTCTTATCAGTCGGAAAATAATTCCTTACTGTGTTAATTGGTATTTCTTTCTCGCCATGAAGGAAATATCTGGAAAGCATCAAAGACCATCTGCTGGACATTTAAAATTTAAGGAGATAAATTGGTTCACCAAGTGGTGGCGGTTTTGATTATGCCTCTTTTATAGCTGCGGATGTTCCTGCTTTCTCGCCAAGTTCATTAATTGGTCGTATGGAAGTTATACAGCCAGACCCACCAGGTACGGACGATTAAATTGTTTTTCATGATGTGAGGAGCATCACAATTTAAGCTGCAATGATGGCTTAAGAAGATCCTTAAACTACCTCAAGATAAAAGGTTTTGAACTTTTAGGTGTGGAACTGGTCAACATGCTACTTGGAATAGGAAGTTCTTCAAACAAAAGAGGCGGATGAAACTGGTGCTTTTTTGATTAAATTAATATATAAAAAGCTCGATTTGGTTTCCAAATCGAGCTTTTTAGTTAAGATTCGTAATAAACAACAGGTTCTAAATTTTTCATCTCATCATCGGTATATAACCGAGAGCGAATGATAAACCTAATTCCCATTGGAATTTCAATAGAAAAACTAGAGCCTCTGCCCGGTGTAACATCTAAAGTTAAGTGCGTATGTTGCCAATATTCAAATTGAGAAATGCTCATAAAAAACTCGCAATCTTCAATCTCACCAATTTTCACATCACTACTGCCAATCTTAAATTCACCTTTCTCAAAACACATCGGCGATGAGCCATCACAGCAACCACCACTTTGGTGAAACATCAAATCGCCAAACCGATTTTTCAATTGGTTAATAACTTCTGTTGCTTCCTCAGTTACCTCTACTCGTTTTATCATTTTAAATATTGATATGGACCTTTCAGCACCTTGGATGCTATATTTTTTAGTAGAAAAAACTAAAAAAGATGCCGCTACCCTCGTTAACGCATGCCTTGTTTAAATCGTCAACTGCTAACTTAATTAAAAGAAACCCAGTTTATTCTTATTATAAGAAATCAACATGTTTTTTGTTTGGCGATAGTAATTCAACATCATTTTATGGTTTTCTCTACCAAACCCAGATTTTTTATAGCCACCAAAAGGCGCATGAGCGGGATAATTATGATAGCAATTTACCCAAACCCTACCAGCTTGTATTGCTCTTGGCGCTTGATAAATTTCATGCGCATCTCTAGTCCAAACAGCAGCACCTAAACCATATAAGGTATCATTAGCAATTTCTAAAGCTTCTTCCATTGTTTTAAAAGTGGTAACCGCCACCACAGGGCCGAAAATTTCTTCTTGAAAAATTCTCATCTTGTTGTGCCCTTTAAAAATAGTTGGTTGAATGTAATAGCCACCGGCTAAATCACCCTCTAACATCTTCTTATCACCACCAGCTAAAAGTTCGGCTCCTTCTTTTTTACCAATATCTAAATAGCTTAATATTTTCTCAAACTGGTCATTAGACGCTTGTGCACCCATCATGGTATCAGCGTCTAAAGGATTTCCCATTTTTATAGCGTTTGTTCTCTCAATAACTCGTTTCATGAATTTATCATAGATATTTTCATGAACCAAAATTCTTGAGGGACAAGTACAAATCTCACCTTGGTTTAACGCAAACATTACCGCACCTTCTACCGCTTTATCAAAAAACTCGTCATCGGCAGCCCCAACAGATTCGAAGAAAATATTTGGAGATTTACCACCTAATTCCATCGTTACAGGGATTAAATTTTCTGAAGCGTATTGCATAATTAAACGCCCAGTTGTAGTTTCGCCTGTAAAAGCAATTTTACTAATTTTTGGGTGCGTAGCTAGAGGTTTACCCGCTTCAGGACCAAATCCGGTAACAATATTTAAAACGCCAGCAGGTAAAATATCACCGATCAGCTCCATTAAACACATGATGCTTGTTGGTGTTTGTTCAGCAGGTTTTACTACTACGCAACAACCAGCAGCTAAAGCTGGCGCAATTTTCCAAGTAGCCATCAATAATGGGAAATTCCAAGGAATAATTTGGCCGACAACACCCAATGGTTCTTGTAAATTGATACTAACTGTAAACTCATCATGTTCAGAAATCGAACTTTCCTCTGCTCTTATCGCCCCAGCAAAATACCGAAAGTGGTCAACTACCAAAGGTAAATCTGCAGCCATAGTTTCTCTAATAGCTTTTCCATTATCTATGGTTTCTACAGTTGCCAAATAAGAAAGATTATCTTCAATAATTTGGGCAATTTTTAATAGAAGATTACTTCTAGTGGCAGCTGATGTTTTAGACCATGTTTTAAATGCTTCTAAAGCTGATTCTACTGCGGCATCTATATCGGCTTTGCCAGATCTAGCGGCTTTTGTAAATACTTTACCATCAATAGGGGAAATGTTATCAAAGTATTCTCCGCTGACAGGTGGAACAAACTTTCCACCAATAAAATTGTCGTACTTCTCCTTAAAAGAAGGTCTTTGTGTTGTGCTCATAACTTAGATTTATAATTGGTTTGTCTAAGTTAAGGGTATTTTAGAAAAAATATTTGCACTATTCAATCAAACTTTAGCACAATCCTTCCAATCTGGAATTTGAAAACTAAATTCTAAAATTTTTACTAACTTGTTCTAAATTAAAGCAATTATGAAGGAGAGAAACCTCATCTCGCAATTCACCTTATCAAAAAATAACGAATTACAAACGTTAGTGGAAAATAGAAAAGCTTACACTTTAAACCAATGTGAGCTTAATATTTTTGAAACTTACCAACCTAGTGTAATGGTACCGCTTAAGTTTAACGATTTAGTTATTACGAGCATGTTACGTGGTAAAAAAGTGATGCATTTATTTGACAAACCCGGTTTTGATTATTTACCTGGTGAAACGGTAATTGTCCCTCCTAACGTAACCATGAAGATTGATTTCCCAGAGGCATCTACTTTAAATCCCTCTCAGTGTACAGCGCTAGCAATAAACCATCAGGAGATTTACAATACTTTAGATTTTTTAAATGAAAACTATCCTCGTGAAGATTTAAGTAAATGGGCTTTAAACTATCAACAGTTTCATTTTTTTAATAATTATGAACTTGCACAACTTATAAACAAGCTTATTGCTATCAGCACTGGCGACGAAATATCTAAAGATGTTTTAGCAAATCTTACCCTAAAAGAACTTTTGGTAAGAATTATGCAGATGCAAAACTTTCAAGAGATAAAAGATAATCTAAACAGCTTATCAAACTCAAATCGGTTTGCATACATTATCAGTTATATTAAAAGCCACTTAACAGAAAAATTAAGCATTGAGATTTTAAGTCAAATGGCTTACATGAGTAAAGCTAGTTTTTTTAGGGCTTTTAAACTAGAATTGGGGTTTTCTCCAGTTGATTATATTATTAAGGAAAGGGTTTTATTAGCTAAACAATTTTTAAAAAACCCGTACTGCTCTATTGCTGATGCTTGTTTCAAAGCTGGCTTTAACAACCAACATTATTTTAGCAGAGTTTTTAGAAAGTTAGAAGGTATAACGCCGAGTGTTTATAGGGCAACACTTTCAGCAACTTTGGTTGATTAAAAATATAGGTTTAACCCTTTTGAAATTCGGGAACTTCCAGACCAAAAGAAACATAAAATGCTTAAAATAAAACCTATTAAATGGATAGGTTCGGGTATCGTCCAACATGACTGATAGTATACTATACTCCTTAATGTCACTATATTTAATCTACCTCTTAAGCTAAAAGCGATCTAAAAGATAACGAGCACCTATTGATTAAGCTAAAAAAAGCTGATTTACAGTGTTTAAAATTATAGGTTAGATTCTGCTATGTCGCTCTCTAAAAATTCTGACTATAATCCTTTTCGAAGGTTAAAAACGTATGCCCGACATCAAAATTGTTGCGTTGCTTTAATCTACTTTGCGCTCAAGACTTTTAACATTTCGCTATATGGAATTGGGTAATCGACGGTGAAAAAATTAGCTTCTCTGATATAAGATTGGGTGCCTTTTAGGAACGAAATCTTGAAGTTGCTCTCAGTTATCATCTGTTCAATTTGTTCTAAATCTTTAGCAGTAATTAGGGAAGTATTTCGAATCACAAAACTCATCTCTAATGGAATACCTTTTGTATCAAATCGCATATTTTGAGACATATTGATTTAAGAACAAATAAACTAAATCGTATTAATAAAATTGAGGAAAAGAGCATATTTTATGCTACCAAGTTATTATTATTCCCTCAAGTTACGAGGATGTGTACTAAAATTAACAGATTACCTTTTTTGTGCACATGATAACTTATTATCAGAATCTACACTTTAGTCCAATCTGGTGCGCCAAGCAAAATTTTTTCCAGATTTAATTTATGGGAAAGATCTAAGCTTATGTTCTGGTAAACGATATAGTAGATTATTTTCTCCAGATCCAATAAAAACTAAGTAAGAGAAAATCTGTTCTAGTTAAAAAAAAATTGAAAAAATGGGATTTATAAAAAATGCGCTTCTCGGGGTCGCAATCTACGAGGGAATAAAATATCTAACGAAGAAGGATGAGTTTGGGAGAACGAAATTTGAAGCGCTCAAAGAGAAATTTCCTGACTTTGTTGAAAAAGCAAAAAGTGCGAAAGATGACTTTATTGATTCGAGCAGGTTTGGGGGCGACCTTCAGACATGATTTCGTTGAGCACTTCTTACTACGTTGTGCGACAATATGTTATGTTTTGCCTTGAAAAAAGGGACTTGTAAACTTAACTTATCATCTTTTTTGTGTAACTCCTTTTTGATGTTAATCGAATTGGAGTTATACACTTTATAAGGTGTCGTCACGAATCCTGAGCCCCTGATTGGATATTCCGGACATGTTGACCCCGGTAATGCATGATACTGACCCCCCTAGGGATCTGGCTCATCAGTTTATGATGGCATGACAATTTTACCTTTTTTTTCTTAGACTTTCTCCTTTTAGTTCAACTCTGTATGAGGTGTGTACCATACGGTCCAAAAGCGCGTCCGCAATCGTATTCTCTCCGATGACATCATACCATTTTGCTACAGGCAACTGGCTGGCGATAATGGTTGCTCTTGTGGCATGCCGATCTTCTATAATTTCCATCATATCCATCCGCTGCTGCTGTTCGAGATGGGTCAGTCCGAAATCATCCAAGATCAGCAGTTCTGCCTTGGATATTTTTTCGAACAGCTTGTAGACCGTACCATCAATTCTGCTCATCTTTGTTTTTAGCAA
>NZ_JBSSEL010000022.1:0-70682 GCF_054061655.1 Pedobacter sp. UYEF25 | reverse complement strand
GGAAAGCCCGGAGTGAGGCACGAACGAGGACTTGAAGCGAATAGCCTGACCCTTGCGCAGCTTGGGGCACGCCCAACATCATCAATAGAGAAAACGGAAATATAACACATTTATACGCTTTGAAAGCAATAGAAATTTAATACGCATAGAAAATGAAAGGAATTATACTAGCCGGTGGCAGCGGCACTCGATTGCATCCCCTAACGCTTGCAACAAGCAAGCAAATGATGCCTGTCTACGACAAGCCCATGATTTATTACCCGCTATCTACCTTAATGTTGGCCGGCATTAAAGAAATCTTGATCATTTCTACCCCACATGATTTACCAAACTTCGAAAAACTCCTCGGAGATGGATCATCCCTAGGCTGTAAGTTTTCTTATGCCGTACAGCAGGAACCAAATGGCCTTGCACAAGCTTTTGTGATTGGTGCAGATTTCATAGGTAATGAAAAAGTAGGTCTGGTATTGGGCGACAATATTTTTTATGGTGATGGCATGTCCAATCTGCTGCAATCCAGTTCAGATCCCGATGGCGGAGTGGTATTTGCCTATCAGGTTTCAGACCCCGAGCGTTATGGCGTGGTAGAATTCGACGAACATAAAAAAGCAATTTCTATTGAGGAAAAGCCTACAAACCCGAAATCAAACTATGCCGTTCCGGGTTTATACTTTTACGACAATGACGTGGTTGAAATTGCCAAGAACATACAACCTTCGCCACGTGGAGAGTATGAGATTACCGATGTTAACCGGGTTTATTTAGAACGTGGGAAATTGAAGGTCGGCGTACTTAGTCGCGGTACCGCTTGGTTAGATACCGGAACATTTACCTCTTTAATGCAAGCTGGGCAATTCGTCCAGATTATAGAAGAACGTCAAGGCTTAAAAATTGGGTGTATTGAAGAAATAGCCTATCGCATGGGTTTTATCTCTGCCGAACAGTTAAGAGAAATTGCGCAGCCACTTGTTAAAAGCGGTTATGGCACCTATTTACTTCAACAGATTAAACCTACCTAATGGGGCAATTAAGGATTTTTAGCTTTTGGCATTCGTTAACTAATTGTGTGCAGCTAATTTTTGTTAGCAGGCTAGAAATGCGTTTCGCCCAATAGAATTAATGGCTATCTTTGCAAACTTAAATTACCTATTAAATTTTTATGAAAGTAGCCTTAATTACGGGCGTAACCGGGCAAGATGGTGCGTACCTAGCAGAATTTCTTTTAAAAAAGGGGTATTTTGTACATGGATTAAAAAGGCGCTCCTCCCTGTTCAATACAGATCGAATCGACCACCTCTATCAAGATCAGCATGAAAATAATGTGCGTTTCAAACTGCATTATGGCGATTTAACAGATTCTACCAACCTTATTAGGATAATTCAGGAGACACAACCAGATGAAATTTACAATCTGGCGGCCATGAGCCATGTGCAAGTGAGCTTCGAGATGCCAGAATATACGGCAAACGCAGATGGAATAGGCACCCTTAGGCTTTTAGAAGCGGTAAGAATTTTGGGAATGGAGCAGAAGACAAGAATATATCAGGCGAGTACTTCGGAATTGTATGGTTTGGTACAAGCAGTTCCGCAAAGCGAAACGACTCCATTTTATCCGCGTTCTCCATATGCTGTCGCAAAAATGTATGCCTATTGGATTACCGTAAATTACCGCGAAGCTTACAGCATGTTCGCCTGTAATGGGATTTTGTTCAATCATGAAAGTCCGCTACGGGGAGAAACTTTTGTAACAAGAAAGATTACCCGTGCTGCGGCAAAAATAGCACTAGGTTTACAAACCTGCCTATATCTGGGCAACCTATCGGCCCAGCGAGATTGGGGGCATGCAAAGGATTACATCGAAGCCATGTGGCTCATCCTGCAACAAGAAAAGGCCGAAGATTTTGTCATCGCTACCGGAGTGACCACCACCGTTAGAGCGTTTGTGCGCATGAGTTTTGCCGAGCTTGGCATTGAAATAGCCTTTTCTGGTAAAGACGAATTTGAGAAGGGAGTCATCATCGGACTAGATGAGGAGCTGTTAGATTCGCTTGGTATCAATAAAGAAAAACTCTTTATGGGCACCACAGTAGTAAAGGTAGATTCGAAATATTTTAGGCCTACAGAAGTGGATCTACTTTTAGGCGATCCTACAAAATCTAAAACGCAATTGGGCTGGGAACCAAAGTATGACCTTGCAGCGTTGGTAAAAGAAATGATTCTTGCTGATTTTGCATTGATGAAAAAAGATGAATACCTTAAAAAAGGTGGTTTCAATACGCTCAATTATTTTGAGTAGCGCCTCGTATAATCTATTTTTATAAAAAAAAAGCATAAAAGGCAAAAAGCTTCGTTCACTCAATAAAGCTATATTTGCGCCATACATCGACCGGTTCGTAGACCTATGAAACATACCTTAAAAATATTTCTATCAATATTCTTATTAATCCTTTCCATTGCTTCGTTTGCTCAAAATTACACCAATGTAAAAGTGGATGATCTGTCGGATGCACAAGTATCACAGTTGATTAACAAAGCAGCATCAATAGGTTATTCTGATGCACAGTTGGTGCAGATGGCTGCCGCACAAGGGATGAATGCGGATGAAGTAAAGAAGTTACAGCTTAGGGTGGATAAAGTGAGGAAACAGGGGGTGGCAACCACAGACAATCAAGCAGGTACAAATACAGGTGCGGCAGATAGAGTGCAGAGCGATCCGATCAACGGCGCAAACAGTATTAAAACACCAATCGATTCTACCAAGCAAGCAGGGCCAAAAATATTCGGAGCAGAACTTTTTCGCAATGGCAGCATTACTTTCGAGCCGAATTTAAGGATTGCAACCCCGAAAGGCTATGTGGTTGGGCCAGATGATCATTTACTGGTAGACCTCAACGGAGACAATGAGGCGAGCTATAATTTAGCGGTAAGTCCTGATGGAGTTATAGTGCTTCAATATGTGGGTAGAATTTCAGTTGGCGGACTAACCATCGAACAGGCGACTTCTAAAATTCGTTCTGCTTTGTCGGCCACCTATCCGTCCCTAAAATCCGGTAGAACCACGGTATCCGTTAATTTGGGTAATATTAGAAGCATCAAAATCATTATGACCGGGCAAGTCATCAAACCTGGTACCTATACGCTCTCTTCCTTATCTACCATTTACAATGCCTTATATGCGTCTGGAGGGCCTGCAGAAAATGGATCTTTTAGAAACATTCAATTGATCAGAAACAATAAGGTTATCGCAACCATTGATGTATATGATTTCTTGTTAAAAGGGATGCAGCAAGGCAATATCCGTTTACAGGATCAAGATGTCATCAACATACCGGTGTTCGAAAAAAGAGTAGAGGTGAGTGGCGAGGTAAAGCGCCCTGGTTTATTTGAAGTGGTAAATGGAGAAACCTTAGAAAATGTCCTCAACTTTGCCGGCGGATTCAATACAGATGCATATACTGCGAAAATAAAAGTTTTTCAGAATACAGATAAAGAAAGGAAAATAACCGATATCGTCGCTTCAGAATTTTCTGCTTACAAACCTAAGAATGGAGATAAGTATGTGGTAGAAGCCATATTAGATCGGTTCGCCAATCGGGTAGACATCAGCGGAGCAGTTTTTCGTCCAGGGGTATTTGAACTTAAGCCAGGTTTAACGCTTCGCGAGTTGATCGATAAAGCGGATGGATTGACCGAAGATGCTTTTTTGAATAGGGGTTACATCAACAGATTAAACATGGACAATACCCAATCGTTAATTTCCTTTGATGTGGCGAAGGTGATGGCAGGAACCGAAACAGATATTCCCTTGCAACGGGAAGATAAAGTAACCATTTCTTCCCTATTTGATCTAAGGGACGAGTATAAAGTGAGCATCCAGGGCGATGTTAGGGCTCCGGCTACGCTTGATTATGCCGAGGGCATGACGCTTGAATCGGTGATTCAACTGGCTGGCGGTTTTAAGGAAGGTGCTACGCCAAACCGCATTGAAATTTCTAGAAGAATAAGCAATAGCAATGCCACACAAAGTTCCGCAAAAACGGCCCGAGTGTTTACTGTAAATGTTGATCCAAATCTAAAGTTGTTAGGTGTTCCGTTTTTGTTAAAACCATTCGACATCGTTACAGTGAGGAATTCTGAAGGTTATGTTGTGCAAAAGCAAGTGAAATTAGAGGGTGAAGTGTTGTATCCGGGCATGTACACCATCAGTAGAAAAGATGAACGGATCTCTGCCTTGATAAGAAGAGCCGGAGGCTTAACGTCGTCTGCCTATCCTGATGGCGCTTCTTTAAAAAGACCAGGCGCAGCAAAAGTAAACCCAAAAGGGGCACGTGTAATTGATAATCAGGACGAAGAAAGTAAAAAGTTTTTGAACTTAAAGAGGGCGCAAGAAGTTGGGGTGAAAGACACCGTTGCGCCGGCCATTGAGCAGCAATTAATTCAAAGTGATTTAGTTGGCATAAACCTCGTTACCATATTAAAAGATTCTTTGTCTAGGTATGACCTTGTTGTAGAAGATGGGGATGTGATTAGAGTGCCAAGAATTTTACAGACCGTAAAAGTGACTGGCGAGGTACTCAATCCAAACAGCATTGTGTATGTGCCGGGCAGGGGATTGAAGCAATACCTCAGAGGTGCTGGAGGCTTCACTTCTGCCGCCAGGCGCGGTGGGGTGTATGTTAAATATGCCAATGGTTCGGTTGAGGGGATGAGCAAATTTTTATTTTTTAGAGGCTATCCTTCCATTAAGCCGGGTGCAGAAATTCTGGTGCCCAAACGTTCCGAAAGAGAAAAACTAAGTCCGCAGTCGTGGATCGGTATTGGCACTGGGTTGGCCTCTGTGGCAGCAATCGTTGTAAGCTTACTTCGTTAATTAATTTTTCAACAAAAAAAGATGCGAATAGAGCGGCAAAAACAAACCTTAAATACCGAAAGTGAGCAGGTTTCTTTAAGAGAGATTGTGCTCAAAATTAGCGAATTGTGGACCTACCTATTGTCCAAGTGGTTGATCATTCTTTTGTTTGTGATAAGTGGTGCAGCCTTGGGACTTAGTTATGCTTATTTAAGTAAGGCCGTTTATACTGCCACGACTACCTTTGTGTTAGAGGATGAAAAAGGGTCTGGTGGACTAGGGAATCTCGCTGGATTGGCGTCGATGGCAGGTTTGGACATTGGTGGAGGCGGTGGAGGAGGCATCTTTCAGGGAGATAATATTTTAGATTTATATAAATCTAGGTCTATGCTGCAGAAAACCCTGCTTACCAGTGTTGACCTAGGCGGGAAAAGACAGTTGTTGGTTGATCGATACATTAACTTCAATAAATTGAGAGAAAAGTGGGCTGGTAAACCAGAAATGGCACATTTGCAGTTTTCTGTTGAAAGGCCTATTTTAGGAAATCAGTTTTCAAAGGAGGAACGTTTAAAGGATAGCATACTTGGAGTAATTGTAGTCGAGCTAAATAAAAATTATTTAACTGTCGCTAAACCTGATAAAAAAATGAGTACCATTCAGGTGGATGTGGCCGCGAAGGATGAGTTTTTTGCCAAAGCTTTCAATGATGAGCTGGTTAAAAATGTTAATGAATTTTATGTAAGTACAAAAACAAAGAAAACGCTCCAAAACGTGAGGATTCTTCAGGAAAAGACGGATTCTGTGCGAGCAGTGATGAATGGCGCGATTTACAGCGCTGTGGCAGTGGCTGATGCGACACCAAATTTAAATCCAACGAGGCAGGTCCAAAGAGTTGCGCCTGCACAACGGGCACAGTTTTCTGCAGAAACCAATAAATCAATTTTAGCGGAGATGGTAAAGAACTTGGAACTGACAAAACTATCCTTGTTAAAAGAAACTCCGCTCATTCAAGTAATTGATCAACCCATTTATCCGCTTACTAAAAAGAAAATTGGTAGGGTAGAAGGCCTTGTTTTTGGAGGAATTATTTTCGGATGCTTAGTGTGCTTATGGTTTATTTTTAAGAAAATAATTAGAGATATTCTAAATTAAACAAAGGCTTATCATCTGAATTTAACCACGCGGTCTAAAAAATCATTGGTTTAAATGGCACAGCTTATAATGGGGCTATTAAGTTAATTTTATGCCATTAGGGTATAGATGCTGCGTTACGATGAGTTAGCTAAAAACTGCTTTATGGCCTGCGAGTATCAATAGGCGTTCTAGGGTTTGATGTAGATTTAATATTTATCCCATATTTATTGAGAAAAAATGTCTTTAAGAAAACAGGCTGTGTCAGGAATGATCTGGACCTACACACAGCAATTCTCGACCCAGATACTCGCATTCGGTGTTTCTGTTGTATTAGCAAGACTCCTAAGTCCTGCTGAATTCGGTTTAATTGGCATGCTCGCTATTTTTATGGGCATTGGAAATGCGCTAGTCGAAGGAGGCTTAACAAGCTCTTTGATCAGGAGTAAAGAGGTTACAGAAAAAGATTATTCTACAGTATTTGTTTTTAATTTAATTGGAAGTATAATTATTTATGGAATAATCTATTTGAGTGCACCTTGGATCTCAGACTTTTACAAGCAACCGAAATTAACTGGTATAACAAGAGTTTATGCATTGACGTTTATATTTTCGGCTTTTGGTACCGTTCAAAATACCATTTTATCCCGCGAATTAAAATTCAAAAAGCAGGCCTTAATTTCGCTACCTGCGCTAATAATTGGAAGTTTAGTTGGTTTGGTATTGGCCTATTTAGGCTATGGAGTCTGGGCACTTGTCTATTATGCCCTTGTAAATTCTTTGTTCACCACCTTAATCCTATGGATAAGCTCAAACTGGAAACCAACGCTGAGTTTTGAAAAAAAATTATTTGACATTCACTTTCATTATGGATACAAATTAACCCTGTCTTCAGTTCTAGATACCATCTTCACAAATGCTTATCAGATTGTAATTGGGCGGTTTTACAGCGCAGCGCAAGTTGGGTTTTACACTAGAGCAAACTCTTTGATGATGTTGCCAGTGGGAAATGTATCCACGGCATTAAATAAAGTCATTTTTCCGTTGTTTGCAAAGGTACAAGATGATTTGCCTAGGTTTCGGACCGCTTATAAACAAATTATGCAAATCGTCCTGTTTGTAATTACCCCAATAATTGTGATTATGGCTATCGAAGCGAAGCCTTTGGTCATATTCCTTTTTACAGAAAAGTGGCTTCCTATCGTTCCAATTTTTCAGATTATCTGTTTTACAGGCATTTTATATCCCATACACCTATACAATTTGCTTGTATTACAAGTTACTGGGAGAACTGACCTTTTCTTGAAATTGGAAATCGTAAAAAAGATAATTTTGTCGATCATAATATTTGTATCTTTTTTTTATGGCTTTTATGCATTATTATGGGGACAGTTGTTGTTCTCAATTATTGCGCTTTTGATCAACACCTATTTTGCAGGTAAAATGCTAGATTACAAAATTGGTCAACAAGTAGCAGATATATTACCTATTTTTGCCCTCGCAATTTTGATGGGCGTTGCTGTATATTTTCTAGATGTCGTTTTAGGAAATTATAGTAATTTTGTACGGTTAGCGGTTACAACAATAGCTGGTTCTGCTATTTATTTGCTAACCGCTAGCTTATTTAAATCGCAAGTAATTAGTGCTATTAAATCTATTCTTTCAGGCAGATGATCCCAGTAACAAAACCATTTTTACCCCCACAATCAGAATATGCTGCTTATTTAACGGGCATCTGGCAACGCAATTGGCTAACAAATATGGGCCCTTTAGCAAGCGACTTAGAAATGCGGTTAAAGGAGTATTTAAAAGCCAAACATTTACTATTTGTGACCAACGGAACTGTTGCCTTACAAATTGCAATAAAAGCGTTAGATTTAAAAGGGGAAATCATAACTACCCCATTTTCTTTTGTTGCAACCACGAGCAGTATTGTGTGGGAGGGTTGTGTGCCGGTCTTTGTAGACATAGATCCGCTGTCCTTAAATATTGATCCCAACAAGATAGAAGCCGCCATCACAAAAAATACCACTGCAATAATCGCTACACACGTGTACGGCAACCCTTGCGATGTGGTTGCAATAGAGAAAATTGCAAGAAAACATCAACTTAAGGTCATCTATGATGGTGCCCATGCTTTTGGAGTAGAAGTAAATGGAAAGTCAGTTTTTGAATATGGAGATATTTCCACTTGTAGTCTACATGCAACCAAATTGTACCACAGTGTCGAAGGCGGCCTGGTGTTCAGCAACAATCCGAGCTTAATTAAAAAAATGGCCTACATCAGAAACTTTGGCTTTGATGGTCCTGATGCATTTGCTGAACTAGGCATAAATGGTAAAAATTCAGAATTTCACGCGGCCATGGGGTTGGTAAATCTAGATCACATTAATGAGGTTAGAAATAAAAGAAAGCTCATTTCAGACAGGTATGATGAACGGTTAAAACACCATAAAAGTACCAAGCAAATTTGGCACGAACAATCTCAGAACAACCATGCCTATCATCCAATTTTATTCGAATCAGAAGCGTCAATGCTTAAGGCAATGCATTTTTTGAAGGCAAATGAAGTGTATACAAGAAGGTACTTTTACCCATCTTTGGCAAACACGCTTCCTTACTTATCACCTGTAAATTTTGAAATTACAGATTCAGTTGCAAAATGTGTGATGTGCTTACCGCTATATCCAGAGTTGTCATTTGAAGAGGTGGATTTAGTTTGTAGATTGTTGCTAAGGGTTCAAAACAATTAGCATGTTAATTATAGGTGCAAAGGGTTTTGCAAAAGAGATTTTAGACATTTTTGATCAACGAGATAGTCTCCAAGGCCTTGCCTTTTATGATGATGTAAGCGAAGGGTCTGAAGAGTTATTATTTGGTAGATTTCCAATCTTAAAGAATTTGCCTTCTGTGCAGGATTTTTTTACAAAAAACGGCAACAATTTTACCCTCGGAATTGGAAATCCACAGTTGAGGTATAAATTATATTTAAAGTTTAAAAATCTTGGAGGATCATTTTCCTCTACTATAAGCCCTACAGCACAAATCGGCAATTATGATGTCGCAATAGGAATCGGTTCAAATGTTTTGAATCAAGCTATTTTTTCAAACGGTGTGAAAATAGGAAAAGGATGCATTGTGTATTATCATGTCCTCATCACCCACGATTGTGTCATCAATGATTTTGTGGAGTTGTCTCCCAATGTCACCTTGCTCGGGCATGTAACCATAGGCTCCTTTACACAGATCGGAGCAAGTTCGACCATTTTGCCGAAAGTTACGATCGGCAGCAATGTTATTATTGGAGCCGGCTCCGTTGTAACAAAAGACATTCCTGATAATTGTGTCGCTTTTGGATCACCTGCAAGGGTGATGAGGGCATTAGAACCACTACAATTTTAGAAATGATAGAACCGACCGTATCGATCGTAATGATCACTTATGGACACGAAAATTTCATTACGCAAGCCATCGATGGCGTGCTTATGCAAGTGACTAATTTCCAAATAGAGTTAATTGTAGCCAATGATAATTCTCCTGATGCAACTGATGAGCTTGTTAAAAAGCATCTATCGCAAAAGGTGATTCCAGAAAATATTAAAATACTTTATAAAAATCACGAAAAGAACTTGGGGATGATTGCCAATTTTTTTTGGGCCTTAAAAAAAGCCGAAGGCAGATACATTGCCATCTGCGAGGGCGATGATTATTGGATTGATCCATTGAAATTACAAAAACAGGTCGATTTTTTAGCGCAAAATACTGAATATGGATTGGTTGCCACTGATTTTAACAGATGGAATGAGTCTACAGGAAAGACTGAATTGTCATTATTTAAGAATCAGCCAAAAAAATTTCCAATTTATCACGAGTTTCAATCCTTTTTGCTAGACGGTGGTTTCATGGCACCGTGCACCTGGGTGCTTAGGAAGGAATTTCTACCTATAAAGGAAATGAATTATGTTGATGGCACATTTCCTTGGTTATTGGACATCTTCATCAATAGTAAGGTGTATGTTTTACCGGATGCTACTGCCGTCTATCGAAATTTGAAAGAAAGTGCTAGCCATAGCCCCTCGTTTGATAAGAGGTTCAAGTTGGCAGAGGGCATTCTCGATATTAAACTTGATTACATAAGGGATTATAATTTATCCGAAAGTTTTAAGTTGAAAGTGTTGAAAAAGCATTATCAATCTTTATTACCTATAATTATTATGTTAGCAAATAAAGACGAACTAAAAAATGCATCAGTTTACATTCCCAGAAGTCAGAGGACGATAAAAGATTCTATTCTTTTTATCTTGGCTAAGAGCCGTTTAGGTAAAAATATTTTGCATATTTTACTCAAATACAGGTAAAAGAATCGATGTTAACCGGTGGGTTTTTCGGTAACTCCTTTAGGTATTTATATGCTACATTTACAACGAACTGGGAGGTATTTAAATGAACAACTGTCGATAAGCTATTTCTTACTAAACACCAACATTATTTAAATGCCAATAGCGGCAAATGGTGTTAAATAAGGGTAAATGCCTCATTTAAATTAGCTTTTACGGCGCTCGGATCCAATAATCTACTGCCTGTTGTACAAAAATAGGTAGGCCTTAAAAAAATTAAATTTACTGGCTGCAACTTAAACTCTGATGATGGTGGCATTGGGAAAATATTTTAGTTAAAATTGTAATTATTATGATGATAATAGTCATTCTGTTTCTATTTACGATGGTTTCATTCCTAGTAATTTTTGACACAAAGTATCTCAAGAAAGGAAGTATTTTTCTGTTTTGGGTCATCTCAATAGGTTTAATCGTGTTTGCAGGCTTTCGAGATGGTTCTAAGGTAAAAGACTACGAGAACTATGTAGATTTATTTATCAATCCAGACGCACTTATTGAACCTAGTTTTAACATCATTTCACAGTTGGTTAAATTCGTTTTCTCTGGCCGTATTTTGGTTTTATTTTTTATTTACGCTGCGTTGGGGGTTTGCACAAAAGCATTAGCGATCCGGTCAATAACCCCCTTCATATTCGCCTCCATTCTGGTGTATATGTCAAATTTTTTCATCTTACATGAGCTGACTGCCATGCGGGCGGGTGTGGCTTCAGGATTTCTTCTACTGTCGATTAAGCCACTCCGCGAAAGGAATCTTTTGATGTTTTTAGTGCTGGCCACCTGTGCGATACTTTTTCATTACTCCGCAATTGTAATTTTACCATTATGGTTTCTCGATTGTGAAAAGCCGAGGAAGTTGCTTTTATTAAGCGCGGTGCCTATTGGTTTGTGTTTGTATTTTTTAAAAATCAACTTGTTATTTACGATTCCGATACCAGGTATTCAGGAGAAGATGCTGATCTATCAAGGATTGTACGACTCCGGTGCTGAAGGATTTGCGAAGATAAATGTGCTAAATGCGTTGTTTATTTTAAGATGCGGATTGTTTTATTTTCTGCTCGCGCATTATACGCTCTTGATTGACTCTAATAAATACACCGTTTTACTCATGAAAATATACGCAATTTCACTATTTCTTTTACCTGCCTTGGCAACAATGCCCGTTTTGGCATTTAGATTAAATGAGCTTTTAGGGGTGGTCGAAATTGTGCTAGTTCCGATGATTATATACATTTTTAAAGACAAAATTTTTAGTAGACTCTTGTTGATTGGTTATGCCAGTGCCGTTATTGGTTTTAACATCTTCTATGGAAAATACATCATTTTTTGAGGACAAGCAGAAACCTTTTTTTTGCAAAACACGATTGTTTCTCGCAGTGAACTGATGATCACCACGTGAAATACGAAATTACGATGTGCGCAATTATGATTCAAATGTATACTTTCGTGTGTATTTACAAACTTGATCAGCTATCGTTATGAGTGGGGAAACAAAATTATTATTTGGGATCGTCACCTACAGAGAAAAATTTTGGGACTGCGCTTCTTATTGTTCTTTAATTAAATCCCATCAGGGGGGGAATAATCAAAGTCCTCTTCACATTTTTATTTTTGACAATACTGATCAGCAGGGTTGGTGCTTGGCAAGCCCACCAGTCGGCGAACATGTAAAAATTCAATATCATCATGCGCCTAATAATCCCGGCATATCAGTCGCATATAATACGATCGCACAATATGGCAAGGACAATCAACTGCCATGGTTGGTGTTCTTAGATCAAGATACTTCCCTTCCGAAGGACTTTTATAAAAAGTATACGGAATTTTTAAATCGTACAGCCAATTTTAGTATTGCAGCACCAAAAATTTATACGGAAAAAGGGTTAATGTCTCCATCAAAATTTATAGGATATCGATCACATCCATTGGGGCAAATCACCACGGACTTTTTGCCCTTAAAAAACATAACCTGCATCAATTCAGGTTTGCTAGTGAATACGCTATTTTTCTTCGATTGCGGGTGTTACAATGAAGATTTGCGATTAGATTTTTGTGATCATGATTTTATAGAACGAGCGGCCTCAAAAACAAATAGACTTTATATCATACCGATTGAATTGAGGCAGAATTTCTCTACAGAAACCAATTCAAAAGAACAGGCATTGGTTAGGTATAAACTCTTCTATCAGGATTTAAAAAAATATAGAAGAAATAGAAACAAGTCATTGCTTTTTTTCTTGATAGATTTACCACATGCATTTAAAGAAACATATAGATATAAAACGCTGAGTTTTCTAAAAATAAGAGTCGGACTATGATTCGCAAATCGGGCATGATTTGAAGGGTAAGTTTCTATTCAAATTTTTGATAAAATTGCTGAATATTTATCTTTTTAAAATTTCCATAGATTTTATTGTCAGCAATGTGCGCATTGGAAATTATTGATTTATTAGCAATTGTAGAGGTGACTATTGGCAGTGCATCGCCATAATCTGACGAATAAAAAATATTGTTGGAGATTGTACCAATCCCGCTAGGGTCATTTATGGTGATGGCATTGGCTGCAAAATTTTTAAAAGTGCAAGTCATAAAATTTATATTTCTAGTCTTCCCATAAAATCCTATTCCATTGTTATTCTTCACACCATCAAATAAGCAATTCTTAAAAGTAATTTCCTTCGCTCCGATTTCTGTTACCGTGTTCAGTCCGGTATTTGAGATGTTGTAAAATTCAACGCGATCAATTAACACACCAAATGCGCTGCGCATATCAGCAATGGCTTCCGCATTTTTTACCGAGCTATTTTTAAACTGTATGACAGACTCTTTTAAACTGTAATCCATATAATTTTCATTGCCTACAATACATAACGGCGCTCTTATATTTTTAAAAGTACAACTGTCAACGATAAAGTTTCTATTTGAAAAATTATTTAGCGAAGAAGATTTAGGGGTATGAATCATAATCGCCGATAAACCACCTATATTTTCAAAGGTGCAGTTTTTTACAATGCCATTCCTGAGTACTTGTCGGTCGTCGTTTGGCTCTAAGTCAATTGCACCGGGCATGTCCGCTCTTGTCGTATTTTTAAAAACGCAGTGTTCGATGGCGAATCCGTCTGCATAATAGATGCTAACACCTTGCCTGTTATCGTTGTTTATTCCGTCGAACGTGCAGTTTAAAATCTTAATGTTTTTATTGTAGGCATTTCTATACGTGCTGTAATCTGTAGCAGCATTTATGGCAATTCCGTCGCCCAAAAAGCCAAGCAACTTACAGTTTTTAACCAAAAAATTAGAGACTCCATGGGCAGATATTTGGTGCATTAATTCGTCAAATTTATTCTTTTTAACATCAGAGAAAAAAGTGAGGTTTTCAATAATTATATTTTTTATGCTCAGATGATCATCCTGTTGATTGCTAACATTCGCGTCAAACACAAAACAACCATCCGCTCCTTTTCGGGTCGCAAAAGTCCACCACCGCCCGTTTTCTACACTAACTCTTTTTTTCGGTAATACCTGATAAATCGTAGATCCATTTCCTTGAATTGTGATGTTGCTGTATTTTTTACCAAAGAACGTCAGATGGGAAATGAAATAGGCTCCCTTTGGAATATTTATTGTTCCGCCCCCTAAAGTTGCAAGTTTGTCTGCGCAATGCTGGAAAGCGATCGTATCATCAACTTTATCGTTGCCATTTGCCCCAAAATCGGTTACGTTTAGGATAGTCGTCGTTGAGAAAATAGAGATTATTGTAGAAAGAAAAAAGCAAATGGTGTAGATCATCTAAGACATTAATTATTGTATCTTCGCAAACTGCAAGAATTGATATACGTTAAACGCTAATGATTGGTTTTTTAGATGAAATTTTAAAAAACAAAATATTCGACATCCGTGTTAAAAATCGCAATTTTTAATCCATTTAAGGTAAACTGTTTATCGTGAAATTTAGCATTTTTTTAATTATCTCGAAAGTTTTCCATGGAAAATAAAATTTCTGTTTGTATTGCTTCCTTTAATGGTGCAAATTTTATAGCCCAACAATTGGAATCAATCCTAGTTCAAATCAAGACAGACGATGAAATTATCATCTCCGACGACTCCTCTACGGATGCCACAATTAAGATCATTAATTCCTTTGCAGATCCTCGAATTAAAGTATATCCGAACCAAATATTTGGTAACCCAATATTTAATTTTGAAAATGCAATAAAAAAAGCAACGGGAGATGTTATCTTTTTAGCCGATCAAGATGATGTCTGGATCAGTAACAAGGTGGATGCGATGACCAATAAATTGACGGAAGGTTTCGACTTGGTGGTCAGTAATGCTGTCATTGGAGATGAACATTTAAAAACAATAAGGGCGTCTTATTTCGCTTGGAGAAACTCCGGAACGGGCCTGATTAAGAATTTTTACAGGAATTCCTATTTGGGATGCTGTATGGCCTTTCGAAAAGAAATCTTAGTAAAGGTACTTCCATTCCCAAAACACATCCCTATGCACGACATGTGGATCGGAGTGGTTGCCGAAGTTTTTTACAAACCAGTTTTTATGGATGAAAAATTAATGATTTATCGAAGACATCAGCAAAATGCAACGGTGCTGTCAGAGGATTTCAAGAGTCCAGAGACTTTTTTAACAAAGATTTCCTTCCGTACCAATTTGTTTTACGCACTTTTAAAAAGGACCATTTTTAATGGATAACTTAAAGATATCTATCATTACAGTTGTTTACAATAATGAAAGGACACTTGAAACGGCTATAAAATCTGTGCTGTCTCAAACTTACGACAACATAGAATATATTATAATCGACGGGTCATCAACAGACAATACAATGCACATCATTGATGGTTACGCCAGTAAGATATCCGTTGTGGTCTCAGAACCTGATAAAGGAATTTATGATGCGATGAATAAGGGAATTTCTAAGGCTACCGGCAGTGTTATTGGCATTTTAAACTCAGATGACGTATACAACGATGAAAATGTAATTTTAGAAGTCATGTCTTATTTTAACACCAATGTGGCTATCGATATTGTGTACGGAGATTTAGTTTATGTAAAGTATGAAGACCTTAGCAAGGTTGTAAGAAAGTGGGATTCTCTAAGCTATTATAAGTCTTACTTTGAGGATGGGAATGTACCACCCCATCCCGCTCTATTTGTGCGACGAGAAGTGTACAGTGTTGCAGGGTTATTTAACATACAGCTTAGGTTGGCCGCAGATTATGAATTCATGCTGAGAATATTTAAACGATATAATTTTAAGTCGTTTTATTTCAATAGGCTTTTAGTTAAGATGCGTTTAGGAGGTGCTTCCAACAGCTCTATTAAAAATATTTCCGATGGGAATAGAGAGGTGCTACGGGCGTGGCGAAACAATCAATTGAAAGTGCCATTTCTTTTAATGCCTAAAAGATTTTTTAAAAGAATTATTCAGTTTATTAAATGAGCGTAATTCGTGTTATCGAATCTTCAGGTTTACTTCAAACCGCACAGGCTTACTGTTAGTCATTTTTCCTTCAACATCAACCGGTAGGGCGTTGAATCAAATAATCTTGCAGTCATCAAGTGCTTCTTATTCAAAACTTATTTTTGAAATTGTTTTTGATTCAAATTTCAACCCATTTGCTCGTTTATAGTTGAGGTTGATGGCACACAAATATAAAGCATCAGTTCAAAATAATTTCTGATTCAACAGTTAACGACACTAAAGCGGCACAAGAATTGGCATACAAATCAAAACAAGTGTTGACACCATTTAAAGCTTCGGCAGCATTTATTACATGATCTATTATTGTTTTTTATTATTGTCTTTATTTGTTTTTGAGCTGCTTTATTTTAAGTTGGCCGCCCACCTTAATATTATAGACAAGCCCAACCACCGGAGCTCTCACACGGCGGTAACCATTCGTGGGGGTGGGGTAATATTTACTTTAGCTGCGTTGCTATTTTTTGTAAGCCACGGCTTTCAATATCCCTTTTTCATGCTTGGATTGGTGTTGATTTCTGTGGTCAGTTTTATGGATGATATGGTTACACTTAAAAATGCGGTCAGGTTTGGTATCCACCTGCTGTCAGTGTTCCTAATGTTTTACCAATGGCAAATTTCAACAATGGAGCTCTATTGGGTTCCAATTGCTGCCGTTTTTACCATTGGCACCATCAATGCCTACAATTTTATGGATGGCATAAATGGCATCACAGGGGGATATAGTTTATTGGCCATTGCGACTTTATATTACATCAACCAAGATTTGGTGGCTTTTACCTCCAAAGACTTACTTGTTTTTATCGGACTTTCGCTAGTTGTCTTTAATTTTTTCAATTTTAGAAAACATGCAAAATGCTTTGCAGGGGATGTTGGTAGCCTCAGTATAGGCTTAATCGTCGTTTTTTTAATTGGTCAATTGATCATCTACACCCATAACATTAATTACAGTTTGTTTTTAATGGTCTATGGCTTAGATGCGTCAACAACCATCCTTTTTAGATTTATTAGGAAAGAAAATATCTTCGAAGCCCATCGCAGTCACTTTTATCAGTTTTTATCTAACGAGAAAGGATGGCCACACCTTGCAGTTACAGCCCTTTACATGGGTGTTCAATTTATCCTCAATGTATTTATCCTCTTCGTGGTTAAAGCAGATTTGACCTCTGCTTTGCTGTTGTTGATTGTGTGCGGACTACTGTTTTTAATGGTACGCTTTTTAGTCGAAGGAAAAGAAAGATTGTTTAAAAATATTGGCGTTTGATAGGGCTTATTTCACGCGTTTAATGCTGAGTTTCCTCCGCATTACAGATAATGGTTTCTTAGGGTTAAATTTTAATCGACTATCAGTTCTCGGTTTTTAAGCAAACCACTGTCCAACAGCCTAGAGAAGAATTTATTCTGTGGCACTTTTGCCAACATGGAAAGGTGTTTTTCATGATGGAGGTCTGTGCCTATAAAATCAACCATGTCTTTTTCGATCAATTTCTCTGCAACATTCCTAATGCTTTTGCCATAATGGTCTGTAAGTGAAAGGGCATTTACTTGCAGCTCCATACCCATGTCTTTCATCCGTTTAAAATATCCGAACTGTGCATGAAAAAATAGATAACGCTCTGGGTGTGCGAGTACAGGTTGATAGCCTTTTACTGTTAAATCAAAAATGCGCGCCTCTAGGTCGTAGGGTTTTGTAATCTGACTAAATTCTACTAGTAAACGGTTTCCCGGCAAAGGCATTACTTCGCCTTTGTCCAGTTGCCCTTGAAAGTGTTGGTCCAGATAATATTCTGAAGACAGTCGGAGTGTGATTCCAGACGGCAATTTCCCATCTAGCAAGGCATGGCCGCAGCCCAAACTTTCTCGGGTATTTGGATGGATGTCTTGGAGGGTATGTGGTGTTGTAATTAGATGATCAAAACCGAGGCTTTTTAAACCATTAATGAGTGCAAGGCTATCACTTAAATCCTTGGCGCCATCGTCTACGCCAGGTATCAAGTGAGAGTGCATGTCTAAGCCTATTTGACTAAAATCAGTAAATTGATCTCTACGAGATCGGTTGAAGAAGAGCATATGTTTGGTTTATTGCAGGTGTGCAAAGCTAACAATTTTAAAGGAACGCAGCTAGGATTTGAGCGTTAGAATTCAGTCAATTTGATCGAAAAATAAGTCTGGGTCGAGCAAGGAGGAGGTTGACCGTTTGAAGTCAAAAGTCAAAGGTAGGAGGCCACAGGTCGAAACCCGGGTATTGTTTTTCCAAGCCGCATTCATCTCCCTGTAGATCGTCACGCCGGGCGCAGCGAGCCGTCTCACAAGTAGGAAAAACATATGGGATGTCTCCTCTCGTCGACATGACGAACGCGATATTATTCCCTAAGTAAATCGTCACGTCGAGCGCAAGCCGTCACACAACTCGGTCTTGCATATGAGATGTCTCCTATCGCCGACATGACGAGCGTATTATAAGCAACGCAATTCCCTAGTAGATCCGCACGTCGAGCGCTTTAGAGACTACGCTATGGACCAAAAATCGGACAAACAAAGTATTTCTATTCTTTTACCCTTCAAACGATATAAGTGTCCACACAATGAATGGAGATCTAATTAATACCACTTCTATGAATTGAATAGCCCTCGTTCACCTTGCGCAAATCGAACCGGTTTACTAGTGAGTTTTCAAATTTAATATCCTCTGTTGTTATTAAGGCAACTTTTTAAAGTTGGCTGAATAACAACACGCCGCCGGCAGGGCATCGATATATTCCATTGGTATTTTTTCAGGTACTAAAGCTACAAGTGCCGTTGTATTTCCTGCATCTACTCCTAAGGCTATCGTCTGTTCTTGCTTTGCGTTCTTAAACCGCAGACGATGCCCGCCACACCAATGTTTGGGTTTCGTTATTTCACTGTTTTAAAATCAGGAATTTTGCCTTTCACGTAATCCTATTTATGAGGGGTTACAATCTTAGGCTTGCCTAAACTAATTATTATTAGAGCTTACGGAAAAAACATTATTATAAAGGGTACAAGTACGTGGAATTAATGTACATTTACTTGGTTAGGCATAACTATTGCCGGTATTGAAATCTATTATAAATGTTAAATGTTTCTCGTTTTTTAAGAAAATCTCGAGCAACTAACTAATCAAGAGTGAGTTGCTCGCAAATTCTCGGAACTGGTTTCCTCTAAAATACTGGATTATATAATCTTTAAATTAAACTCCTAAAGATAAATTCTAACAATTATCAAGTTCCAAACACCCCTTAAACTGGCTCATCCAATGGGATGAGCCTTAATTTATAAAAGTTGAAGTAGCAATAACGATAGCAGGTATGAAAATAATTTTAACGGGCGCCTCTGGGTACGTGGGTTCTAATTTAATAGCATTTTTTAGTGGAAGGCCGGAAATTAACATCTTGCCTTTGAGTCTTAGAGTGCCTTTATCTGAGGATGCCCTTCAAGGAGCAGACTGCGTAATTCATTTAGCTGGAAAACAGGAGGATGAAATATCAAATCCAGACAGCTACTATACAGTTAATTACGAATTAACTAGGAAATTATACAACGCTTTCTTAAAGTCGGATGCCAAGCGGTTTATCTTTATGAGCTCTGTCAGGGCGGCTTCAGATAGCGTAACTGGCGTAATGACTGAAGTAAAATATCCAAATCCCTCTTCCGATTACGGGAAGTCAAAATTAATGGCTGAAGAATACATCCAAAGTTCGGTGTTGCCCGCAGGGAAATCCTATTACATCTTGCGCCCTTGTATGATTCATGGCCCGGGAAATAAAGGTGATCTAGTTTTGTTGGATAGTTTTGTTAGAAAATGTCTTCTGTATCCACTGGCTGCACTCAAAAGTAAACGCTCTTACTTAAGTATGGGCAATTTATGTTTTATGATGGATAAATTCATAACAACTTCCGCGGTCTCTACAATTTTTATTTTAGCAGATGATGAGGCTTTGTCAACCTCCGAAATGGCTAGTATATTAGCAGAGTCGATGGATATTAAACCCATAATGTTACCTATCCCAATTGCCCTTGTTAACGCCCGGGCAAAATTCGGCGATAGGTTCGGATTTCCTTTTAACACACAAACTTTAACCAAGCTAGCAAAAAGTTATGTAGTGTCTAATGCAAAAATAAAATTCACTTTAGACATAGAACTACCACTAACGGCTAGGGAGGGCTTAGAAATCACAGCAAGGTTCTCAGATGATAAATGGCATTTTTAATCAAAATAGGAGAAAGTCATTACGTCGAGCACAGCGAGCCGCCTTACAACTGTGTCTTGCATGTGAGATGTTTCGTAAACCGTCACGTCGAGCGCAGCGAGACGTCTCACAACTAGGTTGGTAATTGCAATTCCCCGTAAAATCCTCACGTCGAGTGTAGCGAGCCGTCTCTCAACTATTCATAACATGTGAGATGTCTCCTCTCGTCGACATGACGAGCATTTTTAGTCTTGCGATAAACCGTCAGGCCCAACATAGCAACAGCCAAAAAATACAAGAACATTACCGTTGAATGCGATCTATTTCACTAAATTTAAGATGACGCTATCCTTTACCACAATCCCGCTTATATTAGCACTGTTGTATTTAATGACATATTTACCAACCTCCGAAAATCGATAAGCTTTATTTAAGTTAACAGCGATTTTTAGGCTATCTACAGGATTAACAGTCACATAACTACTGGCTGGGGGAGGCATTATTCTTTTAGCCATCGCACCTTGATATTCGGCTTCATTGCCGTCTGCAGAAACGACATCGAAATATTTGCTCAATAGGGGTTCAAATGGAGTATGCCATTTACAAAATGGCGTACGCTATCGGTATTGTTATACACTACAAAATCCAATCTGACCGAGTCTCCTAGTTTAGCCTCAGAGGGTACGTGCAAAACTGCAGTTAAAGCCGTTTCCCTTTGCAAACCAACCACCTTATTTTCATTCCCTTCCGAAACTTTATTAGTTGAGGAACATGCAGCACAAAATAAGAGGGTGATTAATGCGATGTATTAAAAATTTTCATGCGACAAACTTAACTACGTTTTTAAGCAAAAACATATCGCATCTTATAATTTGGTAAATCATATAAACCCACGCCATTCGATGGCTTCAACTGGGGGATGTAAATCGTTAAATATAACGGTACTTTTAATAAGCAAATTCAACATCCCGAATAATGTTTGAGAATAAAGTGGATTTAGACCCCTAGTTGCTATGACCGTAGATGCGCAATACTAAGGTCGACGAGCGGTTCAAATATCTAATAAATCTTGTGATGATATTTCTAATGCAATTGTTATCTGCTTAAGCGTCCAAGCTGAGATATTTATTTTGCCGTTTTCTATTCTACTAATACTCTGGAAATCTTTATTCAATAATGCACCAAGTTGAGCCTGCGTAAATCCTTTTTTTAATCTAAAGTGTGCGATTTGTTTGCCCAAATTTGATTTAAAGACACTTAAATCTTCCATAAGTGCAAACTGAAAATATATTCAAAATATCAACTAAACGTATTTGTTTAGTTGCCTAATTTTATTTATATTTGATTTATAATTAGGTATTAATAAGAGTCTTGCAACACCAGAATCTGACGCCGTTGAAGCAAGACAGCAGTTAATACCCATATCTATATGTAGTTGTATATCTTTATGCATCGAAATAGATGTGGGGCTGCTGTAATTTCCATTTCAACGTAAGGCGTCAGAAACTTTTAGGTGTGTATGGTTGGTGGCCCCACATGTATTGACCAACCCAACCACAAGGCTCGTATTGCTATACGGGTATGGAAAAAAAAATAACTTCGTTGTTAGTAGTGCCGCTTAATGCTTTTGCTGCAACGCCTTTAACCGTTTTCCATAGCCAAAAACCTGAATGGATGTATTCCTTCAACCGACTTTACGCCCTAAAGCCTAAAAATCCAGTTTAATTAAAATCTTGAGCCCTGCCGTTTTTTCGTAAAATTAGGTCAATCAATCACCGGCGGCGGGGTTTCTTTTTCCAATAGCAGATTGCTATTGGGCACAAATTACTTCAACCGAACCAATTAAAAAAAATGATGAAAAAAATAGCGCTTTTCGGCGTCATGGCTATGCTATGCGCGCTCATTGCCAATGCCCAATCCACTCCAACTTTAAGCAACCTCCGCCCTGGGGATAAACTACCCGATGCTTTTTGGACCCAAAGTTACACGGTATACCAAAATGGAAAATTTAGCCAGCAAACGTTAGCTCCTTATAAAAATAAGCTCTTGATTCTAGATTTCTGGGCAAGCTGGTGCGGACCATGTTTACAGAAATTTCCTATGGCGGATAGTTTGCAACTGGTTTACCCCAATGCACTCTTCGTACTTGGTGTAAATGCCCTAAATACTCGAGATACACCTGAAATCATCAAGGCGGTATTGGTTGAGAAGAGTCCGAACAGGGTGACCATAGCTTCTGATACGTTGCTCACCAAATTGTTTAGACATGCAGTGGTACCGCATTACGTCTGGATAGAAGACGGGCAGTGGCGCGCCACAACAAGCGGCGAATTTTTTACCCCAGCCAATGTAGCTGCCTGCCTAGAAAGGCGTAGCGCACTGAACGAAATTATCCGCAAACGTAAAGAAAACATCAAATGAGCCACAAGATCTTTTTTTTAATTGGAATGTTTACCCTATTGCTTTTGCTGGCCGCAAGAACTAGCTACGCACAACAATTATCCGGCAAGATATACTCACGAAGTACACAGTCCGGCATTCCCGCTACCCTAAGTTTTAACAACCATAAAATGGCAACCGATGGGCAAGGTCATTTCAACATCAACAGGGTTACGTTCCCTTTACAACTTCGGGTAAGTGCACTTAACTATTTAACACTAGATACGCTTCTGCTGCAGCCAGAAAATTCCCTTTTATTGTACCTCAAACCAATAGCTAGCCAGCTAGATGAGGTATTGGTAAGTACCGGATACCAGCAGGTCAAGAAAGAACAGCTTACAGGTTCGGTTCAACAGATCAGTGCGGTGCAATTGCGAGAACAAGTTTCGGTAAATGTCCTTTCTAGGTTAGAAGCCATCGGCAGCGGACTGGATGTAGACCGCAGTACCACCGACGGACGAATTACCATCCGCGGGCTCAGCAGCATAAACGGTCCCAAAGAGGTGCTGGTGGTATTGGATAATTTCCCTTATGAGGGCGACCTGAACAACATCAACCCCGCCGATGTAGAAAGCATTACATTATTAAAAGATGCTGCCGCGAGTTCTATCTGGGGCAGTAGGGCGGGAAATGGGGTTATTGTCATTACCACTAAAAAAGGGCGTTACAATGAGGCCGTAAAGATTCAGGCGCAAGCTTTGGCTAGTATCGTACAAAAACCAAATCTATTCCGCTTTGCACGCATGGGCTCAAGCGATTACATCGATGTAGAGCAGTTTCTTTTTAAACAGGGATTTTATAACGATGCTTATAACGATTCCTACAGGCCCGGCCTTTCGCCGGTGGTCGAAACCTTATTTGATTCTGGGTTAAGCGAAACAGAAAAGCAACATAAAATAGATGGCTGGAGAGGTTTGGATGTGCGTAATGATTTCGATAGATTGGTATATCGGCCAGGACTAAATCAACAATACAGCCTTAATTTGAATGCCGGGACAGCCAGATACAATTGGCTGTTGAATGGGGGATACGATCAGAACAAAGACAACCTCAATGCCAACTTTAAAAGGCTTAATCTGCGTTATGGCTTAAATCTAAAACTAATTACCGGTTTGGAAGCCAGTGTAAGTATGGCCTATACCGATAGTAGGAGTGGGAGTGGAAGAGACGGCTATGGCACTGTAGCCAGTTATAATGGCCAGCTTTATCCTTATGCGCAGCTAGCCGATGCGCAGGGCAATGCCTTGCCAATTGTAAATCAATACCGACTAAGCTACTTACAGGCGCTAGATCCACGTCTGCTAGACTGGAAGTATTACCCGCTTACAGACAGCCAGTACAGTACCAGCAACTCAACACAGAGCGATCTTAATCTAAATGCAGGTTTACATTACACCCTGGAAAATGGCCTTGGAATACAACTATTGTATCGGTTTGAGCGCCAACAAAGCAAGTCCGATCAATTGTGGGGGGCAGAGAGTTATGCCGCTCGGGATCTGGTAAACAACTTTACCCAGTTAAATGACAACGAGCTCAGCTATGTGATTCCAAAAGGTGGGATTGACAACATAAACCATGCACGACTAACGGCACATGACATTCGGCTACAAGGCAGTTATCAGAAAAATTTTGGAGCACACCACCTGAACGTGCTACTTGGCGGGGAGCGGCGCGAGTTAATCAATGCGCAGCAAAGTAGTCGGTATTATGGCTTTGACCCTAATCAACTAAATGTTGGTGCTGTAGATTTAGTGAACCCTTACAATACGTTTATCAGTGGTGGCGAGAGCTATGTGCCCGATGGCCAGGGCTTAGGATTGACCAACAACCGTTATGTAAGTGCCTATGCCAATCTAGGCTATGACTATAAAAATACCTACCTCCTCTACGGCAGTGTTCGTCGAGATGCTTCTAATCTGTTCGGCGTAAATACCAATAATAAATGGAAACCATTGTGGAGCGCAGGAATTGGCTGGATTGTAGGCAATACGTTTAAATTGCCCAAGCAAATAAATTACTTCAAACTTCGAGCAAGCTATGGCTTCAGTGGTAACGCCGACCCTGCGCAAACCGGGCTCACCACCATCAGTTACAATGAAAATTCACCTTATACGCAAAGTCCTTATGCCAGGATTACCCGCTTCGCAAATCCCGATCTGCGATGGGAAACGGTGCAGACTTTTAATGCGGGAATAGATTTCCGGTTTTTCACAAATAGGATTAGCGGAAGTGTAGATTATTATAGAAAAAAAGGCAGTGATCTTTTTGGTATTTACCCGGTTGATTATACTGCAGGCACTGGCCCAGAACTCATCAAAAATGTGGCCTCAATGCACAGTCGTGGAATAGACCTAAGCATTCAAAGCCAGAACATCAATGAAGGGAAATTTAGGTGGCAGACTACCTTTAACGTGAGCAGCAATAAAGATGAGGTGACCAAATATTACAGCGTTGCAGCGAATGGAAGCGCGTACATTGGTACTGGTAGCATTACCGGACTGGTGGGTAAGCCCGTTTACGCCGTATTCTCCTACAAGTATGCAGGTTTAAATGCCTCAGGAGACCCAGTTGGGTTTCTGGGTGGTTTAGCGTCAACAGACTACACAGCACTTACCGGAAGTGGCACCTCAATAACAGATTTGGTTTTTAGTGGGAGCGTATTGCCAACTATTTTCGGGAACTTAGGAAACCAGTTCACTTATAAGAACTTTGGATTAACGGTCGCACTAAGTTATAAACTGGGCTATTATTTTCGAAAAAATAGCATCCAATACAGCAATTTGGTGGGCAGCGGAATTGGGCATCCAGATTATGCATTGCGCTGGCAACATCTTGGAGATGAACTGCACACCACCGTTCCAGCTTTTCAATATCCTGTCGACGCTGCTCGAAGCAATTTTTACAGTGGCGTACAAAGCTTGGTAGAGAAGGCAGACCATGTCCGATTGCAATACATTAATTTCGATTGGCAGCTGCCATTAGCGATGCTAAAGAAGCAGGCAGCTAGTGTTCGTGTTTTTGCAAACTGCAACAATGTTGGTCTCCTTTGGGCAGCCAACCGTAGACGAATAGATCCCGATTACAATGAAGTTTTACCACCAGCTAGGACGTTTAGTCTTGGACTGCAAATTAATTATTAGCAGATGAAAACGACCATTTTATTACTTTGTTCAATTCTTTTATCCCTATCTTTCACAGGATGCAAAAAGTATTTGGATGTAAAACCAGATCAAAAATTAGCAACCATCAGTACCCTTGCTGATATGCAGGCTGTACTTGATGATTATGCAAAAATAAATTACAGTGATCCGTCTATGGGAGAAGCCTGCGGCGATAATTATTTCGTATCGGATGCCACTTACAATGGTTTTGATGAGTACGACCGTAACCTCTACACTTGGGCACCCAATAATATCTTTAAACCAAGGTTCAATGTGTGGAATAATGTCTATGTACAGGTGAACATAGCAAATGCCATACTAGAAGCATTAAACGATAACGCAGCTACGCTCAGTGGTGCCAGAGCTGCAGACCTCTCAGCACAGGCTTACTTTTTAAGAGGAAAGGCTTTTTACCTCGCTGCGACAACCTGGTGTATGCCCTACAATGCTGCTACAGCTGCCGGATTGCCTGGTATTCCACTAAGACTTACAGCCAATTTTAATGAGCAGTCTGTACGCAGTACACTTTTGGAAACCTATACACAGATTGTAAAAGATTTGAAGGCAAGTGCGCAGGCGCTGCCGCTAGCTGCAATCAGCCCAACTAGGGCTTCAAAAGCTGCGGCTTTTGGCATGTTAGCAAGAACCTACTTACAACTTCATGATTACAAGCAAGCCGGACTATATGCCGATAGCGCTTTACTGGTGCAGGCAACCCTTTTAGATTATAATACGCTAAACGCGGTGGGAAATTTCCCAATGCCAAAATTGAACGTAGAGGTTATTTATGAGGGGCGGGCCACTACTTCAGGTCCAGTTATACAGGCTAAAGCGCTATTGTTGCCGGAGCTATATGACCTGTACAACGATGACGACCTCAGGAAGCATTTATTTTTCAAAGCGAGTGGTAGCAACCATGTGTTTAAAGGGAGTTATGAAGCAGGACCCACTTTGTTTAACGGCATCACTACCGCAGAAATGCTGCTTACCCGAGCCGAATGCGAGGCAAAATTAGGATTTAAAGACGATGCTTTGCATCATTTAAATGCCCTGCTGGTAAACCGATATAAAGCAGGTACTTTCATTGCCCGCACCGCAGCGGATGCTGGTGAAGCCCTAACTATGATTAGGACGGAGCGCCGAAAAGAAATGGTTTTTCGTTGCATGCGTTGGTTAGACATCAGGAGGTACAATGAAGAGGGCTCAAGTATTTTATTAAGTCGTACTGTTGAGGGCGAAATTTTTACGCTACCGCCGCAGAACAAACGCTACGCCCTGCCGATTCCGGAAGATGTGATTGAGATAAGTGGAATGAAACAGAATGAACGTTGAGGAGGCGATAGAAAGTCGAACAAATCGTCACGTCGAGCGCAGCGAGCCGTCTCACAACTAGGTCTTGCAATTCGGTTTTGCATGTGAGATGTCTCCTATGGTTGACGTGACGGGCGTTTATGGTACACACAATTCCTTGGTTAATTCGTCACGTCGAGCGCAGCGAGCCGTCTCACAACTCGGTTTCACAACTAGGAAAAGCATGTGAGATGTCTCCCGTCGACGACATGACGAGCATATTGGTTAGCAATTACCTCGTTAATTCGTCACGGCGAGCGCAGCGAGCCGTCTCACAACTAGGTCTTGCAATTCGGTCTTGCATGTGAGATGTCTCCTATGGTCGACATGACGAACGGGTTATCTTATTCCCTACGTAAATCGTCACCTCGAGCGCAGCGAGCCGTCTCACAAATAGGTCTTGCAATTCGGTCCTGCATGTGAGGTGTCTCCTATGGTCGACACGACGAGCGTGTTAATAGAAAAAATTATTAGATTTAATCATGGAAAGAGGCGGCTGCATCTATTTTATGAGCAATAAGCATAGGACAACCATTTATATTGGTGTTACAGCAGATCTTGCCAGAAGAATCTTGGAGCACATTAACCATGACGATCCTAAAAGTTTTACAGCCAGATACAATTTAAACGTTTGCGTATACTATGAATCGTTTTTTAGCATCGAAGAGGCAATTAAATAGGGAAAAAGAGCTTAAGAAATGGAGACGATCTAAAAAGAACGGATTAATCGGTTCTACAAATCCAACTTGGAGCAATTAATGGGAAAGTGAGATAATTAAATGGTTGTAATTTCTAAGCATTGTCACTATAGCGCAGCGAGCCTTCTCACAACTAGGTCCGGTATGTTAGATGTCTCCTCTCGTCGACATGACGGGCGTTTTATAAGTAGTGCACTTCCCCGTAAATCGTCACGTCGAGCGAAGGGAGGGTTCCCACAATTCGGTCTTGCATGTGAGATGTGTCTCCTATGGTCGACATGACGGGCGTTTTATAAGTAGTGCACTTCCCCGTAAATCGTCACGTCGAGCGCAGCGAGAGGTCTCACAACTAGGCTTGAATTGTACTTCCCCGTAAATTGTCACGACGAGCCTTCTCAAAACTAGGTCCTGCATGTGAGATGTCTCCGGTCGTCGACATGACGAGCCTTGTGAGGTATTCCGTAAATCGTCACGTCGTGCGCAGGGAGGGGTCCCACAATTCGGTCTTGCATTGGAGATGTCTCCTGTCGTCGACATGTCGAGCGTTTTATAAGTTTTGCATTTAATGGCGCAAACTTAAAATTAGAATACCTAATAAACACCATTTACTGGCCACATACAGGTCACAAAAAGAAATTACAAAATGAAATTTGATATCATTCAGGCAAAATCCATAGCCAATTTAGACTGAGGAATGGTTTTAGTGGGAATATTGCTGCTTGCGATTATAGGTATTGTGAAAAAGAAACTACTGCCTTTACCAGTTTCGCTTTCTGCCCAGATCTGTCCTTTGTGCCTTGCTATAAAGTCAGCGCAGAGGCCAAGTCCGAGCCCCGTGCCTTTTTCCCCCTGGGTACCAAAAGTTGAAAACGAATTCTGACCAAAAAGTAAGGCAATCTTTTCTCTGGGAATGCCGATACCGCTATCCTTAACAGCAAACTTAGTTCCCAGTTCATTTGCTTTTACAGAAAGGTCAACATGGCCGAAAGGTTTGGTAAATTTTATTGCGTTGGACATTAAGTTTCGAATGATGGTTTCTAGCATTGCGCTATCGGCTTCAAGTAAAATTGGACCTAAAATGGCGATTTTAATTTTTATGTTTTTTTTGGTCGCCATCGGCAAAATCGTCTTCAAGCACCTATCGATCAATCCAGCGATATCTTTTATCGGAAGCGGATTAAAGGTCACTGCATTGAACTGAAGTTTTGCCCAATCCAGTAGATGTTCCAGAAGATTATTGGCATTGGAAAGTTCTTTCGTCATTGCTAGCAGATAGGTTTTGATATCCGTTGGATTTATAGAGTCAAATTTATCCAAAGTCATATTAAGCAATTGCAGGCTGCCACCTATCGGATTTCGCAAATCATGGCCGATGATAGACATGAGTTTATTCTTTGCCTGATTTGATTCTGTGAGTTCTAAATTCAGTGTTTTGAGCGTATTTTCTTGGAACTTTCTTGAGGTAACATCTCTCATACTCCCTTCAGTCGAAATCACATTTCCATTTTCTAAAACCAGCCTTGCATTTACAGATGCATATCGAAGTTCTTGGTTAATGGTTTTCAACCGAACTTCAAAATCTATTACAGATCCGTTGGTCAGAAGACTTTCCATAATCCGTTCCCTGTCTTGAGGGTAGAAATAAAAATCTGCTACGGGTTTTCCAATGATTTGTTCTCGCTCATAACCAGAATATTTTTTAATTGACGGCGAGATTTCTATCACCAATCCCTGCTTGTCGGTCTGGTAAAATACATCTTGAACATTTTCGAAAATTGTACGGTATTTTTTTTCACTCAAGATTAGATTATTTTCAATTTCTTTTCGCTTGGTAATATCCTCTATCTGAGAAATATAATATAGCGGTTTTCCATCATTTGCATAGAGCATGGTTGCAGCAATAATCACCCAAATTGTTTTACCGTTACTGTGGATGTAACGTTTTTCAAATTTAAGCCTTTCAATACTTCTTGAACTCAATTCGCCCAACACTGCTAAACTTTTCTCTTTATCATCTAGGTGCGTGAGCTCATGTATAGATAGGGTTTTCAATTGTTTTTCGGAATAGCCTAGAATTTCGCAGAGGCTATCATTAATCCTTCTAAACGTTCCATCAGGATTGATGAGTGCCATCCCTATTTGGGAGTGCTCAAATGCGAGTTTAAATTGTGCTTCACTTCTATCCAGCTCTTCCAGTAAAAGCGTATTTTTAGTAATGTCAAATGCAACTGAACCAATGTTTTCTTCCCCTTTTGCATCTCTGAAACGAAATTTATAAATTTTGTAGAACTGCGGATGACCCTGTGGATCTCTTGAGGTCTGCTCAAATTCGATTGCTATGCCGGACTTTAAAACTTTTTCATTTCTAACATCTGCTGTATTTGCGATATCATCCCCAAATATTGCTGCACTTTTTTTGCCGATAATTTTATCTGTCAGGTGAAGGGCATCATAAAAACATTTATTGCCGTATCTAAAAGAATGATCTATTCCCGAAATCCAACATAGCCCAGGAAAATGATCCATAAAAGGCTGAAACCGATTTCCATTGCTTATCGTTTTCACATCCTTTGTAATGTCTTCACAAGTCATCATCATACCCCCAATTCTACCATAGTCATCATTAAAATGTCTCATATCCCATTTTACATGAACCGCCGATCCATCTGCTCGTGCAAATCTATCGTAGAGGTTGCTTTGGTCTTTCCCTTGAAGGCATTCTCTATGGATCTTCTTCCATCCATCAGAAATCCCTGGCAGTGTGCCATAAAAAGATTTACCAATCAACTGCTTTCCTTGAAGTTGATAGAGATTAATCCATTGCTCAGAGACGGCGAGACAACACATATTTGTATCGAGGACGGCTATTGGTATAGATGATATGGAAATTATGTTTTCGAATCGTTTGGAAAATTTTTCCATTGCTTGGTTTGAGATATCGTTAAATGTAAAGATACACAATTGCTAGTTGGCGTTACAATTACTTTGGTAAACCTCAAAAATTGGCGCCAGTCTTGCTAATTTTCTTTATTGAATAAATGATACAATTATTGCAATTGAGTTAAGTTCATTTAGGAAAGGCAGCCTGCAAAAACAAAAAAAAGTACCTATCAAATGATACGGAATTAAGCAATTGCCGAAATAGGGAACTTCTCTATCCTGAATTTTTGAGGAGCAATGAAAACAACCCGAGGGCTAAACCTCGGGTTGTTCGTTAAGCTATTGCGCTCCCTTGGTATGAATCGCCACAGCGGTCACATCTGCATCAGTGGTAAACCCGCTCAGGTATGTATTCAACTTTGCCTGGGTGTTAATGCTTTGATCGACCTTAAGTACACAAGGCATCTGTTGTGCATCGTCACATCCTGGGCTTTCTGGATCGGTAATCAGCGTATAGTTGCTGCCGAGTCTAGAGCCCAGTTGAGTATTTTGATTGTAACGCCAATAACGGTCAGCAAACTTGCTGGTATTATTGGTAAAAGCATTAATGGCAAAGAACAAGCCCAGTGCAAAAAGTGCCACTATGCCCACTAGAAATTTACTTTTTTTCATATTAAAGACTGCTATTTTGCGTTTGAAAAAGCAGACGAAAAAGGTTGGTTAAAAAAATATAAACTTAATCTGCACTTAGGTAGCAGCCACCCAACAGAACAAATGCCTTGCACCTGTCCAGTTCCTTTAATGTAAATCAAGACTATCGAGCGGCATTGACTCTGTCAATTGGTAGCGTTTTAGGCTTCTGTCATAAACAATGAGATGACCTTCGAGCCTTAACCGCTTAATCATTCGCTCGATGGTAGAAGGATGGCATCCAAAAAGAATAGAAGTAGTACTTACCGTACCTACGCGCTGCTGACGAATGAGTTTAAGTAACCGTTGGATCCGCGCTCTGTGCTGCATTCTTGACATCCTTTGTAATTGTTTATACAAATTTTGTCGTTTACACCTGCATTAGATGTTACCAAAAGACAATAAAGAGATAGGCAGTGGCTTACCTCTTAGTTAAATGCCCTTTTAAGAATCGGGAAAAGGAGGGGGAGGTAATGCCTAAGTAAGAAGCGATGTCTTTGTGCCTTGCCATCTGACTTGCAGTGCGGTAGTATTGGCAAAAATGCGTATACTTTTCGGCGGTTGATGCGGTGCGATATAGTGTCCGTTCATAGTCGGCCTTTAAGAGCTGGCTACACAGTAGCCGTTTACTAAGCAATAGAAATTCTGTGGAATGATCTTCAAGCGCCATCCAGTCGTAATAGCTAAGTCGATAAGTCATAGTATCGGCCTCTGCAATAATGCCAACCTTGTTTTTGTGCTGATGTAAAAAACTTTGAAGTACGGTTGAGAATTCGTTTTCGACAGCAAAATCAAGGGTGTGTTCTTCTCCCTCAATGAGGTCGTAGTGTCTGAAGAATCCGGACTCTAAAAAATAAACGTATTTACAGATTTCGTTTGGCTGGAGTACGTCTGTGCCCTTAATGAAAGTAACGGGATATAACCTGCTAAACAGGAGTGCTTCGTTATCAGGGGAGAGCTGAAATTTGCTGCGCATATAGGCCGCAAGTAGAGAATTTTCCATCGGAGTGTTTGTTAACGTTAACTATTAGGGTTTAACGTAAGCCCTTAGTATACTTGCAGTTCACCTTCTTAAATTAACGTTATGAAAGATGAAACGATCGGATTGCTTCAGCAACTCGTGCACTTACAAAAGCGCTTGCTAGAGTGTGTTCAAGCAAAATGTTTGGGTACTGAAAACCAGGAATGGTTAGATGGTACCGACATAAAGCAATTGCTGCACATTAGTGACAGTACGCTTTATCGGCTTGTTAAACAACATCAAATAGAATTTAGACAAATTGGAGGAAAACGTTATTATTTACGGCAGATGTTGTCTATTCAAAAAGACCCGCAATAAATTGCGGGTCTCTACTCATCTTAATAGGCTATGTGGATCTCTAAGGTTCCAGAAGCGCTATATCCTTGTCCGGCGGTGGCCGTTAAGGTGCTCTTAGGCCAAATGATCTTTCCCTGTTCGTCGTCCTCCTCGGGAGTTTCCTTTTGGAGAGAAATCGGTAAACGGTTTTCAATGGCGAAGGCCGTTTGTTCGGCAAGCCACCTCGCAGCCTTGACCTCTATGCCGCCTATAAATATAAGTTGTGAGGGTTGCAGGGCAAAGTTGGAAATCATCCAAGCGATAAAATCCGTGCGGATCTCTGCTGCTTCTGATTCGAGTTCCAGGTCTGTTAAAACATAAAGTTGCTGTTGAAGGTCTTGAAAACCTTCATTGGTAAAGGGATAATTTTCCATTGGGCGTGAAATTAGGTGAGTATTCAATCAACGCTAAATTAATACAATGTTTAAAATTTCAACAGCAATTGCATCGTAAATTTCCGCTAAGCGATGGTCTTTTTAATTCCAAGCGGTGTCTTTACTTGCATTATTATTTGCTAAGACGCAATTTTTAGTTGTTTGTTACTCCTAAAAGCTTTATATTGAGCTGATGGTCATCTGGCTAAAAAAGTACTTGGAAACAAAAGCGCATGAGACTTACTTAACCTTTAAGCTCAAATTTCTTTTTGCGCTGGTTTCTGCCCACCTGATCATTGTCCATGGAGAAAGGCATTCTTTCAAAGAAATTTTCTCTAATCATTACTACTACATCTGTCTAGCCATTAGTACTGTAATCGCCTATGGCGTTATTGAACTCGTATTGGTAATAACCCGCCGATTAGATTTTTATTATCCATGGAGCAGAAGTTTTAAACGTCGTTTTTTGCGTCAGTTGGTTTTTGGCATCACTTTGCCCTTGTTGGCTGCGGTTTCTGCAGCGACTTTATATTTTTTCTTTCTCCACATCGCGATCTGGAAGACGGTTTATTTTAGCCGATACCTGTTGCCGATCATTGCTTTCATCGCAGTTTTAAATGGTTACCTCTTTTACCTTTGGGTGAGCCAAAATCGAAACAAAAAGATTTTAAGGGCTAGTTTTATCAGTGACTCTGCAAAGCTTAGTGCTTCCCTTTTTGAAGATGTTGCTTATATTTTCACCGCCGATAAAGCCTATTTTAGTGTTAGTTTCACAGGCGAAAAATTAAGTTGGCCGCACAGCATCTCCAAAAGCATTGTAGAACTTCCAAGCCAACATTTCATTTCCCTCCGTCAAGACATCATTGTCAATCGTCGTGCAATTGTTGAGGTTGAGATGAATAACAATGGAAAGATCACGGTTATTTTGGTCGATCCTCTACAAAAATCCATTTTGGTAAGTCAGCGAAATTTGGTCAGTTTTAAACAATGGCATCATTTTCCAGCTGGTTGATTAGGTGGTAAAAAAAGCCATATCTATATTGGCGTTAATCCGGGCCTTAAGGATTTTTAGGATCATCAAAAAAAATGTCCTGCTTTTACTCCATTAACAGATAGAGACGTTAAGCGATTTCAGGAGGAGACAAAATGCGTTTACCTTGTGGGTTGTTCGGGCCTTGTTCGGAGTTTGTTCGGTAAATTAGCCCAATCTCCGAAGGAGTGTAAGAGAAAGACAGCACAAAACAGCTTATTTTGCTAATTTATCCTTTTTTCTCTTTAAAGTAATTGATGAAATTGCGCTTTCATTTACGGAAATAAACATCCTGTTGTGGCAAGGCCCCCAGAATTGCTATTCATCTCGTTTACGGTATTTCCAGCCAAACTTCATCAATTCGGTACTCTTCAGAAATCCTTTGTTGCTTCTGCGCCTATTTTCAGTTACGCTAGAAAATATTCTGTCCGTCATTAGCGCATCCGTTTATTAAGATGTTGCCAAGTATTTTATAAAGCCGTTCCTAACGGCAAAGCCAATCAGAGAAGCCGTATTTTTTGAATCCGTCTTATCAATCAATGACTGCCTATGACCCTCAACAGTACGTTTGCTTAAATCAAGTTTGTCTGCAATTTGGACGTTTGTATATCCTTCTGAGAGCAGTTGTAGCACGTCTAACTCGCGCGTAGTTAGGCTGATATGATTAAAATTTTGATCAGCTATTGATTCTGAGGCGATGTTTTTTAGCATTTTGTCTAGAAGTTTATCCGATAGTTCGTTACATAGGTATCTTCTTCCAGATGCTATGGTTTTTATGGCAAACAACATTTCGTCTTGTGTTACATGTTTTAAGAGATATCCAAAGCAGCCTTCCGAAAATGCTTTCGAAATGCATTTTTCATTACGCAAACCGGTCAACACCATAATTTTAATTTCCGGCCACTGAGAATTAAGTGTTTTGATCAAATTAATTCCATCCATTTCAGGAGAATTTAAATCAGTCCAAACCATATCGGGAACAATCCCGTTATTTATCATTTCTATCAATTCCTTTCCAGTTGCGGCATCGCCAATAACCTGTATTCCAGTTTGAGCGTGAAGTAAGACTTTGATCCCCTCCCTTACGATTACCTGCTCGTCAGCAAGAAGTATCTTTAACATATTTAGTTGTTTAATTTTTATTTTTAAACAGCTCGTTTGAACCGTCTATTTTAAAGTGATATAGCCATGTGGAACTGAGTTTTTGCCGATTATCGCAAGCGAAAAACCCGAAAACAAGGGTGAGTTGAGGATATTTTTTCCACGTTATTGGCCCGAGAACTTTGATGATCCTCCGTAATTGCATCCAGCTTCAATTGGATTTGTTTACCAAACAGCGCGTTTTGCGTATCGACTATTTCTAACCTTTATTGTTTGATAATGTGGAATGGATCGGCGGCGAGCCGTTCTAGGTCTGATTAGCCCATATAATAACTTTTCAAATTCAGAAGCTTCCGTCATAGCTGAGCTTGATTAAAGGGAATTTGATTTAGTGAGCAATCTCTTCGAACTTTAAAATATTTCATAGGGAGTTTTTAACGTTAATTAAACCAATTGGGTGGTCTATATCCAATCCACCAATCCAAAAGGCGGTGGGGGGAGGCGGGGCCGCAAATTACTAATTATTTGTTCAGAAACCTTGTTCACTTCTTATAACTTGACTTTATTTTGTGCTTTTAGGACATGGTGCGTCCATTAAGACGATTTTATTTTTTTAAATTAAAATTATCCGCCTTCTGCCATTCCGCCTCCCAACTTCTATCGCTCTCTCCAACTTCCGCCTTCTGCCTTCCCCCTTCTATCTCTTTCCAACCTCTGACTTCTAACCCCCATTTCCAATCAATTTCAATCAAATTCGGTCAAATCAAGTCATAAGGCCCTGCTTGTCAATTAATTGCATTTTTGTTGCCTAGGTTTGTCTTGAAGCAATGGCCATCGCTTTTAACTAACAGATTTTTTTCACCATTAAAAACTAAAAATTATGGCAATTTACAAAAAAGGAATTCTTGGAGTATTTTCAGGGAAAGTCGGAACAGTTATCGGTGCGAGCTGGAAAGGCATAGACTACATGCGGAGTCTGCCTAAGGCGAGTCGGAAAACCGCATCGACCAAACAGCAGGATCAGCGACTGAAGTTCGCACTGGTCACTAATTTTTTTGGACCAGTAAAATACCTGATCACAACTGGCTATCAGACAGCAAAAGGGAACTTTACCCCAATGAACAATGCGGTTTCCTATCACCTCCGAGAAGCGGTTATAGGAGTCAGTCCGGATTTCACAATCGATTTTCCGAAAGTGGTATTTAGCAAGGGAGAATTGCTATCCCCTTGGAATGCAGTTGCAGCCGCGACGGTAGCCGGAAAAGTTGATTTCTCTTGGACGGACAACAGTACTCCTGCAATGGGTGCTGCCCTCGACAAGGCGATCGTTATTGTGTACAATCCGGAAACCAATCAATACCTATTGATGGAAAACGGTGCGACACGAGCGGATGCAGAAATTGTAGTGGATTTGCCACCCAATTTTGAAGGTGATGTTGTGCATTGCTGGATGGCATTTTTTGCTCCTGATGATTCAGCGGCATCAACAAGTGTTTATTTAGGCACAGTTGAAGTTATTTAATTTAAACCTAGGCCTGTATGGTAAAAAATACAGGCCTATTAATTAAATCCAAGTTATGGGACTTTTTACCTACAGAATGGCCATCAAAAGCTTTATGCGACATGTACGTCCAGTTATTGCCACCTACCCGGGATACCAGGCTTTTATTAGGAAAGACATCACACTTTACCTCCGCAAAAAGAAATCCAGATTAAACCGTTGCTACATATACACTTTCTTAGGTTTAACTGGTATCCAACATTTTAAGCAGGAGTTGAAAACGGGTGGTAAGGCTTTCGATTTATTGGTGCTTAAGGCGAGTAAGCCGGACTTTATAAATGTAGAAGACCTGCGGGAAAAACTTGTGCAGGTGTTTTTGGATTGCCTGGAAGCCAATATTATAAAGAACGGCTTTAAAAATTTTTAAGGAAATGTGGTTGCAATGGCAACGAGCCGGATTAAGATCCTCTTCTACGAGCCGACGACAACAACATTCGAACAAATCATTATTATTCTTCTAACAGTGAAAAACGAAAGATATGAAAACAATTGAAGTTAAACCCGACAGCCTTTTCAGCAATGGATTAAGAGTTTTAGACATAAACCCATTACTGCGCTCATTGCTTTTTCTGCTACTGCTCTATAAAAGTGTTCCATTATGGATTTATCAACTGGACCCTACGGCTGCCCTGCCCGATGCGGGAATATGGTCGTTGATTCTCTTATCCCTCCTGGTATTCTTGATATTGCTGTTACTCAGCATATATCTTTTCAATACCACGTTAAATTGGCTTGGTTTGCCACTTTTAAGCTCATTAGTTTCACAATTTAAATCCTTATCCTTATGTCAACAATACGCATTTTATTGGGCATCATTTGCTTTGCTGCTGTTAGCGGCTATCGGATGCCTCATCGCAATCTGCTAAGTGCAGAGGCAGAACAAAGAGCAAAGTTATTGCACATTGCCCGCAAGGAAATAGGGGTAAGAGAAAAAAGTGGGCGAAATGATGGGGAACACGTGGAGCGCTATTTAGCTGCTACCGGGTTAAAAAAAGGGCAACCATGGTGTGCCGCATTTATAAGCTGGGTTTTTAAAGAAGGCGGCTACGCAGCACCAAGAACCGCTTGGAGCCCGGCCTTATTCAATCTTAAGGTTAATACCAAAGAACTTGCCCCTGGTAATGTTTTCGGCATCTGGTTTCCAAATTTAAAGAGGATTGCCCATGTCGGGTTGGCAGAAAAGCGAGAAGGAGATTGGCTCATTTCCATCGAGGGAAATACCAATGTTGTAGGCAGCCGAGAAGGCGATGGAGTTTACCGGAAGCGGCGCCCGGTTAGAAACATTTATCTCCTTGCAGATTGGATAAAAGGGAAGGAGCAAGGCCATGAGTAAGTGGATCATTTGTTTTACAATTTTCTTATGGAGTTGTGGCATTCATAAAGAAAAAGCCCGTGTAAAAACGGAGTCGCTTACAGCGCTGCAGACTAAAGAACAATGGGAATGGACTAATGAGTGGATCAGCACAGCATATCAATTTAGAGACAGCAGCGGTTTAGCGGTCGTATTCATAAAAGCAGATGCACCATTTAAATGGCAGCAGGACAGTGGGCTCGCTGCTTCCGCGGGTAATTATGAAATTTATATGCGTCAAGAAGGGAAATCATTATCGGCAAAAAAACAGCTCGTTTCGCAAAATGGAAAGGCTGCTGGCAGTGAAACAAAAAAAGAAATCCGGCAGACGGTAGCGGAAACTAAAACTGTTTTCAAAACGCCATACGAATGGGAATTGGTGGTCTTCTTAGTATTGCTAGTAGCGGGAGGCCTTCTTTTCATTTGGAGAGGGTTTAGGGTGTGGGCAGGAATGAAGTGACAGGAGTAAATCGTCACGTCGAGCGCAGCGAGCCGTCTCACAACTCGGTATAAGATGTGAGATCTACGGTAAATCGTCACGTCGAGCGCAGCGAGAGGTCTCACAACTAGGTCTTGCATGTGAGTTGTTCCGTAAAATCGTCACGTCGAGCGCAGCGCAACTCGGTCTTGCATGTGAGATGTCTCCTGTTGTCGACATGACGGGCGTTGTGAGTTATTCCGTAAATCGTCACGTCGAGCGCAGCGAGAGGTCTCACAACTAGGTTGGTAATTGCACTTCCCCGTAAATCGTCACGACGAGCGCCGCGAGCCGTCTCACAACTCGGTCTTGCATGTGAGATGTCTCTTGTTGTCGACATGACGGGCGTATTATAGGCAGCGCAATTCCCCGTAAATCGTTACGACGAGCGCAGCGGGCCGTCTCACAACTAGGTTTTGCATGTGAGTTGTTCCGTAAAATCGTCACGTCGAGCGCAGCGCAACTAGGTCTTGCATGTGAGATGTCTCCTATTGTCGACATGACGGGCGTATTATAGGCAGCGCAATTCACCGTAAATCGTCATGTCGAGCGCAGCTAGCCGTCTCACAACTCGGCATCACATGTGAGATGTCTCCTGTCGTCTACATGACGGGCGTATTATAAGCAACGCAATTCCCCGTAAATCGTCACGACGAGCGCCGCGAGCCGTCTCACAAGTAGGCATAACATGTGAGATGTCTCCTGTCGTCGACATGACGGGCGTTGTGAGTTATTCCGTAAATCACCGCGTCGAGTATTCGCCTTCCAAGATTTCTTCGAAAAGAGATTAAGCGTGCAATCTACTTTTGCTCTCCGAAATCATTTCAGTATTGTGTTGATACAAATCCAAAATTACCTTCACAACCCGCGTTAAATCCTGCGTTGTTAAATTAGAACCAGAAGGCAAACACAAGCCATTTTCAAACAATCGTTCTGAAGTGCCATCGCCATAAAATAGAGAAGTCTCAAATACTGGCTGCAGGTGCATCGGTTTCCATAGCGGTCTGGATTCTATACTTTCTTTCTCTAAAGCCAAACGAATGGTTTCCCGCGTAATCCCAGTTTCTGGGCTTACGTAGATACAAGAAAGCCAACGGTTAGAGAAATATCCTATTGGCTCCTCGAGGAATTGCAATTGCTCAATCGAAGCCAGCGCGTCCTTGTAAAATTGAAAATTGCTTCTTCTATGTCCTATGTGCTTATCTAGCACTTCCATTTGCCCGCGACCGATGCCGGCGAGCACATTGCTCATTCTATAATTATAGCCGATGTGCGAGTGCTGATAATGTGGGGCCTCATCTCTGGCTTGCGTTGCCAAAAATACCGCTTTATCTGTGTCTTCTTTTTTCTTTGCTACCAAAGCACCACCTCCAGATGTGGTGATGATTTTATTTCCATTAAAAGAAAGGCAAGCCATTTCTCCAAATGTGCCGCACCTCTGTCCATTTATGTGTGAACCTAAAGCTTCTGCTGCATCTTCTAATACTGGAATTCCATACCTACGGGCTATTTCAGAAATCTCGTCCATCTTGGCAGGCATTCCATATAAATGTACAGGAATAATGGCTTTAGGTTTTTTACCTTTTTCAACCCGATCCTGTATGGCTTCTTCTAAAAAAGCTGGCGACATGTTCCAGGTATCCGCTTCAGAATCAACGAAAACAGGTGTAGCACCCAAATAGGCAATTGGGTTTGCAGAGGCTGAAAATGTTAATGTTTGACAAATCACCTCGTCTCCCGGGCCAACACCCAAAAGAATTAAAGCCAAATGCAAAGCAGCAGTGCCAGAACTTAGGGCCGCTACAGAAATCCCCTGATTTAGGTAGTTTTTGAGGCTTTCCTCAAATTCGTTCACATTAGGGCCTAAAGGAGCAACCCAATTCGTATCGAACGCTAGTTTTACATACTGCTCTTCTGTGCCTCCCATGTGTGGGGAGGAGAGCCAAATTTTATCGCTCATGTTAATCTCCATTTAATTGTCTGTTTGTCTGGGGACGATGTATAAAATTCAACTTTCAGTATTGGTCGTTTTTAAAGGTACCGACAAAATTTACCTCTCGTAATTAATCCTTCAATTCTTTAGTATTCTCCCTGGGTTGCCAACAACAGTACATCCATCCGCAACATCTTCGATCACTACCGTACCAGCGCCAATGATACACCAACTCCCAATGGAAATGCCTTGAATGACACAAGCGCCGATACCAATGTGGCTGCCTTCGCCCACAGTAACCGCACCCGCAAGGGCTGCATTGGGAGAAATATGTACATAATCAGCAATGGAACAATCATGATCTATCGAGGCATTCGTATTTACAATCACATGTTTGCCAACCACTGCATCTGCATTGATGGAAGCATTGGACATAACTACTGTTCCTACGCCAATTTTTGCGCTTTTCGCAATTACACTCGCGTAATGAATGGCAACCGAAGTTGTTTCTCTTAATTTTTCAACCAATTTTTTTCTAATCGAATTGTTGCCGATTGCCAAAAGGTATTCGTTGGAATTTTGCGCTACAAATCCATCAAAATTGCCAAGGATCTGCTGGCCTAAAAAAGTTGACAAAGCTTCATTGTCATCCCAAAGACGAATGTCTTTTATTCCATTAGAGGATAAGACATCAGCGATGACTTTAGCATGCCCGCTTGCGCCAAAAATATCCATCAATTGCCGTTAAATTTTTCCATGGTTACAGAGCTATCTGATGAAATCCCTTCTTTTACCACCACCTTTTTCACGGTCATCCACAAAATGTTCAAATCTAATAAAAAGCTCACATTTTCTACATACCAAACATCATAATTAAACTTTTGTTCCCATGCAATGGCATTTCTACCATTTACTTGGGCCCAACCTGTAATGCCCGGGTTCAACAAGTGACGTTTTTGCTGTTCAACACTATATAATGGAAGGTATTCGGGTAATAATGGCCGCGGCCCTACCAAACTCATATCACCTTTCAATACATTCAAAAGTTGTGGCAGTTCGTCTAAAGAGGTTCTACGTACAAAACTGCCAATTGGTGTAAGTCTTTCCGAATCAGGCAAGAGCAATCCATTGATGTCCTTCTCATCGTTCATTGTTTTGTACTTGACAATCTTAAAGATTTTTCCGTTTTTGCCTGGCCTCGCCTGATAAAAGAATGGCTTGCCATCATTGGCAAAATACAACCAAATGGTAACAACCAACAAAACCGGGAACAACAGCAGCAATACCAGTGCAGCAATAAGAAAATCGAGCAAAGGTTTTAAAAAATTTATGTACATGAGAGTTTAGCGCTTTCTAAAAATCATGTAAAAGTATTGATTTTTGGACGATTGTCATATAGCGCTTTGAAATGGACCAAGTTATTCGGCATTATTTTAAACTTTGATATTCCTTTAAAAGCTGTTGCCAAACTTCTTTACGCTCATAATTTTTACAAATGTGTTCACGTGCTGTTGCGCTTAACTGTCTTCCTAGCGGTGCATCTGTCAATAAATTACTCATGGCTGCAAATAATGCATCCGTGTCTTTTACAGCAACAATTAATCCGTTCTTCCCTTCTTCAACAATTTCATTGCAACCATTTATGTTTGAGACGATTGCCGATAGACCCATCGCACCTGCCTGCATCACCACATTTGGAAATCCCTCCCTATAACTAGGAAATACCAACGCATTGCTGATGGCAAAGAATGGGCGAACATCTTGTTGAAAGCCGAGGGCAATGATGTGCTTATTGCGATCTATTTCTTGTAACGTTGATTCTAGCAAGGCGTCAAGCTCAGTTTCTACAGGGCCTATAAGTAAGAGCCGAGATTCCTTTTGTATTGAATTTAATTTTGAAAAGGCCGCAACCAGTTCATTTATTCCTTTGTCTCCCACCAGGCGACCGACAAAAATGAAAACATAGGCATTGGAGGGAATAAGGTATTTTTCGCGAAGGGTGATTTTCTCACTTTCGGTGAAAAGTGTTGGATTGAAGTAAGTGGTATCAATGCCGTTGCTGCTGCCATTCCCAATGATTTTAAGTTTTTTGCCTGTGGTAAACTTTTCTGCCAAGATAAAATCGTACAGCCCTTTAGAGTTTGGATAGACTTTCGTTGCTAGGCGATAGGTAAGTTTTTCAACAAAGTTTAAAACGCTACGTTTAGCGCCCGCAGTTTCCATCAATGGCAAGCCGGCAACGGTGTGTAATCTAATAGGTACTTTAGCAAAATAACCGGCCAACATGCCCACGATGCCTGCTTTTGGAGTATGGGAATGAACAATGGCAGGTTTTTCTTTCTTAAGGAATTTATACAATTTATACGCAGCTGCTAGGTCTTTTATAGGGGTAATCTGTCTAGACATCTCCACATGGTAGGTGGGAACTCCCAAGCGATTGCCTAATTTTTTAAGTTTTTCTTCATCTGCAGAGATCGCAGTGACCTGATAATATTGTTGCATAAATTCCAGTTGCCCCTCAAGAAGCTTCTCTAAAGAAATAGGAACAGTAGTAATGCGGATGAGCTTGCGTTTATTCATTGATTAATTAACGGAATTACATTCTTCGGATTACTTTAATTATAGCGATCCAAAGTGTTTGTATATATATCTTTTATTAGTTTTTGCCAAAACTTATATGGTGGGAAAATTTATTATTTAACCAATGATGATGTTTTTTTTCACTCAAACTTTCAAGAAACTTAGGTGAAAGAATGCATTAATAACTTAGCAACCATCAATTTATTAGATAAATAAGCTATTGTATAATTATATTTTTCGCACCATTTAAATTGAACAAACTGGCCTTGTCTGTAATTATCGCTCCGCTCTTGTAAACTTTTGAGTTACTAATATTTACATTTACCACATTTTTTAGAGCAGGATAAGGTAACCAAAGTTCGCCCTTGTTATTATTTTTCCAAATAGTATTCGTTACATTAATAGTCCCTTTTGCATAGGCTAGTCCGTCCGTTCCAGCTCTCTCGAATGAGAATCCTATCCCATAGTTAGAACTATCAACGGTACAATTATTAATGTTCAAGTTTAATTGTTTTTGATTTTCACTTTTAAAAACAGCTAGGCTAACAAGAATTCCCACAGTTTGATTGTTAAAGGCTACAATACGATCCAAGGTAATATTCTTCAGTTCTGCATGGCCATTATTAGGTTCTACATCTAACCCAGCCATCGGACTAGTACCATTGGTATTAGAGCATACCGAGTTTTTTATAGTGATATCTTTGCCATCAATTAGAGATAAGCCATTTCGTCTATTATTATCTAAGTTTGCGCCGTCAATAAGTATATTGCTACTTTTTGTAATTTGATCTTGATGTTGGGGAGTTACATTATTTATGTAGATTCCATCACCCCAGCAATCAGATACAGCTGGATTAACAATTTTTATATTATAGGCAGAAATAATGCCTATTCCAAATCCCCATTCTCCTTTACTGCCTAAATGTTGCTTTCGGTCGCCAACTATATTCGCGAAGTAAACATTTACGTCATGCACATTTTTTATCTTCAAAATATTATATCCCTCCTTTTCTGATGGTCCCATAACTAATTTTGAGTCCTTTTGAAAGAGAATGGTACTATTGCTTGTAGCACTAATACCTGAAGTCAAAATTGGGAAGTTAGGCATTAATACCACCTTGTTTAGGTTGATGCCACTTTGAATTTGTGTAGTGTAATCTACACTTCCATCTTTCACAAAATTAGCAGGCAGATATTTTGTCAAGTCTACCGCGGCAGTTTTATAATTCTTTACTTCTGCAACATAAGTTGGATTAATAGTGGGGACATATGCAAGTGGCACAGTTTTATACACGAAATTTTGTCCAAAGCTGTTTAAAGATGCCATGGTTAAAAACAATAGTAGCGTAAATGACATGGTATTTAGGATGATTGTCTTTTTCATCTTTTTAAGTATTAAATTAACAATATTGTCTCTTTGATAAAGACAATCGGGAAACGGTACTGGAGAGGAAAAATTATCTTCAACTATAGCAACTTCATAAATAGTTCATTCAATTTTTGGGTTGAGAAAATCTTCAAATAGCTGCAGATATTTTCTATAGTCAAAAGTATGAGACTGATGGCAAAACTGTTTCATTTTGATGAGCTGATCTTCGCTGACGGTTAATGCTTTTTTTAAAGACTCTTTAATTTGATTTCCATCACTCATGTCCACCCAATAACCATTTTCACCGGCTATTAAATAATCTTCTACATTACTATTCTTGTTGGTCAATACCGGAATTCCACACGAGATAGATTCTACAAATTTTGTAGGAAACCCCGCTTGGGTTACAATATTTTTGTCCCTTAAAAAAATGGAGTAGTCGCATTTTTTCAATAAGTTGACTGCCTCTTGATGCGGAAGTTTACCGTGAAATTTTACTTTATCTGCCAAGGCAGAAATTCCAGTAGATAAATTTGGGAAAAACGTGACCACATCCTCTTTTGATACGCCAATCACTTGAAACCTAAAGTCGAGGCCCTCCGAACTTAATTCAATCAGCGCTTCTAAAATTAAATCTAGACGATCTTTTACGTTAGATGTATCTGAAAATGAAAAGGGAGAACCTGCGTATAATAGTTCTATTGGGACATTCCAGTTATCTAGTTGAGCATTGATCCATTTTTCATCTTTAACATCTACCAAAGGAGGCACCTTGATTGTTCTCACTCCCCGCTTTTGATAGAAATCAGTCAAGAAATCACTAATCGCAATGATCCCATCCAATTTAGGTTGAAGGGTATTCATTCTTAAGTTAATGTCTAACTTTTTGGCAAGTCTCTTAACTATGTTCCCTTGCTTAGGTGCAGCGTACCATTCTGTACAGTCTGAGATGAGTTGGATGGAATTTTTCTTACAATAGTTCAACAACCTCCAAATGGAACCAGATGGCAGATTGTAACAAATGATGGCTTTGGTATCTGGATATTTTTTGATCAGTTGAACATATCTGTTGAATTCCAACACGTAACCAAGCCAAGAGGTAAATCCCTTTGGATACTGTTGAGCAAAACTATCGAAACCAAAAACAGGTACTGGGTTTTGACTAATCTGGTCGCTGGCTCGTTCTTTGCTCAGGCCATCAAATACCACATCATAACCCAAAGCTCGAAGAAGCTTAGCATTTGCTATAACTCGTTGTGCTGCCGCATTTTTGTCTGGCAACTCAAAGCCTCCAATGTATATGATTGTTTTTTTATTCACTGTTTTATTTTCTAGTAAAAACTCAGAAGATATAATTTTTAAACCGCAAAATCATACTTTGGGCAAGAGCATATTTTATTTGTCTGCTATATAACCAAAGTAATGTTTCAAAGCATCATCTTTCTCTTTTCCCTTGAGGTGTCCTAGATGTAGCGAATTCTTCTTTATCCCTTCCAGGTAAGCTTCTGTAGATTTTATTAACTTCGCTGGTACACCCCCAATCACTGAATTATCGGGAACGTCCTTGGTTACAACTGAACCAGCTGCTATGATACAGTTATGGCCTATAGACACTCCAGGTAAAATAATACTTCTTACTCCTATATACACATTATTTCCCACATTTATAGGCGCCGTAATTTCGAGATCAGGGATTTCATCTCTATACAGTAATGTACCTCCATCGTGAGTAACAAAAAGAACTTCTCGAGTAATATGGACATTGTTGCCCAACGTAATGCACCAAGGTTCTGTTCCAAACATTCCATTTGGATCTCCGTAGATAAATACGTTACGTCCCATATTGACACCAATATATTTAGCAAATTTAACGTGATTAATCTTTGCAAAACAAATTAAAAAGAGCCTATTGAAGATTTTCTTTATCATAACTGATGTTTTTTCCTAAATCAACATTAATGAGTTGTAGGGGTAAGTATTTTGAAAGCACTTTGAATTCTCTTGGAACAGTTAGCTTGTAACATTTTGAGTTATTAATTTGAGGAGTTTCATTATTTGGCTCTTAGGATTTTTATGTTCTAAGATAAACGCGGCAGCGGTCTTGCCTTTTTTTTCGGTTTCTAAACATGGCAGTGATAATATGCTATTGATTTTATTAGCAAGTGCATCTTCTCCAATATCATCTAGGGTATAGCAATATTCGAAGTATTCGAGAGGCACACCCGGTAGTTTATACATCAACACTGGTGTGCCAGACGCTAAATATTCCATCGTTTTAGACGGGAATGAAAACTTAGTGTATTCTCCTTCGGGGGTTCTCGGGTTTACGAGTAGATCTGCATTTTTTTGCATACTTAGAATCAACTCATGACTTACTTTACCCATGTAATTTATTCTTTTATCTCTATTTGCTGCTTGTTGAATCAAGGACTTTGCAGCACCATCACCGCAAATAATCAATCTATATTCTGGATTCTGAATTGACGAAAATGCCTCTAGTAGAGTTTCGATGCCATATTTTATAGGCAAAGCGCCAGTGTAGAGTATTGTTTTGGTGTTTTTCTCAAATTCAAACTCAGGAGTAAGATGAGAAATAGAATTAAAAATACCCTCAATTACTGCAAACTTTCTATTTTGAATCCCCAATTGAAAAGCCATAGCTTCGCTCAGCAAAATAAAGCTATCGAAAAAAGCGATATTCTCGTAAATGTATCGTGTACGCTTCTCATTTATGCCTAAAATTCTATGAAAATAATTACTCCCGAAAAACTCAGGCAAGTCAGGAACAATAATAGAAATCTGTATTTTCTCAAAGATCTTCTTAGCGTTTAAGGCGATTTTCATCAGATTAACGCTTAAAGAATAGACCACAATATGTTTGTTAATGGAGCTTTTGGATCTGCACCAATTATTCACATCTCTTTCTGCGGTATTCCCAATTTGTTGCAGAAATGGAATGTTTATAAACGAGGCGCATTTTGTATCAACTACCTCTTTAAATTTAGACAAATTGTATTTTACAAGCGGTTTTTTATACCCTAACGGGAATGTACTTAAAAATGGAATAGTGACAATGGAAAGGTTTACCATATTCTGAATAAATCCATCGACAATTGCCTCTTGCAGATTTTGGGCGGCAAATTGATAACCTTTTTTACTATTTTTAAAAATGTCATCTTTGTAAATCTCGGGATACATCCCGCATAAAAAAAGTATTTCCGTCATTAATTTTGCTTGTTGGAATTGTCGTGAAATTCTATCGATTTAAAACTAAGCGCGAAAAATAGCATGGCATAAATGAACTTATAATAAATCATTACGGGCAATGCAAACTCAAAAATCATTGTAGGGATTAGAAAAAAGAGGTAGCTTTTCGAAAAGTTATTTCTAGAAAATTTATATAAACTATAAAACATCGTTATGAGCAATATTGGGCCGCCCATAGTATAATAAACAATATAACCAGAATCGCTATATGTTAAATTTTCAACGATATTAAATCCTATAAAAAACTTGTGCGAAATGTAATTCAAATTCGTGTTCAATGTTCCTGAATCGGTATATCTGCCATTAAAACCATTAGACTGACTGTTAAAGCTCTCAAAGTAGTCCTTCATTAAGCTCACATTAGTAATAACGAAAAGAAAGATAATAACAGCAAGTGAAGTAAACACAGCTTTTGCCTTTTTACTTTCGAGAGAAACGAAAATATAATAGGACATTATTATCGAAAATATAAATGAGGTGTTTGAAACCAGTAATATATTGGCGACCAAAATCAATAGTAAATATAGAAAGTAAATTCTATATTTCGTTAATCTTAACATTCGTCTATTAATCAAAAAGAAGATGAAGTAGAAATAGCTGGCGAACGTATAGATTCCAAATGACATGACGGGTCTACTTTTTATAAACATATTCGACGTAGCAGCTTCATAGAGCTGCGAATAGTTGGAAATCGTAAAACCTCGAATTGAGTCGTTACCAATAACAATTAGAAAGTTCCAAATTATAAAAATGCACATAAAGGCGTGCACCACGAACGTTACCAATTTAATCGAAATAACTGTTCGGATTGCTACAACACTCATTGCAAAAAAACATAGGATAGGAGCCACTCTTGCTACCGAAAATGATCCACTTGGGTCGTAATTGTTCGAAATCACAGTAATAATCATCATGATCATCGCCACACAAGTGACTATAACCAGTTGATTTCTGTCAATTTTTGAAAAAAACCTAATACAAAATAAAATTGTGATAATTAAGATCCCCCAATCTATTATTGTTTTTGTCAGGTTTGGCAAGTTACCATTTGAGGAGGTTGGAACTAGAACAAACATAAAAAAAACGAATAGATAGTATAAAGAGCCAATAACCCTCTTGTCGTTGCTATATTTAATTGCTTTGTTATTTGCTCCAAACTCCATAATCCTTTTCATTTAAAATCATTTTGAGCTGTAAATGACCCGTAATAGATTGACATAAATAAACAAGAGTAGTAACTGCTATTATACCGTAGTAGCCCCACAAGTTTGTAAAAATGTACATCAAGGGCACAGCAATAAATGCAAAAACTAAATAAACAGTCATTTGAACAAAAACCTTTCCTATTCCATTTAAGCAAAGCATATACAAATTAGCCCGAGATAGGATAATCATGTTGATGCCCATCGCTAAAGACAGTTTAAAGTCAATTGATAGGTTTTTTGCAAGCCAATATTTATATACCAATGGTGAAATGACTAAAAGAACAACAAAAATTAAAATAGTAAGGTACCAAATTTTTGAAAGCTTGGAATATGTCGCTTTCATCCAAGCAAATTCGTTCTTTGTATAGGCATCTGTAAAAGCAGACCAGAATGGCAAAAAAACGATGCCCATGGCAATGTAAATTATACTAAAAAAACGATATGCGATTGTGTAAGCAGTTACAGCCTCTGCACCCATCAATCTTATAATTATAAAATTAGTAAATTCAAAGATAAATAGCATGGAGAATTGAATTACAAAAAATTTCCCCCCTAATCCTAAAATACTTCTGGACAAATTCCAATTTATATCGAGCAAAGACGGTGCATATTCTTTAAACTTTGTTTTGAAGAAATAGAACGTTAAAACTATTAAAATAATAACAGGAACTCCTACGAGTGCATACGCCAAATTAATTAGACTTCCTTTAGTGACAAAGGTAAGGATGTAAATTACCACTAGTGAAAAAAACTGCCCACCGGTGACTATCATAGCAGAAAGCGCAGGCTCTTGATTTGCTAACAATAGAGTGGTGAATAGATTAAAAATCATCCTAATTGAAAGGAATATTGCGATAATAATGAATACCTTGTGTAAAACAGCTTCTAAAGATTTATCAACACCTAAAATAGAAGTCCAACTTAACCAACCGTTTATAATTAGAAAAACGGCTAATAAAACGGAAAATATCACCGTTAAAAGTGCATAGCTCGTTGCTAAGTATTGTTTTGCAAGTTTAATATCATTGTTTGCCTTGGCAACAGCAAAACCGTTTCTAAAACCATGGGTTAAACCAAAATCGAAGTACACCATCCATGCAACCAATGAACTAAGTGCTATCCAAATTCCATACTGTGTTGAATCCACATATCCAATAGTTGCAGGAATGAGTTGCAAAGAAATAAATGCCGCGAACATTTTATTAACGAATAAAAAAACAATATTCTTGTTCGCTAAATTTGTTCGGATATCATCAGACTTAAATTTTTTAAATATTTTCATTTGAAAATTAATAGTAAGTTTTGCACTAAAGCATAATCACAGACACATTTCACAAATAGCGAAATATTTAATCTAACAAAAAACGGTGATTTTCTTTTACTTGTTTAAAAAAAGTTGACTTAATTGTTGGTAGCTCAACCAAAACTGACTCTTAATCAACAAGTACTTGAGACATATTTATGTTAGAAACATTATTAATTGATTTCAATTTTAAACGTTAAGATATCAGAATTCGACTATGTTTTAGGAAGTACTATTATCACCAGTTATTAATGATGGAAAATTTTGTTATGCTAATTACTCAGACCATACTACCCGTTTAATGTAATCGACATAGCTAATAATGATTCTTACCACTTTCTCTGAGACGTTTGGCATAGAATAATCGGCAACCCTCCTAAAATTACGCTTTTCGCCCCTTTGTTGATATTGCAATTGAATTAGGGCTTGCATAATGCGTTCTTTGTTCATTCCAACCATCATTACGGAAGTTTCTTCCATCGCTTCAGGCCGCTCATGTGCATCTCGTAAATTGAGTGCCGGGAAGTTTAAAGTGGATGATTCCTCTGAAATGGTTCCACTATCTGATAATACGGCAAAAGAATGCATCTGTAGCGCATTGTAATCGTTAAAACCCATGGGTTTTAAGAATTGTATTTCGGGCCGCATTGCTATTTTCTTTGCTTCAATCATATTTCTTGTTCTTGGATGGGTACTTACAATGATGGGATAGCCATATTTCTCTGCAATTAAGTTTAAACTTTCCATTAAGCCGTTGAAATTCTTTTCACTATTGATATTTTCTTCGCGATGAGAAGAGACCACAAAATATTTATGTTGCTCCAAATTCAACCTAGTCAAAACATCAGAGCCTTCAATCTTTGGCAAATAATGATTTAAAACTTCAAACATAGGCGACCCAGTTTTTATGATCCGATCGGCTGGAAGTCCCTCACGCAAAAGATATTCCCTAGCGATGTCGCTATAGGTAAGGTTTACATCAGACACATGGTCTACAATCTTTCGGTTGGTTTCTTCTGGAACGCGTTGATCGAAACAACGGTTACCTGCTTCCATGTGGAATATTGGAATATGGCGCTTTTTAGCAGGAATGGCACAAAGGCAAGAATTGGTATCTCCAAGAACTAAAAATGCATCGGGTTTTTCTGTTTCCAATAGAGGATCAATCTTAATTAGTATTTGCCCTACGGTTTCTGTTGCCGTTGCACCTGCTGCATTTAAAAAGAAATCTGGCTTGCGTATGTCCAAATCATCAAAGAATATCTGATTCAACTCATAATCGTAGTTTTGGCCAGTGTGCACAATGACGTGCTCTATGGCTTCAGATTTATCCAAAGCCGCCATAACCCGGGCAAGCCTTATAATTTCTGGGCGCGTGCCCACTACGGTCATTACTTTTAATCTAGTGATTGGTGATTGGTTACTAGTGATTGGTGATTGGTGGTTTGTCATTGGTGTTTGGTAATTAGTGACTAGTGATTTGTTACTTGTAATTGGTTGGTAAGTAGTGACTGGTCAATTGTGTTATTTTTCTATATGTAGAGACTTAATTAGGCCTTGGAGCATTTTTGAGATTGTGTTTAGTTCTTCAAGTAATTGCGTGCTTTTTAGAGTTTCTATATGTTTTAAATTGGTTGAAATAATGAGTTGTGTTTCCTATTCAGCGGCACTTCCTAGCGAGATGTATAAGAATTGTCTAAACTCAATCTTACTTTTTCTCGCAGCCCCTTCAGCAATATTTGAAGGGATTGAAACCGCAGACCGCCTGATTTGCGAAGTTAAGCCATAAATCTCTTCTTTTGGGAATATTTTAGTGAGTTCGTATATTTCAGTTACAAATTGCACTGCCCTTTTCCATACGTCTAAATCTTTATGCGTCATTTTGGTGATTGGTTATTAGTTACCGGTGATTGGTAATTGGCGACTAGTGATTGGTGACTAGTGATTGGTTACTGGTGAGTTACTAATTACTGCTGACTATTTACTACTTACTAATCACTACTTACTAATCACTACTTACTAATCACTACTTACTAATCACTACTTACTAATCACTACTTACTATTCACTACTTACTATTCACTACTTACTATTCACTAGTCACTACTTACTGATTCAAAAAAAGTATCCGGATCCTTCTCATCATAAAATTCATTGATCCAAAAGTTGGTGTATAGCTCTTCCTCTCCGATGTTTTTAATGTTATGGGTGTACCAAATGGGCATATCTACATAACTGGGCTCGTTTCCATCTAAATAAAAATCCATCACCTCATCTGTACCTATGCGTCTTAGTTGTATAAGAGCCTTACCTTTAATTACTGCAAAGCGTTCGATCTTTCTGGTATGGTAATGGTTTCCTCGGGTAATGCCAGGAACCGTGGTAGAAAATGAAACTTGTCCGCCGACGTTTAAGCGGATAATTTCTACAAATGTGCCTCTTGGATCGGTGTTCTTTACAAGCTTAACCGGATTATGCGCTTTAATGTCTATATAGCATCTAAACGTGTTAAACAGGTTCAACTCAAAAGTATTGGCGATTTCGGGGATGATTCCTTTTTCGAAGTATGTTTCCTTATAGCCTTCCAACAAAGCCAATATTCCTGAGACCTTTTTTTCACTGGTATGTGGAATAACAAATAGCGGATTACCTCGCTTAGCCCTTATTTCATCTAAAATAACTTTAACAAGTTCTCCAACGTAAATCAATTTAACCGATCCATCGGTTTCTATTTCTGGTTGCTCACCATGTGTGAGTTGATGAGAAAACGTCGCAATGAAAGAATTATAATAGGGGTGACCGAAAGGTCCAAAAACATTTGGAATGACCAAACCAGTAAATAGTCCATCCGCTTTTTCCGCCCAATTGACTAACAATTCTCTGCCTTCTTTTTTGCTTTTTCCGTATAGGTTGTCCCGTTCTTCCTGAGAAGAAGAGGAAAATAGTACATGGGCTTTACTGCTGGTGGCTTCTAAAGCTTCTATCAATTGTTTTACCAAGCCAATATTCGTTTGATAAAGCACTTCCGGGTCGTTATGCCTGTTCATGGCTGCCAAGTGAAGCACTACATCACACTGACTTACAAATTCTGCCAATTTCTCTTTATCCTTAAAGAAGGCAACTTCGTACGGCACTCGCTCAAACTCCTCTGGAAACAAGCCCAGGCTGTTGTACACGTGTTGCCCAACAAAGCCTTCTTGGCCAGTAATTCCTACTTTAATTTTCATTTTTTTATTATTATCCAAAATAATTTAATGGGAATAGATGGTCGTCATTTTTAGCATGGTCGATGGCATGATCTGCAAAAACTATAACTTGTGAATTTTTATGAAGTGCTTGCAGACATGTCGCATAGCCAGTCGGCACATGCAAAACTCTAGGCACTGCAGCGTCTAAATCAAACGAAATCTGCTGCAATGTTTTTGAAGGATTATCCCAATCATCAATCTTTACGATTTTGACTTGAAAGATACCTTGGGAAACATAAAACCACCGTTGTTCAATCTTATGCCCTCTCCAACCCCGAATAATCGAGGTGTCAGAATGCTTTATTACATAAAACCTTTTGACACTTTCCATGCTAAAATCGTTCACAAAGCTGATTGAGCCCCGAGTGTCTTCGCTTAAATCTCCGGAAATTATCGTCGGTAACAGCATTATCCAGTATATTCAGTGGCTGTTAAATCACCGAATACTTCTCTCTTAATAAGCGGAAGGTCAGACAGTAATTTCTTCATGCCTTCGACGCCTTGTTGTTCAGTGTTGTGAGAATGATAATCCTCTATTGTGGCAATTTCCTGCTCCCCTTCTGAAAAATATTGGGCATAATTTAAATCTCTATTGTCTGCTGGAACACGATAAAAATCTCCCATATCTTCAGCTTTAACCATTTCCTCTCTGGTACAAAGTGTTTCATACAACTTTTCGCCATGGCGAGTACCAATAATTTTTATCTCATTATCAGCCTTACATAATTCTTTCAGTGCTTGTGCCAGATCGCCAATGGTTCCTGCGGGTGCTTTATTCACGAATAAGTCACCGGGATTTGCGTTTTCAAATGCAAACAAAACAAGATCGACAGCGTCTTCTAATGACATCAAAAATCGAGTCATATTAGGGTCTGTCAACGTTAATGGCTGCCCGGACTGAATCTGCTTTAAAAACAAAGGTATCACCGAACCTCTGGAAGCCATCACATTCCCATACCTTGTTAAACAAACGGTAGTTTCTTTCGAGTTCCTAGAAGCGGCAATCGCCACTTTTTCCATTAACGCCTTCGAGATTCCCATGGCGTTAATTGGATAGGCAGCCTTATCGGTACTTAAACAAATTACTTTATCCACTTTATTTGCCATTGCAGAATCTATTACATTCTGCGTGCCGAACACATTGGTTTTCGTTGCTTCAATCGGGAAAAACTCACAAGAAGGCACCTGCTTCAAAGCTGCTGCATGGAATACATAATCAACACCCTGCATTGCTCTATTTACACTGTTAAAATCCCTGACATCGCCAATGTAGAATTTCAGTTTATCATTTTTCAGCTGCGTTCTCATATCATCCTGCTTTTTCTCGTCACGTGAAAAAATACGTATTTCTGAAAAGTGATCGGTGTTTAAGAAACGATTTAAAACCGCATTACCAAAAGAACCAGTTCCGCCTGTAATTAAAAGTGTTTTATTTTTTAACATATATTAAATAATTATTTCAGTATTTGATGCGATTCCGCAAATATTATAATCTACCATCAACCACATCTCCCAGAATTCCCTTTACGTCATATAAGACGCTAATTTCTGCCTGAAGTGAAGAGATATCACAGACTAAAAATTCTTTATGTGCGACACCTAAAACCACGGCATCATATTTCTGTTCAGTTAGAGGCTCAGAATGGCAAGTTAACTTATATTCGTGCTCGACTTCAATTGGATTGGCCCAAGGATCGTAGATGTCAACTTCTACTCCATAGTCTTTTAAAGCATGGATCACATCGACAATTTTGGTATTACGTACATCTGGGCAATTTTCTTTAAAAGTGATGCCAAGCATCAATATCTTCGCTTGACTTACATTGATGCCTTTTTTAATCATACATTTAACCACCTCAGAAGCGACATAACTTCCCATAGAATCGTTTAACCGACGGCCTGCAAGAATTATTTCTGGATGATAGCCATATTCTTGTGCCTTTTGAGCCAAATAATAAGGATCTACGCCAATACAATGCCCACCAACCAACCCGGGTTTGAAAGGAAGGAAATTCCATTTAGTACCTGCAGCTTCCAATACATCATGGGTATTGATACCCATCAAGTTGAAGATTTTGGCGAGTTCATTTACAAACGCAATGTTAATGTCGCGTTGTGAATTCTCGATCACCTTTGCAGCTTCTGCTACCCTTATAGTCGGCGCCAAATGTGTACCTGCGGTAATGACAGATTTATATAAGGCGTCTACTATTTTGCCAATTTCTGGCGTAGAACCTGCAGTAACTTTTAATATTTTGTCAACGGTATGTTCTTTGTCGCCCGGATTTATGCGTTCTGGAGAGTAGCCAGCATAAAAATCTTGATTGAAAACTAAACCAGATATTTTTTCAAGAACAGGAACACATTCCTCTTCGGTAACACCGGGATAAACGGTTGATTCATAAATGACAATGTCTCCCTTTTTTAACACTTTGCCAACGGTTTCGCTCGATTTGTATAAAGGGGTAAGGTCGGGACGATTATTTTTATCCACCGGTGTAGGAACAGTAACGATGTACACATTACAAGCGGAGATATCATTTAAATTTGAAGAACAATACAAACCGTTTTTGTCAGACGGTTGATCTACCAAAACGCCCTTTAATACTTCATCAGATACTTCTAGCGTTGCATCACTGCCGGCCATAAGTCCATTGATTCTACTTTGGTTGATGTCGAAACCAACCACAGGGTATTTAGTGGCAAACAATCTGGCTAACGGTAGACCAACATAGCCTAGACCAATAACCGCAATTTTCATTCTTGTTTCTGTTAACATGTGTGAGTTTAGGAAGGAATTATCCTTGAGCGTTTATAATAATATCGATAACTTATTTTAAGTTTTCCCAATACCAGGAAAGTGCTTCTTTTAGGCCTTCTTTTATGGTATGTGAGGGTTTGTAACCCAGGAGCCTTTCTGCTTTTTCTATACTTGCCAGAGAATGCGGGATGTCGCCAGCCCTGTTTGGACCATACTTAATTTCTACAGATGCAATTCTATCATCATAAGGAGTTAACCCTTCTTTGATGTATTGCACCAGTTGATTAAGGGTAGTGCGATCTCCAACGGCGGTATTGTACACCGTGTTGATTGCCTCTTTATTAGTTGTTAACATTGCCCGTTCATTCATTTGGATCACATTGTCTATGTAGGTGAAATCCCTAGAATAATCTCCTCCTCCATTAATCAACGGGCTTTCATATGCCATATATTGCATTACGAATTTTGGGATGACTGCCGCATAAGCGCCTTTTGGATCCTGTCTTCTGCCAAATACATTAAAGTAACGGAGACCGATACATTCCAAGCCATACGTTTTGGAGAAAATATCTGCATACAATTCATTTACATATTTAGTAATGGCATAAGGAGATAGGGGTTTGCCAATCACGGCCTCTATCTTAGGCAAGGATGCAGAGTCTCCATAGGTAGAAGAACTCGCTGCATACATAAAGCGCTTTACTTTAGCATCTCTTGCGGCAACCAACATGTTAAGGAAACCAGATACATTTACATCGTTTGTGGTGATCGGATCGTTGATTGATCGGGGTACCGATCCAAGAGCCGCTTGGTGCAATACATAATCCATTCCTGCCGCGGCTGACGAACAATCCGCTATAGAGCGGATGTCTCCTTCAATCAGTTCGAAGTTTGGGTTACTCAGAAAAGGTTCAAGGTTATGCCTATGTCCAGTCGCAAAATTATCCAACACCCTTACTCTGGCCTGTTTACTCAAGAAATATTCGGTCAGGTTGGAGCCGATAAAGCCTGCCCCTCCAGTTATTAAAATCTTTAAACCTTCGCAGCTTGCATCGCCTTCATTCTTTGTATTTGTCATTTTTTTGTATCTGCTAAACTCTTTTGGCGATGTTTTTGAAAAAGCCAAATAGGGTAAATTTAGTTTTTGCGGCGTCATCAGAATAATAGCCATATCCGTAGCCATATCCATAGCCGTAACGTCCACCCATCTTAACACCATTGAGTACGACGTTCAATTTTGGAAAAGTGTTTTTCCGAAACAATTGGTCTAGATTTCTTACTTGATGTTTAAAGGTCACGTTTTGGCGGACGAGATAAATGGTTGCATCTGTTAGGCGGGCCAAAATCTGAGCATCTGTCACCAGCCCGATCGGGGGACTGTCAATTAGAATTTCATCAAAGTTAGCTTTCAAATAGGTCAGCAGGTCTTCTATTTCTGGTTGTACCAACAGTTCCGAAGGGTTTGGTGGGATTGGACCAGACCCGATTACATAAAGGTTTGGATCTATAGATGTTTGCTTCACAATGTCATCAATACTTGCCTTTCCGATCAGGTAATTGCTTAAGCCTATCTTATTCTTAAGGTCTAGATACTTACTTACCTTAGGTTTTCGGAGATCGAGTTCTAACAACACCGTTTTCTTACCTGCAATAGCCATAGCGGCAGCGATGTTGGACGCGACAAAAGATTTGCCCTCTCCACTCATGCTCGACGTTAAGAGCGTCACTTTTCCAATGCCATCCTGTTGCTTGCCATGCAGAAACTGCATATTGGTTCTAATGGATCTAAACTGTTCTGCAATGGCCTTTCTGCTGTTGCCTGTAACTACGATGGCTTCGGAATCCATTTCCAACAAAACTTCCCCTAACATGGGTGTGTTAGTTAATCTTGAAATGTCTCCCGAACTTTCAACCCTATTATTTAAAACGTCTTTTCCATATATATAACCAACAGGTAATAAAATACCCAGTAGTAAAGCAGTCAAAAAAATTATTTGCTTTTTTGGCTTTATGGGAATGCTGTCTCCAAATGCAGGATCTACTATCCTGCTGTCGGCCACTGCAGACGCATAAGATAGCGCGGCTTCCTCTTTCTTTTGCAGCAGATAGAGATAAATGGTTTCTTTAATAGACTTCTTACGTTCAAGGCCGATGAGCTGTCGCTCTTGACCGGGAACGCTTTTAATGGAGCTCTGGATCTGTGAATTGTTTCCTTGTAACGCTTTTTTAGTGTTGTCAACGGTCTCGTAAATATTTTCTACGCTAGATTTAATCCCTGACCTAAGGGTTTCAATTTGACTCTCTATAGGCAAAAGCCTTGGATTGTTCTCTCCAGTGGAAGCAATCAAATTATCCCGATCCAATTGCAATTGGCCCAATTGGTTAATCTGTGCCAATAAGGTCGGATCTTCAATGCCTAAAGTACTAGGTAGTTTTTCACCGGGACTTTTTGAGTTGACGTAACGTCTGATGTCTCCAATCACGGAGAGTTTTAGGTTTACTTCACTCAGCTTTGCGTCGTTTGCTTTCACATTGTCTAAAAAGACGCTCGCATCACTGCTCAGGTCGGTTAAGCCGCGCTCGCTTTTATATTTTTCGACATCTTTTTCAGCGCTTGTTAATTCTCCACTAATTAGTTTCGCACGCACATCTATGAAATCCATGGTGCTCTGGGTAGTCCGGTTTTTATCAGATAAGGCGGCCTCATTATAGACCTGAATTAGTGTATTAAGAATGGCCTTTCCACGTTCTATAACATGCGTTTCTAATGTGAGATCTAATACCGTAGATTGTTTGCTTGCTAGGGATACTGATAATTTTCCTATGTAATCGTCAACAACTGTCTGAGGATCATGTATGGTGAGGAAGATTGGACCTTTCTTTTTGGAAACCCATTCGTTGAAATTTTGATTCTTATGCACATTAAATACTCCAAAAGTATTTTTTTGAAGTGAATCCAATAGTCCGATTACTTTTTTACCGCTGACTACTTCAATCATTTCATAAGTATTTCGCGTAGGAAAAGTAAGATTGAGTGTTTTTCCATACCAAAGGCTATCCATCTGCACGACACCAATATCCACAGGCTTGCTGTCATAGATGTCAGTTTGCTTTATTCTGCCTTCTACATTGAAGCTGAGCATTAAGTTTAGCCGCTTGACAGTACGTGCCATTAAAGTTTTAGACTTTAATATTTCAATCTCGTTGTCGACCGTTTTGGAACTCCCGAAAATATCGAGGTCTGCGAGGATGTCTCCGCCGGGGGTGGGGGCTTTTTTTTCATCCTGAATGAGGAGCACACTATTTACAGAATAGACTTCTTGTGTGTAGCGTAAATAAAAAAAAGCAGCAGTTAGGCAAAGTACTATTCCCAACACAAAAACAGGCCAGTGGAAGAGGTATTTGTCGATAATTTCGCGAACATTGAACGCTTGTTCATCGTCCTCCATTGCGCCATTAAAGTTTGAATTTTCTGTGGTATTCATAAAAAACTATAGACGGGTGATCAATAGGGCAATAACCGATAGGGCAGAGATAATCAGGCTGGCGTTTCTGTATTTAGAATCTACGCTGGCATACTTGGTTTCGCTCGGCGTAACCACCAACACATCATTGTTCTGCAAATAATAATATGGGGAGTTTAACAAGTCTTTATTTTGAAGGTTCAGGCGAATTTCATGTCGTTTTCCTTCACTTTCTCTCACCAACAATACATCATTTCTTTTGGCGGTAATGTTCAAATCTCCAGCCAAACTTAGCGCTTCTAATACCGTAATGCGTTCGCTTTGTACCGGATATACCCCCGAACGTGCCACATCGCCCAATACTGAGATTTTAAAATTTACCAAGCGCAGGTTGACCACGGGCTTTGTTAAAAATCCTCCTTCTTGTAATTTGTCAGCGATCAATTTTCTAGCTTCTCCGGTACTTTGTCCCAATACGGTTACGCTTCCTAAGTAGGGCAGTTGTACATTGCCAGTCTGGTCAACAATATAGCCATTTGGGGAGGCATTTGGAACTGCGCTCGTTGTTGTTTGAGCGGTACCTATATTTCCTAAATTAAAATAAGCATCAGACTGGGCATCTAAACTACTTACGGTAATGGATAAGATATCACTTTTTTGAATTTTTAAAATGCTTTGGTTCTGAATTTCTTCGCTTACATTTTCGTTCGCTGGAAGGTCTTTAAAATACGGAATGGTTTCGTATTTAACGCCGCAACTGCTCATAAATAGGACTAGAAGGGCTAGATAAAATGTTTTATTCATATACGTTGGCACGAAAAGCTATAATTTGCAAATGTAGTAATAAAATATGGATTGAGGCAGATGTGGGAAAAGAGAGGGAAAAATTGCTTTTACAGACAGTTAAGGCGGTAAAGTTGAAAGGTAGATATCTGATGTCAGCAGCCGGAGTCGGTTTTCGGGTAATTAGGGGAGAAGACTCGTGGGATGCGCAATTCCGCCTTCGTAAATCGTCACGTCGAGCGCAGCGAGCCGTCTCACAACTAGGTTCGGCATTTGAGGTGTCTCCTATCGTCGACATGACGAGTTGGTGCAGAGAGCCGTCTCACAACTAGGTTTGGCATGTGAGGTGTCTCCTATCGTCGACATGACGAGTTGGTGCAGCGAGCCGTCTCACAACTAGGTTCGGCATGTGAGATGTCTCCTATCATCGACATGACGAGTTGGTGCAGCGAGCCGTCTCACAACTAGGTTCGGCATGTGAGATGTCTCCTATACGTCGACATGACGAGTTGGTGCAGCGAGCCGTCTCACAACTAGGTTCGGCATGTGAGATGTCTCCCATCGTCGACATGACGGGCGCTTTAGGTTGCGCAATTCCACGTAAATCGTCACGTCGAGCGCAGCAAGCCGTTTCACAACTAGAAAAGCCTATGAGGTGTCTCCTATACGTCGACATGACGAGTTGGTGCAGCGGGCCGTCTCACAACTTGGTTCGGCATGTGAGATGTCTCCCATCGTCGACATGACGAGTACTTTAGGCTGCGCAATTCCACGTAAATCGTCACGTCGAGCGCAGCGAGCCGTCTCACAACTAGAAAAGCCTATGAGGTGTCTCCTATACGTCGACGTGACGAGTTGGTGCAGCGAGCCGTCTCACAACTAGGTTCGGCATGTGAGGTGTCTCTCATCGTCGACAGGACGAGTTGGTGTGGCTCCGGAAAGGGTCTCTGGGGTCTCCTCCCGTCAACATGAAGAATGTGTTAAGAGGCAATTTTTAAAATCATTCTTATCGAAATTTTATTTTTACCTTTAGCGATATTTAATTCTAGCATTTTGTTCAATCAATTTAACATCGTCCCCCGCTGGATCATATTTATACTAGACATCATCATCTGCACTTGCTCGATGGTTTTTGCGTATAGTCTAAAACACAATCTAGACCTCACATCGGTTGACATGATCGAACTCTCCAGAAATCTCTTGATTTTTGGCTTAATCAACTTGGCCGTATTTGCCAATCTGAAAACCTATGCCGGCATCGTGAGGTACACCAGTGCCCAAGATTCCTTTCGAATTTTGTTCTCTGTCATTATCGCAAACGGCATCTTCTTTATCTTAAACCTAGTCTATATTACTTTTGCAGGTCAGTCGATAATTCCGAATACCATTCTCATTACCACAGGTTTAACCAGTTTTTTGCTCCTGATTACCTATAGGGTGATGATTAAATATTTCTTTTTATATGTAAAGAATTTGAAGCTTGATAAAAAGAAGGTGATTGTGTACGGAGCTGGTGAAGCTGGTTTGGCCACGAAAAGAACCTTCGACCATGATGGGAGTGTGAACAAGAATATTTTTGCTTTTGTAGACGACGATGACCGTAAAGTGGGTAAAACCATTGATGGGATTAAGATTCTAGATGCAAAAAAATTGGAAGCGTTGATCGAAGAACATGAGCTAGATGAAATTATTTTTGCTACCTATACCCTTCCAGCAGATAGAAAAGAACAGATTGTAGATTTGTGTTTGGCGAAACACATCAAAGTGTTAAACATTCCTCCTTTAAATGCCTGGGCAGACGGAAAACTTCAACCTGCTCAAATAAAGAAGTTGAACATCGAGGATCTGTTGAACAGAAAACCGATTAAGATCGACATTCAGGGCATTGGCGATATGCTTAGAAACAAACGCATCTTAATTACCGGTGCTGCTGGATCGATCGGCAGTGAAATTGTGCGTCAGCTCGCAAAGTTCGACGTAGGCCTGGTTATTTTGTGTGACCAATCTGAAACAGGCCTTCACGATGTTTCCTTAGAACTCGACGAGTATAATAGCAACAGGAATTTTCATTCGTTTATCGGTGATGTCCGTGATGGACAGCGCATGGAGATGTTATTTAAAAATTATAAGCCCCACTATGTGTTCCATGCAGCTGCTTATAAGCATGTTCCATTGATGGAAGACAATCCTGCAGAAGCGGTAAAAGCCAATGTATTGGGTACTAAAACCATCGCAGACCTTTCTGTAAAATATGGGGTTCAGAAATTTGTGATGATCTCCACGGATAAGGCCGTAAATCCAACCAACATTATGGGCGCCTCTAAGCGCATAGCAGAAATTTATGTGCAATCGCTCAACAACTCCATTCATACCGCAGGTTATGTGTTTCAAAATGGGCTAAATTATATCAACGACCTCGAAGTAAAACCCATTACCAAGTTCATCACCACCAGATTTGGCAATGTGCTTGGCTCAAACGGCTCTGTAATTCCTCGATTTAGACAACAGATCGAAAAAGGCGGACCCGTAACAGTAACTCATCCAGAAATTACGCGATATTTTATGACCATCCCCGAAGCTTGCCGTTTGGTGTTAGAAGCGGGTTGTATGGGCCAAGGTGGCGAAATCTTTGTATTTGACATGGGAAAGAGTGTTAAGATTGTAGAATTGGCGAAGAAAATGATCCGCTTAGCAGGTCTTGAGCCAAATATAGACATCAACATTGTATTTTCTGGGTTACGTCCTGGCGAGAAATTGTATGAAGAGCTGCTCAACGACAATGAAAATGTGATGCCTACCCACCATGAAAAAATTATGATCGGCAAAGTGCGCGAATATGTATTTGATGAGGTAGAAAAGCAGATCCATGAGTTAATTTATGCCGCGAAAAACCATAAGGACAGACAGGTGGTGATTCACATGAAAAAAATTGTACCTGAGTTTATCAGTAAAAATTCGGTGTTTGAAGAACTAGACCATTTGACTGTAGATTAGATTTAATGAAGAAACTTTTACTCACTGCCCTAGTAGGCCTCATCGGCTTTGCCGTTTATGCGCAGCAAATTACCCCTTACAGCTATTTTCAGTATCAAAAGCTGAGCAAACAGCTTTACAACACGGATACTCGGTTCCATACGTCTATCAAGCCGATTATTAATGAAGATTCTCTATTGAATGCTTCGCTAGATTCTTTGATGTCCGTCGGCGTAGATACTACCTATAAGAGTTGGGTACTGCGCAAGCTTTTTAACGAGCATTTGGTGTCCATCCAAAAAGAAGATTTTAATGTGTACATCGATTTTCTTCCAGATTTTATCATCGGAAAAGACGTAAGTCATAAAATAACCACCTGGACCAATACCCGCGGTTATCAGGTGATGGGAAATATTGGCAAGAAATTCTCTTTTTATACGAGTGGATTCGAAAACCAAGCAAGATTTAACGATTACCTTACCAAATACATCAATGCCAAGGGGGTAATTCCTGGGATGGTCAATGATAAATTTGGACCTGCTAAAACCACGAAAGATTGGGCGTACGCCACAGCCATTTTAAATTATAGATTGGATAAACATTTTTCTTTTACCCTTGGCAACGATAAGAATTTTATCGGCGATGGGTATCGTTCGATGTTGCTTTCTGATGTTTCTGCCGCTTATCCTTACTTTAAAGTAAACGTTAATTTGGGCGATGTACGTTATATGGCCATGTGGGCTCAATTTCAAGATCCGCTTTCTCCGGAGCTTTCTTATGCCAATGGGTTTAGGAAAAAGTGGGGTGTCTTTCATTATTTAGATTGGAATGTAAACAATCGGTTATCGCTAGGTTTCTTTGATTCTGTTATTTGGCAAGGTGCAGATGAGAGTGGACGTAGGGGCTTTGACGTAAGCTATATAAGTCCGTTAATTTTCTTACGCACCATTGAGGGAAAGAATGGTTCTCCCGACAATGCGCTGATTGGTTTTACCGGAAAATACAAGGCCTTTAAAAACGGTACGGTCTATGGTCAGTTGGCTATAGATGAGTTTACGGCAAAAGAAGTTTTCAAGGGTGAAGGTTATTGGGCCAATAAATTTGGGTATCAACTGGGCTTAAGAGGTTTCGATGCCTTTAAGGTTTCCAATTTGAATTATCTGGTAGAATTCAACACCGCTAGGCCGTTTACCTATTCGCAGCGCAGTTCTTTGTTGAATTACGGCAATTATGCAGAACCTTTGGCACATGCCCTTGGGGCTAATTTTAGAGAGTTTCTGAGCATCTGGGATTATCAATTGGGTAAATTTAATTTGTATGGTCAGGCGAACTATGCCAAGTATGGCTTAAACGTGGCTACCTTAGATTATGGTCAGGACATCAACCAATCTTATAACGATCGTTTTAAAAATACTGGATACCGGACAGGTGACGGCTTGAAAACTGATTTTGTTTACGTAGAGGGTCGAATTGGTTATGTCATCAATCCAAAATACAATTTACGCTTAGAACTTGGCGGTGTCATCCGACAAGAAAAAAACAGTCTTGGCACTGACCGAACCAATCAGATTACCTTTGGTTTAAGAAGTACTTTTAGAAATATCTATAAGGATTTTTAAGGGGAACTGCTGACTGCTGATCGCTGAGTTCTGATCGCCGACTTCTGATCGCCGACTTCCGACATCCCGATCAATACACGGCTGCAAATCCTCTTCGGTACTTTAAACGCGAACATTCTCCACGAGCAGCTTCAGGCGTTTTTTCCTCCAAACTGCTGCTAGGCCGGGACTAGCGAGATGGCCATAGCTGGTTTAGATCTGCTGCGCCAAACAATGCCACGAGATAGGGAGCGTTGGGCTGGGAAAATGCCGAGCCACGTGTTGGGCTTCTGCGTGGAAGGATCGTTTTGCCTTGTCGTTATTCAGGCTTTTTATTGTAAGCAAAGTTTCCACACGCGCAACCACGGGATAGGGAGCGTTGGGGTGGGAAAACGCCGAGCCATGCGTTGGGCTTGTGCGTGGAAGGATCGTTTTGCCTTGATTTTTTGGTGCCTTTTTTATCTAAGAAAAAAGACACTTGAGATGGGCCGCTCAAGAGGCCGGAAAGGTAGGAGGGGAAAGGCCTTTTAATAACAATACATGCGCTTCGCCTTTATGAGACCACCACTACTCTTCCTTAAGCTGTGCTAGCCGCACTGGCTTCGTTGTTTAACTGACTTCCGACCTCCGACCTCCGACCTCCGACCTCCGACCAATACGCGGCTGCAAATCCTCTTCGGTACTGTGAACCCGAACAGTCAGTGCAAGCAGCTTGAGGCGTTTTTTCCTCCAAACTGCTGCTAGGCCGGGACTAGCGAGATGGCAAAGCAGGAGTGAGGTGATGTGTACTAGGTTTGAGGTTAAAGGCTTGAGTGCAGCATTAGATGGCACTTAACTGCGGGTTTCGTTCATTTACTGAATGCTGATTTCCGACTTCCGACTTCCCGACCAATACACGGCTAACTCCCAGGTTCGTGTCCCCACGAAACTGTTTGAAAGGCCTTTTAATAACAATACATGCGCTTCGCCTTGATTGGCCACTACTCGTCCTTACGCTGTGCTTGCCGCACGGGCTTCAAACTTTTTTCTTGATAAAAAAGTTTACAAAAAATCAAGGCTTGCACCCCTTTGGGCAAAAACTCGCCAAGCTGATTCACATCGAGCCTTTGATGCCTTTGCCGGCGCTCCCGTCCAATACACGGCTGCAAATCCTCTTCGGTGGGATAAGCCCGAGCGGTCAGTGCAAGCAGCTTCAGGCGTTTTTTCCTCCAAACTACTGCTAGGCCGGGACTAGCGAGATGGCAAAGCAGGAGTGAGGTGATGTGTACTAGGTTTGAGGTTAAAGGCTTGAGTGCAGAATTAGATGGCACTTAACTGCGGGTTTCGTTCATTTACTGAATGTGCTGATCGCTGATTTCCGACTTCCGACCTCCGACTTCCCGACCAATACACGGCTAACTCCCAGGTTCGTGTCCCCACGAAACTGTTTGAAAGGCCTTTTACTAACAATACATGCGCTTCGCATTGATTGGCCACCACTCTTCCTTATGCTGTGCTTGCCGCACGGGCTTCAAACTTTTTTCTTGATAAAAAAGTTTACAAAAAATCAAGGCTTGCACCCCTTTGGGTAAAAACTCGCCAAGCTGATTCACATCGAGCCTTTGATGCCTTTGCCGGCGCTCCCGACCAATACACGGATGCAAATCCTCTTCGGTGGGATAAGCCCGAGCGGTCAGTGCAAGCAGCTTGAGGCGTTTTTTCCTCCAAACTGCTGCTAGGCCGGAACTAGCGAGATGGCAAAGCAGGAGTGAGGTGATAGGCATTAGACTTTAGGTTACAGGCTTGGGTGCAGAACTAGGTTGGCGCTTAACTGCGGGTTTCGTTTTACTGACTGCTGATCGCTGACTTCCGACCTCCGACCTCCGACTTCCCGACCAATACACGGCTAACTCCCAGGTTCGTGTCCCCACGAAACTGTTTGAAAGGCCTTTTAATAACAATACATGCGCTTCGCCTTGATTGGCCACTACTCGTCCTTACGCTGTGCTTGCCGCACGGGCTTCAAACTTTTTTCTTGATAAAAAAGTTTACAAAAAATCAAGGCTTGCACCCCGTTGGGTAAAAACTCGCCAAGCTGATTCACATCGAGCCTTTGAGGCCTTTGCCGGCGCTCCCGACCAATACACGGCTGCAAATCCTCTTCGGTGGGATAAGCCCGAGGGGTCAGTGCAAGCAGCTTCAGGCGTTTTTTCCTCCAAACTGCTGCTAGGCCGGGACTAGCGAGATGGCAAAGCAGGAGTGAGGTGATGTGTACTAGGTTTGAGGTGAAAGGCTTGAGTGCAGCATTAGATGGCACTTAACTGCGGGTTTCGTTCTTTTACTGACTGCTGATCGCTGACTTCCGAGCTCCGACTTCCGACCAATACACGGCTGCAAATCCTCTTCGGTACTGTGAACCCGAACAGTCTGTGCAAGCAGCTTCAGGCGTTTTTTCCTCTAAACTGCTGCTAGGCCGGGACTGGCGAGATGGTCATAGCGTTATGGCAAAAGAGGTGGTTATTATTCCACCGTCAGATAAACGGTTTCTAACAACAAATAATTGATGCAGATTTCTGGCCGCTGATTAGTGAATGCCGCCGTTAATTTTCGCAATCCACATGCTGCAAAATGGCTGTCACATATTTTGAAGTTAGGGTGACTTTATGCGGCAAGTAAAGTGGGATTTGCATGAAGTCGCCTGCTGACATTTTTATAGAAACATCGCCAATCGAACAAACGCAGGAGCCCTTTAAGATTAAAAAACTTTCATCAACCTCTTCATGAGTTTCTTCTTCGATGTCGGTAGAAGAGACTACCAATACCTGCATGACGCCATCTTGATGACGGAGTAACTTTTCAAATCTTTCTGGAGAGTTTTTCTTTGGCAACAAACCAGACACCAGTTCCAACCATGAATCTGCATCAGAAAAATCGCTAATAAGCGGCGTATGCGACAAATGCATCTGCTTTTCTGCCTCTAGGCTGGAAAACATCCGTTCCATTTTTTTATCCAGTCGCGCAGCAGGAATTAGCGCATTCCGCATGGCATCTTGTTCAAAAAACAGCTCCAGCGCATGGATCTCTTCTTGCACTTCGCTGTGCGAGGACTGCATTTCCTGCACCAAGGAAGCTTCGTCATCGGACAATGTTCCAAGGACAGACAATTCCAATAAGCCACTGTTTAAAAATTCTTTTAAGTCCATTTGCTCTATATTATGCACCCAGCCAAACCATTAGAGAATAACCATCATTTTAATGTTCTCAAGACATGATGCTCAGATGCAAGTGCAATTCCTTTACCTGTTTTTGTCTATTCCACGCAACGCTCAATGAACACTTATCCAAATACCTATGGGTCATTACATCAAAAAAAGCAACTTCGTTCCATTTATTTTAACAAAAGGAGCTGCCTGTTATGCGTTCATTACCACGGCAATGCAGAGAAAACATTTTGGTTTTTTGTAAATATAACGCAAATAGCTAGCGTTTTGAAATTATAATTGCTAAAGGTGGCTATTTAATGGGAAAATAGGCCACTTGAGCGGTCAGCAACGCTTTGTCAACGTCAGAAATTAGCTCAGTACTTAGCGGGCAATTTTTAGAACTCAAAATTTAACAGGGGATCTTATTCTAAACAAGGCACGTACGCATTCGGCTATAACTGCGAATACATGCCGTGATGGGATTTACAATTTTAGTTAGGCAATACGCGAGACTACAAAATTAGGAATCTTGCATTGCCTCTTTTTTCCTACATTTGCGATTGAAAAAACAGCGCGATCTGGTGAGCACTCTTACATTCGCCTCGTCGTTTAGCTTTTAATACTGTTTGCAGTAGGCCATTGCTCATCGATTTCCGGGTTCTTTTTCCTTCGTTTCACTCATCATCTATCTCCATCATTTCAATACCTCGTTTACATGAAAGCATACTTTAACTTATTCGATTTTAAGCAAAAAGTCGATTACAAGACGGAGGTGTTGGCAGGGCTCACGGTGGCTATGACGATGATTCCCGAGTCTCTATCCTTTGCCATTCTGGCTGGTTTCTCCCCTCTAACCGGGCTTTATGCGGCCTTTTTAATGGGTTTGATCACTGCAATATTTGGTGGTAGGCCCGGAATGGTATCTGGCGGCGCAGGATCCACAGTGGTTGTTCTTATCGCTTTGATGCATTCTAATGGCATAGAATATGTTTTTGCCGCAGTGGTTTTGGCAGGCATTATACAGCTGCTCGTTGGACTATTTCGCCTGGGTAAATTTATTCGGTTGGTGCCACAACCAGTGATGTATGGCTTTGTAAACGGTTTAGCGGTGATCATCTTTATGGCTCAGATAGAACAATTTAAAGTTGCTACGGCAGGCGGCGGCGAGACATGGCTGGCGGGTTCTGCCCTTTGGATCATGGTCGGTCTAGTGCTATTAACCATCGCCATCGTAATGCTTTTTCCAAAGATTACCAAAGCGGTGCCGGCCTCCTTAGTTGCCATCATTATTGTTTTTTTATTGGTTCTGGGATTTGGCATAGATACCAAAACAGTCAAGGACATCGCCTCTATTAGTGGTGGATTTCCGCCTTTTCACATCCCATCTGTGCCTTTTAGCTTTGACATGCTTAAGATCATTTTCCCTTACGCGTTGGTCATGGCTGGGGTAGGATTGGTGGAGAGTCTCCTTACCTTAAATGTGGTGGATGAAATTACAGGTACCAAAGGAAACGGCAATAAAGAGGCTGTTGCGCAAGGTTCGGCAAACATAGTAAATGGGTTTTTTACAGGTATGGGTGGTTGTGCGATGATTGCGCAATCCTTTGTAAATCTTTCTGCCGGCTCTAGGGCCAGGCTTTCGGGCATTGTAGCTGCGCTAACGATTTTGTTAATCATTTTATTTGGCGGTTCCATTATAGAGCGCGTACCCATGGCCGCTTTAACTGGCGTAATGATTATGGTTGCCATTGGCACTTTTGAGTGGATCAGCTTACGCATTGTGAATAAAATGCCTCGGCATGATATTGCAGTGGGTATCTTGGTTGCCGTAATTACCGTTTGGCTAAATAACCTCGCGCTAGCGGTGCTTATCGGAGTAGTCATTTCGGCGCTGGTATTTGCATGGGAGAGTGCAAAGAGAATTCGTGCAAGGAAATATGTCGACGATCAAGGTGCGAAACACTATGAGATCTTTGGCCCTTTATTTTTCGGGTCGACCACCACCTTTCTAGAAAAATTCGATGTCTCAAACGATCCTGAAGAAGTGATTGTAGACTTTAAAGAAAGTAGGATTGCAGATATGAGTGCGATTGATGCAGTAAATAAGCTCACGGAACGTTATCATAAAGTAGGTAAAAAACTGCATTTAAGGCATTTGAGCGAAGATTGTCGGTTGTTGCTCAAAAATGCCGAAATGGTAATTGATGTGAACATTACAGAAGACCCAAGCTATAGGGTTGCAACGGATAAGAAATAAAAGCGCCCAACTAATTGATATTTTTGGTTTGAAATAAATCTAAACATTTTTTAGATCATTTGGGCGTTCCCCCGGAAAGGGGTCGAGCTTTACGTTTCAATTTTTTTGTTCGTTCCTCACAAAAAGGATTTCCTCTGCAATCGCTAACCGTTAGTTTGTAAAGTGATAAATAATACGGAAATTTAAAAGGAAGCAGAGGTGAAC